>NZ_JBVAYW010000002.1:0-448580 GCF_055412845.1 Pseudarthrobacter adonitolis | reverse complement strand
CGCCCTTGTCCTTGGCGGTCAGCGTGTGCGGGGCGCTGTCCGCGTTCGTCACCGTCACCATCGCCCCCGGCTTCACCGACGCCGGAACCTCATACTTGAAATCCCGAATCGTGATGAGCGCCTGACCGGCCTGTGACGAAGCGTTGGATGATGGGGCAGAAGCGGTGCTGCTGGCCGCGGGCAGGGTATAGGAGTCCCCTCCCGGACCGGTGCATCCGGTGATGGCCGCCAGCGAAACGGCCGCCGCTATGGCCAGGGCTCTGTTGATCCTTGTCATGACAATCCCTTCGCAGGGATGTGTCCTCCACACGCCGGACGGCGCGCCCATCAGGAAACCACCCCACACACTCTTATTCGTCACCCCCGCCCTCACGGACTGCCCGACTGGCATCCCGGCTGTATGTTTCCCATGAACTCGTGAGGCTGAGCTCACCTGCAGTGGCTGTCATGATGCCCGCAGGAAGTTCTCCGATTAAGAAAGACAGCATGCTGATGGTCTGAGTAGGCTGGCTCCAACCGGCACGGTCCAAAACATCGAAGGGTGAGTCATGACCGAAATCACTGCACATCACGGATTGTTCAAAGACACCAACCTGCACGTGGATGACATTGGCGGGCCGGGTCGCCCGGTCGTCCTTATCCACGGCTGGCCGCTGTCCGGGGAAGCGTTCCAGGCCCAAGTGCCGGCCCTTCAGGACGCCGGATATCGCGTCATAACCTATGACCGTCGCGGCTTCGGCCGCAGTGACAAACCACTGACAGGCTACAAATACGACACCCTGACCGAGGACCTGCACGCCCTGCTTGAACAGCTTGAGCTCGATGATGTCACTCTGGTCGGTTTCTCCATGGGCGGCGGAGAAGTCGCCCGCTACTTCAGCCGCTACGGCGCCGAACGGCTCCGCAGCGTGGTCTTCGCTTCCGCGGTCCCGCCCTACATGATGCAGACCGACGACAACCCCGACGGTCCCCTGACCAAGGACGAGGCCGCAAAGATGGCCGCTGACCTGACCAAGGACGAGGACGAGTTCTACGACGGATTCACCCGCAACTTCTTCTCCGTCAACGGAGAACTCAAAGTCAGCGAACAACAGCGCCAGGACGCCATCGAATTATGCAAGCAGGCGGACAAGAAAGCAGCCCTCGCGTGCATGACCGCTTTCGGCGGCACCGACTTCCGTGACGACTTGCCCAAAATAACCGTCCCTGCACTCGTGCTCCACGGAGACGGCGACGCCACCGTACCCTTCGAAGGATCCGGCCAACGCACCCACGCGACCCTGCCCGGCAGCGAACTGCACGTCATCGCCGGAGCCCCCCACGGATGCAACGTAAGCCACCCCGACGAATGGAACCAAGCACTCATCCAGTTCCTGGCGAAACAGAGGTAAGGCGTCCACCATGGATCGCTGCTTCCTCGCGGACGGTATCGATGACAACCGTATTATCAACAATCCAGCCGACTCGTCCAAAGGTGTGAGTCGCAACGGTAATAGGCGTGTTTTCAGCAGCGTTTGGTGGCCGATTAGGCCGAGCGCGAGCTACGCGCCCAGATTGCCGCCGAGGGCATGGCGAATCTGATCTGAACTCTGGTGCCTCGTATCTGGCGCGGTTTCGTCCTGCGGCCCGCTGCTAGCTAGTCGCTGACGGTGTGCTCGGGGCCGAGGTCGCGGAGCATGACTAGCTCGCGCCGGCCACCCGTCCTGAATGGGACAGAGAAGATGTCTTCGGACGGATCACTCCGTATGCGTTATCTACAAGGACATTGAAGTGATCAACGCTGTCTATGCCAAGCACCTGAACGAGCCGTTCCCCGTTCGCACAACGATCCAGGTGGCAGCGCTGCCACTCGGCGCGAAGGTACAGGTCGACACGGTCGTCGGGCTTTACAACGCAACTGTTCTACATCTTCGTTGGAAAGCTGACCTTCTCGTTTCGTCATTCCTCGAAAGTGATGGGCCCCGATGGATTACCGTCCCGCGGCGGTTCCAAACCCTTCGCGATTGGTCCGAGTAGCGGCATCTTCCAGCTCCTCGAACACTGTGATCTGTAGCCCGGCGGGTGCTTCGAGCCGTGCGTTCAAAGATCGCCAGGGCGTCTCGCGCGGCTCGGCAACGACGGTGGCTCCGGCCTCAGCAAGTTTGGTGGTGACGCCGCGCCCGTCGGTGACCTCAAAGGCCAGCCGGATGCCGGCGCCTTGCCGCGCCCCAGTCTCGACCTGATCGATCATCCGCTTCTGGGCGGGGTTTGAGATTTCGAGGGTGGCTCGTCCGGCCTCCAGAATCGAAACCCGGGCGTCACCGTCTCCCTCAAACGCGGCTTGTTCGGGCAACCCTAACGTGTCCCGGTAGAAGGCTATGGCTGCGTCGAAATCCTCGGCCTCGACGATGACTCGAAGTTGAAGAACTGGGGAAGAATCATGCTGGTTTGTAGTCATGATCGTTAGACTAGGACCTGACACCAATGTGAGGGGCAAGTGACCGGTGAGAATTGGCCAATTATCTGAGGCAACCGGTGCCAGTCCGCGGTGCCGTGCATGGCCAACCCCGCCTCGCAGACACCCCTTCTCCGAAAGCGCCTGGTCGGCGAACGGGCCAGGATCTCAACTCAAGTCGAAGTCATGGCGCAACTCTGAAAGCCATGGATGGCGTTCTCGGCAACTTAGCCCGCGAGGCAGAATTCGGGAGTTTTACCCGTGGTTCTCTGTGATTACTAGCGAGCGAGCTGGTGTGACGACTCAATTGATCGCGGTCAAGGTTCCCCACATGGGCCAGGTCATCGCCGACGCACTGCGGGCAAGTGTGGATAGGGTGGCATCATCTAAGCCTGAAGGGGCAGCGCCATCAATTATCGTAGGTCTTACTTCCTGACCGCCGCGCTCATATCGGGATGCCTGCTCAGCGGCTGCTAGGGGCCGTCCGGCTTCAAGGCCTTGGAGCGTCCCGCTACGGCGACGGACTAGCTTCCTGCAGGCGTTAATTTTCGGCGAATCAGATTTGGACAAGGTGCTCCTTGTTGCCGAAGCGGGTGGGAGCAAGTACTTCCTTGGCCAGAACGCCGAGAAGTCGACGGCGTGCTTGGCCGTTTTCCGGTTGATAACCCATCTGGCTGGCACCCCGCGTGCACCACCGGCGGGGCGCGCGAGGGAGAGCTTTTGACAACTGCAGGACTAGGCCACGACTCCTCCATCCTCATTTCCGGCGACTAGGACCAGGTCGATCAGTCCAGGGCACCAGATACTAATCGCGGAGTGTTTCGGGGACCGGCACCTGTTCGCCAGGTCCCATCGAGGTTCCCCAAACGGGACGGAGGCCACGTATCAGACGAGTGACGCCGTCACCAACCGCCGCGCGTCGGCGTGTGTCCCTTTCGGGCATCGTCGGGCATTGCCATTTCGGCCCGCAGGCCTAGGAGTCGGATCGGACGGCCCGCTTCGATCCCGGCTGCGAGGTCCAAGGCCCTCGCGAGGATTTCGTTCCGGTCAAATGTCTCGGGAATCTTCCTCGCGTGGGTCTTGGTGAAGAACGGAGCGTACCGAACCTTCAGGGTCAGCCCCACCACGGGCCGTCCTTCGGCCACAACATCCGCAAGGACACGCGCTGCCAGCTCCCTCACGGCGTCGTCCACCTGGGCGGGCTCGGTCAGGTCCCGCTGGAAGGTGGTCTCCCGGCTATGCCCGCGGGCAACCCACGGGGTGTCGTCCACAACGCTGGCGCCGTCCCCGCGTCCGAGCTCCGCGTACCAAGGACCCATCTTGGGGCCGAACTCCGAGACCAGGTCTTGGGGGTCGGACGCGGCGAGCTCGGCGACTGTGTTGATGCCGAGTTTGGCCAGCCGGCCCGAGATTTTGGTTCCGACGCCCCACAGGTCCTTGGTGGGCCTACTGCCCATGACGTCGAGCCAGTTCCCGGCAGTGAGACGGAAGACGCCGGCCGGCTTGCCGAAACCGGTGGCGACCTTGGCTCGGACCAAGGTGTCGCCGATGCCCACGCTGCAATGCAGCTGCGTTCGCTCCAGGACAGCGGCCTGCACCTGCCGGGCGTAGGCTTCCGGGTTCTCTGTCTCAGTGCCTACAAAGGCTTCATCCCAACCCAGCACCTGCACGGTGGCGCCGGGCTGCGCGCGCAGGGTAGCCATCACCGTTTCAGACGCCGTGAGGTAAGCCTCCTGATCGACGGGCAGGATCACAGCGTCGGGCACTTTCCGGGCGGCAATGCGTAAGGGCATTCCGGAACCCACGCCGAACGCCCTGGCTTCGTAGGATGCGGTCGACACCACAGCTCGTTCCGTGGGGTCGCCCCGACCCCCGACAATGATCGGCTTGCCCGCGAGCTCCGGCCGCCGGAGCACTTCGACCGCCGCGATGAACTGGTCGAGATCGACGTGCAGCACCCACAGGATTCCGCTCACACCACCAGTCTGCCCTAAACATCCCTGGCAAGCATCGGCTCTCCACCGAGCCCGGCCGCCGAGCCTGCGGCCCCCTGACCTTCTTTAAATTCCAGCGCCGCCGCATCGCGTTCTCCTGCCCTGAGCACGGCGTGCACCCGGTGATCGACCCGTTCGAGGGGAGCCGGTAGGGCACGAGCCGCCGGACGTCGCCTTAGTGGTTCGCCCAGCTATTAAGCGGAGAATCACCGAGGGTAGACCAGATTTGTACAGTGCATTTGTGGTTCGGACCAGGAGCGAGAGCCATTGAGGTGTGAGCAGGTTTAAAGTCCGCCCTCGACGCGAAGGAGCGCCAAATTTCCGCCCGGTAGATGTTCCCTTAAAGCGGACGGGCGTCATATCGAGCTGCTGCAAGAGTCCTCAAAAGCACGGCAGCGATCAGCGACGACAGGCTCATCGCCTGATGACGGTGCTCCCGGCAGTGCGGGGACGGGCCGCGTAGGGTGGGGCGTAGGCACAACTATTGGGGGAACCATGGGGTCAACAGGTAAACGTTTGCTGTCCATACTTGGTGGTGCAGCATTGGTGTCGCTTGGCGGCGCTGCAGCTCATGCCGCAATGGGGGAGCCGGCACCGTCAAAACCCGACGTAGCAGTTTCTGGCGACACAAGTCATCCGGAATGCTATGACGCCGGAAAGATGAACGACCCCAGTGATTACTGCTATCAGACGATCGGCCCCTGGAACAGCACACTGTCCAGTGTCGAAGAAGTCCGTTCGCTCGTGAGCCTGGAAAAGATGATAAACACGGGCATGACGACGGATCAAATTCGCAGTTACTATCCGGAGTACCAGCCGGAGGCTAAGTAAGGCCTACATTCAGAGCTTCTAAGCCGTTGAAAGCGTTGGGGTTATCGTACTTTTCGTTTCCTCCAACGCGTTTTGCATGCGCCGGCAGCACGCAATGGCGCAAGAACCCAAGGTTCCCTCAACGGGACGGCAAACCGCCATTCAAACTGTGATTTAACCGCCATTTCGGGTTAACAGTCACACTGCTGGGCCGGGCGTGGCAGTGATGCGCTGCGCGACTTCGCGGGCCGTGGCGCTGTCAGGCCCGGGAGCTGGAACAAAAACCGCCTCGCGGTAGTAGCGGAGCTCGTCGATGGAATCCTGGATGTCCCCCAGGGCGCGGTGTCCGCCCTTCTTGGCGGGGGACTGGAAGTAGGCCCTGGCGAACCAGCGGCGGGAGAGTTCCTTGATGGTGCTCACGTCGATCACGCGGTAATGCAGGTGTTCCACAACGGCCGGCATGTCGCGGGAGAGGAAGACGCGGTCGGTCCCCACGGAGTTGCCGCCCAGCGGTGCCTTGCGCGGGTCCGGCACCCACTTTTCGATGTATTCCATCACGGCGGCTTCGGCCTCGGCCATGGTCTTGCCGTGCGGCAGTTCCTTGAGCAGCCCGGACCGGGTGTGCATGTCCCGGACGAAGTCGTTCATCTGGGCGAGGGCCGCATCCTCGGGCTTGATCACCACGTCCACACCGTCGCCGAGAATGTTGAGCTCTGAGTCCGTCACCAGGGCCGCGACCTCAATCAGGGCGTCGTTCTTGATGTCCAGGCCGGTCATTTCGCAGTCGATCCAGACGATGCGTTCGTTAGATATAGGCACCGGACCAGCCTACCGTTTAGCTCCGGCGCAACCGTCCGATGCTACGATTTCGGGTACATGGGGGCGAGGATTTTGCCGCTGTGCTGTGGCTGCGCGGCCCGGGTGGCCGCTGCTGCCCACGGGGCTGAAGCGCTGAGTGCAAAGAGATTGGACGATCCTGAGATGACGGCGCCTGTGCCTGCAACGGGGGAGAGGTCCGCCAGCGTGATCCCGGAGTCCGCAGCGGCGGAAGTGGACAACGCCAGGTCCCCCATCCTTGCCGGTTTTGTCGGCTCGGTCTGTATGGCGATCGGATCCCTGGGCGTCGGCTGGTTGGCCCCCGTTTCCGAACTCCGCCGGGTTCCGATCTTTATCTGGATGCGCACGGAGGCCATCGGCGTCGCCCTGGCCATCGTGCTGGTTGCGGTGGGCGGCATGCTCCTGGTCCGCTCCTGGCTGCGGCTGGGCCAGCGGGTCCGGGTATGGGGACCGGCGGCACGAAAGGCGACGCTGCAGGCCATCGCGGCGTGGGGCCTGCCGATGATGTTCACCGTCCCGCTCTTCAGCCGTGATGTGTACGCGTACATCGGTCAGGGCCGGCTGATGGCGGAGGGGTTCAACCCCTACGAGAACGGCATCTCGGCGCTGTCCAATTACTTCCAGCTCGGCGCCGACAGGCTGTGGACCGAGGCTCCTGTGCCCTATGGCCAGCTGTTCCTGTGGATTGAGCAGTTTGTGGTGTGGTCCACCAACGTCCAGCCCGAAGCTAGCGTGATGCTGTTCAGGCTCGTGGCGCTGATTGGTGTGGTCCTGTGCATAATTTATGTGCCGAAGCTGGCCGAGCTTCATGGAGTCAATCCGCACCGCGCCCTCTGGCTCACCGCGGCGAACCCGCTGTTCCTTACCAACTTCATCGCCAGCGTTCACAACGATGCCCTCATGATCGGGTTGGCGCTGGCCGGGCTATATTACTCGGCCACCAGACGCGTTGTGCTGGGCATAGTCCTCGTAACCCTGTCCATTGCCGTCAAGCCCATCACCATCGTTTTCCTGCCGTTCATCGGCCTCATCTGGGCAGGTAAGAACGCCGGCTGGCCACGGAAATTCCTGTTCTGGGGACTGACTGGAGGGCTGAGCCTGGCCATTCTGTATGGCCTGAGCCTGGTCAATGGATTCGGCTTTGGCTGGATCAACGGGCTGTCCGCCCCGGGAAGCATTTTCATCTGGTACGCGCCAGTGGGCCTGGTGGGGCTGGTGGTCGCCTCCGTTTCGAATGCGTTCGGCCTCGACGGGTGGACGCTGGCAGGCTGGGTGTTCGACGCCGGTAAAGTGCTGGCCGTGGGCATCGTCGCCTTCCAGATCTTCAAGGGTGAGCATGAGCGGCTGATTCGCCGACTCACCTTGGGATTTGCGGCGGTAGTGGTGCTGGCGCCCATGATCCAGGCCTGGTATGTAGTTTGGCTCATCCCGCTGTTTGCCGTGACAGGCATCCGCAATGACTGGCAGGTCAAAGCCCTGTATTTCATCGTGTCGTTCTTTATGATCTACGCCATTTCTGACCAGCTTGAGGTGTTTCCCTACCTCCAGACCGAGGACCTGGGACTTGCCTTGGTCCTGGCCCGCTTTGCGGCGGCGATCACTGGCCTGCTTTTTGCCATGTACCTGATCTTCATGGATCCACGCACCAAGCGGCTTTTCCGGAAGTCGGCCGAGCCGGTGACCGAACGTCCCGTCATCTAGCCTCCACAGGCGCGGTTATCCAGCTCCGGTGGCTCCCGCCGTCGTGACCGGTTCCAGATGCCGTAGGGCTTCCTTCCGGGACAACGGACTCAGCTGCGTGCCTTCTTCTGCCACGTACTGCCGCACCCAAGCCGGGTCCGTCTTCGCGTATTCACGAAGCGCCCAGCCGCCTGACTTCCGGGACCCTGACGCCCAGTTACGGCAGGGTGGACTTCATATACGCCTGCGCTCCGGCTGCCCGCACCGGGTCCGTCCGCTCCCGCCGCGCTGCGGGGACGGTGTCCAGCAGCTCGCGGTTCGGAGCCTCCGTGGCCGGAGCTGCTGTGTCCGAAGCTTCCTTGTCGAGCGATTCTTCATTCGGCGACAATCCGTCAATGGTGCAACTTTAGCGAGGCGCCGGCGACGTGAATGCTGGCCGGTCCGTCCTCAGCGGGACGGCTCTAGAGTGGGACCAGACAAACTGCACGTTCCCGTGGACCGTGCCACCCGACGTCGGAGGTTCCCTGCATGTCCATGATCAAGACTCCCGAGCAGATTGCCCTCATGCGCGAAGCCGGGCGGGTGGTGGCCAATACGCTGGCGGCTGTGCGTGAGGCGGCCGGAGTGGGTGTCACCCTGCGTGACCTCGATGCGCTGGCCGCCGAGACGATTGCCACGGCAGGAGCCACGCCGGCCTTCCTGCACTACCACCCGCGCTGGGCCTCAGTTCCGTTTCCCGGAGTGATCTGCACCAGTGTTAATGACGCCGTGGTCCACGGGATCCCCGACGGATACACACTCCAGGACGGTGACCTGCTCAGCGTGGATTGCGGGGCCTTCCTGGACGGCTGGTGCGGGGATGCGGCCGTCAGCTTCGTCGTGGGAACACCCGATCCTGTGGACCAGGCCCTCATTGATGCCACGGAGGCCGCCTTGGCACGCGGGATCGAGGCAGCCCGGATCGGCAACAAAATAGGCGATCTTGCCTACGCGATCGGCGGCGCCGCGCGGCGGGCGGGCTACGGTCTGCTGGCTGACCACGGCGGCCACGGCATCGGCCGCACCATGCACGCCGAACCGCCTGTGCCCAACGACGGCAGGCCGGGGCGGGGGATCAAGCTCACCGAGGGGCTGGTCATCGCCATCGAGCCCATGCTGATCCTGGGCCGCAAGGATGACTATTACCACGACGACGACGAATGGACGCTTCGCTCCGCCAACGGACGCCGGGCGGCCCACAGCGAACACACGGTGGCCATCACCGCCGATGGCCCGCTGATCCTCACGCTCCCTTAGGTCCGGTTAGGCTCAGGCGCACCACGGCCCGCCCCGGGACGGCACTGCTGACCACTGTGAACCCGGCGCGCAGGAAGAGGTTCAGCGTGCCGTGGTAGAGGTCGGCGGGTCCCGTTTGGGGCCGCTGTGCGCCGTCCACCGGGTAGCTTTTCACAACATCTGCACCATTCAGCCGGGCATGCTCGACGGCGGCACGCAGCAGGGCGTCTGCCACGCCGCTCCGGCGGTGGTCGGCGGCGACCACAAAGCAGGTCACGGACCACACCCCGCCGGGCGGGTCGGGTGGTGCTGGTGCGGAATCGAGTCCTTCGGCTGATTCCGCGAGGCGGAGTACCCGTGGGTAGCAGGTCCGGGGTTCCGCCGCACACCAGCCCACGGCTGTCCGTCGACGAAGGCGAGGACGCCGGGGGCGGTGGAGCCGCCGTCGAAATTTTCCTTCAGCTGTGTCTTGCGGGCGGCCGGCTCCAGCGCGGAGTACTCCGGATCGGTGACGGCAAAGAACCGGCACCAGCAGCGGGACGGCTCGCCGGGGCGCCGAACAGCCGCTCGACGCCGTTCAACTGCGCCGCGGCCGTCGTCAGGCCGGGGGCGTGCCCGTCCGTTATGCTGGTCAGGCCACCGACTCGGCGCTGCTCGGCTGTGCCACTTCAGTGCTGCGCCGGAGTGTGACCTGGCCGGATATCGGAGACGAACCGGCATCTTCGGAGGACAGGCCGGCCGCGCTGCGAGCGGCCTGCCGTCCGATCTCCTCCAGGGGAAGGTGCACCGTGGAGAGGGCCGGCCGGAAATCGCGCAGGGTCTCAATATCGTCGAAACCGGCAACGGAGGCGTCGCGCGGGATCCGCAGTCCCTGGGAGCGCAGCGCGGCGGCGGCCCCGATGGCCATAACATCGTTGACGGCAAAGATGCAGAGCCTTTTTGTCCCGCCCCCGGGTTGGGACGCTGTGATCCGTGCAGCCAGGGCGAGGCCGGCCTCGAAGCCGCCGGCACGGTTGAAGTCCGTGCGGATGACTTCCGCGGCGGGCAGGCCGGAGCTGGCAAGGCCGCGCTGGAACCCGCGGATCCGGTCGTCGGACGTGAACAGGCCTTCCGGGCCGCCGATGATGACGAAGCTTTCTTCCCGCGACGCGGCCAGCTCAGTCGCGAGCTGCGCGGCCAGGTCCTCATTGGGCACACTCACCACGTGGTAGCCGTCCGCTGCCGTGGCGCCCACAATCCCGTGGCCGATCACGCCCACGTGGCCGCCGTTGCGGCAGTAGCGGTCCAGTTCCGCCGCCAGTTCGGTGTTGCCTTCCCGGTCCACGGTGCGGGATGTCCGCGATCCTGCGATCACGATGGAATCGGCGCGGCGTGCGGCGAAGGCAGCCACGGCTTCCTTCTCACTCTCCGGAGCGCCCTCGGTGGTGGCCAGCAGCACCATCTTGTGCTGTTCCCTCGCGGCTTCCTGGACGCCGCGCGCAATGGCGGCAAAGTAAGGATCGGCGATGTCGTGCACGATCAGCCCGATCAGCCCGGAGCTGGACTTGGCCAGCCCCTGCGCCTGGGCGTTGGGAATGTAGCCGAGGGATTCGGCAGCCTGGCGCACCCGGTCCGCAATATCCTTGCCGGGTATCCGGGCGGAGCCGTTCAGCACGCGGGAGGCGGTGGCCGGCGAAACGCCCGCCAGCCGGGCCACCTCGGTGAGGGTACTTGCAGCCACAGCTTCTCCTGTTCGTACAGACTTACAGCGCTTAGGGCGCCGACTTCAGTATGGCAGTTTGGATATACCTGGGGAAAGCGCTTGCCAATGCCGAGTTGAACGGTGCATGATGGAGGCATGGGGAATGCGCTTTCCCAGTTCAGCTTGAGTAACACCTGCTCACTCACCGTGGAAGATCTTGTCCCGTTCGCCGCGGAAAACGGCATCCGGCTGGTGCTGGAGCCACTGCACCCCATGTACGCAGCGGACCGCGCCGTCATCTCCACGCTTGGCCAGGCCCTGGATCTTGCCACCCCGTTTGATGCGCAGGCGGTGGGCGTCGCCGTCGACACGTTCCACGTCTGGTGGGACCCGGAACTGAAGACGCAGATTGAACGTGCCGGCAGGGAAGGACGCATCGCCTCCTACCAGGTGTGCGATTTCAACATGCTCATCGCGACCGATCCGCTGCTGTCCCCGGGGCTTTATCGGCGACGCGTCATCAACTTCGCCACCATCAGCACCTGGGTCAGGGACGCCGGGTATACAGGGGACATTGAGGTTGAAATCTTCAACCAGGAGATCTGGGACGCCGACGGCGATGCTGTCATTGAGACCGTCAAGGCGCGCTACGCGGAACTCGTGCTGCCTTACGCCTGATTCACACCGCTGGTTCGTAACAGTCAGACAACGAAGAACACCCCCGGTCCGAAGACCGGGGGTGTTCTTCGTTGACCGGCGCATCCGTCAACGATGGCTCGATTCATCACGATGGTGCCCCAGGAGGGAATCGAACCCCCGACCGGCGGATTAGAAGGCCGCTGCTCTATCCCCTGAGCTACTGGGGCACGTGGCGCCACGACCATAAATCCGGCGCATAAAAAGTCTACATTGCCCCGACGTGCTGCCGCGTCAGCGTCGCCCGGTGCGGGCTCTTGTCCTCAACAAGGCGGTTTCGGGCATGGTTGTGCACATACGCGAAGTTGTCCCTCGCGGCCCGGTGCAGTCCGCGCGAAGCTGGTTCTGCCGCTAAGGCACCACCTTCGAGACAGGACAAGACGATGAGTGACTACCAAACATTCCGGGGCTTCGTTGCCACGGATATCAAGACCTCCACAACTCCGGGCGGCGTTGGCACAGCTTCGTTCCGCCTCGGTTCAACGGCGCGGCGCTTTGACCGCGCTACCAGTACGTGGGTGGACAGCCACACCAACTGGTTCAACGTCCAGGGCTATCGTCAGCTTGCCGGGAACATGGCCTGCAGCATCAAGAAGGGCCAGTGCGTCATCGTTGTGGGCCGGCTCAAGCTGCGCAGCTGGGAGAAAGACGGCCGGGTCTACCATTCGGCCGAAATCGATGCGGATTCCGTGGGGCACGACCTCAAGCGGGGTTCGGCCAACTACATCCGCACCAGCGACACCGGACTGCACCACGTCTCAGACAATGGTGCGGCAGGGCAGGATGCGGCAGCGGACGGCCGCGGCATCGGCCCCGCTGATCCTGACGACGACGGTGGCGACCCGGACGAGGGGGAGCACGCGGACGACGACGCCGCAGCGTTGGCAGTTTTTCACGAGGATGCAGACGGCAACCACATCCCGGTGGACGCTGAAACAGGCGAGCTCGCCGGATCCACCGTCTGAAACTGCAGGCACTGGATACCGAACGGGACGCGGGCGGACCCGGTGCCGGCAGTCCGCCCGCGCCGGGACCGTTCCATCCCAGGCTTGGCCGCGTGGCAGAATGGCGGCATGAATCGCGCGACGGACAACCGGCAGGCAACCCCAGTCACCAGCCGCCCCACCCGTTCCCGGCGGTTTGGGTCACATGCGGGACGGGCGCCCGCGGCGCTCGCCGGAAGTCTCCTGATGGTGCTCGCGCTTGCAGCCTGCACCGGCAGCTCCCCAACAGGGGCCGGTCAGGGCGCAGCCACCCCCGGCGAAGTCGCCACCCCCTCGGAGCTGGCCACCACCGGAACCACCCAGCCGGCCGCCACGTCCCCGGCGGAGGATCCGGCCATCGCGGTCATGAAGCGGACGGTAACGGATGCGCTGGGCAGGCTGGCGGCGGGGACACCAAAGCCAGCCACAGCCCAGGTGACCGATGCCCTGACCGGCGCCGGGATTGCCCCGGCGGCCCTTGAAGTGTCGGCGAGCCGGACACCCACCGGGCTGGAAGCGGACGCCATTGAAGCCGCTGTGTTGCAGGGCACCGACTGCGTGGTGGGACAGGTCCGCGACGGCCACGTCACCGTCATCGTTCTGCCGGTCCTGGCCAGCGGCAAGTGCTTCGTGGGGGCGGCTGCCTGACGCCTCGAATGTGAGTTAAGCCCGCCAACCCACTAGATTTGGAACCATGGCGGAATTTATCTACACAATGACCAATGCCCGCAAGGCAGTTGGCGAAAAACTCATTCTTGACAACGTAAGCATGTCGTTCTTCCCGGGCGCCAAAATCGGTGTTGTTGGCCCGAACGGTGCCGGTAAGTCCACCATCCTGAAGATCATGGCCGGACTGGACATCCCGTCCAACGGTGAGGCCCGGCTCAGCCCCGGCTACACCGTGGGGATCCTGTTGCAGGAACCGCCACTGAACGAGGAAAAGACTGTCCTGGGCAACGTCCAGGAAGGTGTTGGCGAGATCTACGGCAAGATCCAGCGCTTCAACGAGATCTCCGAGGAAATGGCCAGCCCCGACGCTGACTTCGACGTCCTGCTCGAAGAAATGGGTCAGCTGCAGGAGGCCATTGACGCCGCGGAGGCTTGGGATCTCGACTCCCAGCTTGAGCAGGCCATGGACGCCCTCCGCTGTCCGCCCGCGGACGCCGACGTGACACTGCTCTCCGGCGGTGAGCGCCGCCGCGTGGCCCTCTGTAAGCTCCTGCTCCAGAAGCCCGACCTCCTGCTCCTGGACGAGCCCACCAACCACCTGGACGCCGAGAGCGTGCTGTGGCTGGAACAGCACCTCTCCAGCTATGGGGGCGCAGTCCTGGCCGTCACCCACGACCGGTACTTCCTTGACCACGTCGCGGAATGGATCGCAGAGGTTGACCGCGGCCACCTGTACCCCTACGAGGGCAACTACTCCACGTACCTGGAGAAGAAGCGTGCCCGCCTGGAAGTCCAGGGCAAGAAGGACGCCAAGCAGGCCAAGCGCCTCACCGAGGAACTCGAGTGGGTTCGCTCCAACGCCAAGGGCCGCCAGACCAAGTCCAAGGCCCGTCTGGCCCGCTACGAGGAGATGGCAGCCGAGGCTGACCGCACCCGCAAGCTTGACTTCGAAGAGATCCAGATTCCGCCGGGCCCGCGCCTGGGCGGGCTGGTCCTGGAAGCCAGGAACCTGCAGAAGGGCTTCGACGACCGCACCCTGATCGACGGCCTGTCCTTCACGCTTCCCCGCAACGGCATTGTAGGCGTCATCGGCCCCAACGGCGTGGGCAAGTCCACGCTGTTCAAGACCATCGTGGGCCTGGAGCCGCTCGACGGCGGCGAGCTGAAGATCGGCGATTCGGTCAAGATCTCCTACGCTGACCAGAGCCGCGGCGGCATCGACCCGAACAAGACCCTGTGGGAAGTTGTTTCCGACGGCCTCGATTACATCCAGGTGGGCCAGGTCGAAATGCCGTCCCGCGCCTACGTTGCCGCGTTCGGCTTCAAGGGGCCGGACCAGCAGAAGAAGGCCGGGGTGCTCTCCGGTGGTGAGCGCAACCGCCTTAACCTTGCGCTGACCCTCAAGCAGGGCGGTAACCTGCTGCTCCTTGACGAACCCACTAACGACCTCGACGTCGAAACCCTCAGCAGCCTTGAAAACGCGCTGCTGGAGTTCCCCGGCTGCGCCGTAGTGGTATCGCACGACCGCTGGTTCCTGGACCGGGTGGCCACGCACATCCTGGCCTACGAAGGCGACGAGGAAAACCCCGCCAAGTGGTACTGGTTCGAGGGCAACTTCGAATCCTACGAGGAGAACAAGGTGGAGCGGCTCGGACCCGATGCGGCCAAGCCGCACCGCGTGACGCATCGCCGCCTCACCCGCGACTGATCGTAAAGAAAGGCCGGCACCCCGTCAGTGAACTGGTCCCCGAAAGTTGGACTCGCAATTGCGATGTGTCCACTTTAGCGGGCCAGCGATTGGCTCTTCGAAGAAGGCTCCGTCCCACTTGGGACGGAGTCTTCTTCGCGTAGGAGCATCCGTGGCCGGGCGGCGGACCTAGGCGAATCTAATCTTCGTGGGATTTGGCTCAGGCCAGGGGGAGCCACTTTGGCGTGCACGAATAGGCTCCCTGGGTGCGGTCTAGGCCAATGGAAGAGGGCAGGATAGTGAAACTGACTTTGATAGTTCTTGCCGTTGTCTTCTTGCTCTGCAGCTTCGTAGTGATTTTAGCTCCACTCATTAGGGCCCTCCACAGACGTGCTGACTTGGGTTCACTGGACGCTCTTTGGAGCGCTCCTCGCCGCATCTGGAGCTTGTTCTATTTTCTCAACACTCATTGACTAGCCTCAGCGCGCATCCTTTGACGAACAAGATCAAAGTCGGGCTTTTGCCCGGGCTTTTCATGAGGATGGCGATATGGCGGAGCCCACGTGGGGGCTATCGTTGAAAGCGTGAAATTTGTCGGTGGAGCAGTAATCAATCAAGGAACTGGAGTCGAGCCGTGGTGAGTCACGGAACGGGCTCTGGTGTTGCCGGTGGGTCCGACGGTGAAGGCTTCACTGCGGAGCAACTCCGGTTCAGCAAGAAGGATGCAAGGAATCTGAGTCTCATCTGTGTGGGTGCTTTGGTGGTGTGCATCGGCATGGCTGTTTTTGTATTTACGAGTGTTCCTTGGGAAACCCGGATGCCGTACGACGGCAAATACAACCGGAGTGGAAGTGGGATTCCGATGCAGGTCGCCCTGCTGCCTGTCCTTGTTCCCATTCTTGGCATGTGGAGGGCAGTTGCACGCACTGAAAAGAGTCCCAGAACCAAAGCAGGGCGCATACGGATTTACATACTCGTTTCGGTATTTGTGAGTGTCTGCATTGTCGCTCAATGGACTTTTTCAGAAGGGATCTTGGTTGCAGGCGGATACCAGAATTAGTGGTAGCGGCTCCACCCATTGATGAGCGGAATAGATCGGCCCCATCGCGGAGATGGAATGATGATTGCAAAATGATGACTCGGTGAAGACCGCCAAGAGACCGAAGCTGAAGTGGCCTTGGAGTTTGCTCGGATTCGGGCTTCTGGTTTACGGCGCTCGTTCTGTTGCTTCCGGTGTGGGATTCGATTGGTGTTGAGAGCATGCGTTGCGAGATCGGGACGGCGAAACCTGATACAAGTTCTGGCGGTTCCAGGCGTTCGGCATCCACTGCGGGGTTTTGGCTGAGACGTCAAACTGCGGGAGTATCTATGTCTGTCCACGGGTGACTTTTGATAATCAGAATGAGGTTGCTGCGTCGTTCAAAGCTGGTAGTGAATACGAAAATCAACCGAGACCATAACCAAACAGGGACCGGGCGGCCAACCTCGCTCTGATGAAAAATTCGGGTTAGTCGGCAACCTTTCTAACTTGGCTCATGCCCAGTAGCTAACTGCGGGTTTAACAGAGCCTGCCCGAGACGACCAGAACCAGGCGGTCCTGTCGCTTGGAAACAGCCCTTGAAAGCTGGACTGGCCCCAAGTGGGGTCCTAAGCAGCGAGCGTCAGAGCACGGTACTGCACCGGGCTTAGGCCCTTGAGCTTGGTCGAGATTCTTTCGGTGTTGTACCAGCCGATGTATTCGTGCAGCGCTGCTGTCAGTGCTTCGGTGTTGAGGAATCGGACGCGGTTGAAGAGCTCTTCCTTGAGGTGTCCGAAGAAATTCTCAATGACGGCGTTGTCGTAGCAGTTGGCTTTGCGGGACATCGACTGGACCGCGCCGGCGTTCTCCAAGAGTGTGCGCCAGGATTTGTGCTGATACTGGAATCCTTGGTCGGAGTGCACAAGCGGTTTTTGCCCGTCCTCCAGCGTGGCCAAGGCGCCGCGCAATGAGGAGTTGGCCAGCTCCAGATTGGGTGAGGTGCCAATAGCGTAGGAGATGATCTGCCGGTCGAAGAGATCCATAACCGGCGATAGGTACAGTTTCCTGTCACAGACGCTGAACTCGGTCACATCGGTCACCCATTTCTGGTTCGGCGCATCCGCTTCGAACTGCCGTTTCAACAGGTTTGGAGCCGCGACGCCCTGCTCGCCTTGGTAAGAGTTGTAACGCTTCTTCCGCCGAACCTTGCAGACCAGCCGCAGTAAGCGCATCAGCTTCAGCACGGTCTTCTTCGCGATCGTCCAGCCTTGCTTGACCAGTTCGATGTGGACGCGGCGGTGGCCGTATCGGGCATGGCTCTTCTTGAAGGTACTGGTGATTGCCGCTTTGAGGTCTGCTTGCGGGTCAGGGGCAAGGAGTCGGGCTTGGTGGTAGAAGAACGTGGACCGCGGTAACCCGGCTACATCCAGGAGAACTTCCAACCGGTGTTCGGCCTTGAGAGCGATGACAGCGCGGACCTTCAGCGCTGTTCCTCGTCCCTCAAGGCGTTTACTTTTCCCAGGAAGGCCACCTCTGCCCGCAAGCGCTCGTTCTCGCGGCGCAACCGCTGCAGCTCCGACTCTGGCTGCATCGGCGCCTTGGGAGGTGAGATCGGCCGGCCAGGTACTTTTGGGCGCAACCCATATTCGCCCTCGTTGCGGTATATCCGCGCCCACTTCTTGACCAGATCCGGGGAGGACAGCTCAAGCTCTTTCGCCAGGGCGACCTGGTTCTCCCCGGCCAGGAACCGACGGACCGTATCGAGTTTGAACTCGAACGTGAACTTCCGGTGGGTTGATTTGGTCACTAGCGCAGTACCTCCGCGAACTCTCCACAGGTTGTGTAGGCGGATGACAGCCTTCGAGCGTACCCCTAGGCTCGTCGCCGCTGACTTCGCGCCCCAACCATTCTCGAACAACGCTATCGCGGCTTCGCGCTGTTCCTCAGATAACGAACTACTGTCCTGCATAAAACTGCTCCCCGAGAGTAAGGACTGATTTCTCAGTCCAACTTTCGGGGAGCAGTTCATCAGGGTGCCGGCCTTTTTCTGCTGCCCGACAGACGCCGGCTGCCTGCCGGAAGTCAGCCAGCCCCGCCCGGCCTCAGTTCCGCCCGGCCTTGCGGATCTGGTGCTCCAGGACTTTGGACTGGAAGGCGCCAACTACTTTGTTTTTCAGGTCGGTGGGGACCCGGACCATACCCTCCTGCGCCACCGAGGCAACGTGCTGCCCGGCCCGGTTGAAGATCTTGCCCGTGGCGAGGCCGCGGGCTCCCTGGGCGCTGGGGGATTCCTGGACGTAGAGCAGCCATTCGTCCACGCGGGCCGGGCGATGCCACCACATGGCGTGGTCGAGGCTGGCGACACTCATGCCGGGCGTGATCCAGCTCAGCCCGTGACGGCGCAGGATGGATTCCAGCAGCGTGTAATCGCTCGCGTAGGCCAGGGCCGCCCGGTGCAGGTTCGAATCATCGGGCATGTGCCCGAACGTCTTCATCCAGATAGCGTTCCGGGCCTCCTTCTTGCCCTTGGCCGAAACGTAAAGCGGCGGGTCAACGTGCCTGATATCAAAGGGCCGCTCGAAAGCCCAGTGCTGGGCGATGGGGTGGTCGAACTTGCCCAGCAGGTCGGCCGTGCTCGGCAGCGACTCAGGATCGGGAATGCCGGCGGGCATCTTGGATTCGTGGTCGAGGCCTTCGTCCAGGTCCTGGAAAGACGCGATCATCGAAAGGATGGGCACTCCTTCCTGGTAGGCATGGACACGCCTGGCCGAAAAGGACCGGCCGTCACGCAGGCGCTGGACACCGAATGTGATGGGCTTGTTGGCGTCGCCAGGCCTGAGGAAATAGCCATGCATGGAATGGACAAACCGCTCCGGGTCCACCGTCCTCATGGAAGCGACCAGCGACTGAGCCAGCACCTGACCCCCGAACACGCGCTGCCGGGGCTGCTGGTGCGATGGACCAAGGAAGATGTCCTCATCGGTCCGGGCGCCTTCAAGCTCACCAAGGTCAAGGAGTTGGATGAGCGTTTCGGTGGGGTCGCCGCTGGATGGCGCCAGCAGTCCGGTTTCGGCTTCAGTCATGGATTGACTCTAGACGTCGCCCCGCCGCTGCTCAACCAAGCGTCAGCCGGTAGTGTTCTTAATGTGTCTGACCTACTTACGAAGTCCTTCCGGTTCGCCGATCCGCGTGATCTCGCCGATCTGCGCACCTTCGCCACCCGTGCCAAGACCGTGGACGACGGCGCCATCCGGCTTCAGGCCGCACGTTCCGTTCTCGCGGCATACGTGTGCGTTCTGCGGCCCCGCCTGCTGGGCGAATCCACTCCTACCATTCTGGGCCTGCGCACCATGGCGCTGGCGGAACCTTCCTCGATTGACGTAACCGTGCCGCTCTCAGCCGTCCTTGACCGGCTTGCCAGGGCGGGAGAGGACGACGTCGAGCTGCCCGTTCCGCCGTCCACCGTCACCGAATCGTGGACGGGCGTCGGCGCACCGCGCACCGGCTGGGAGTTGGTGGGTGCGTTGTCGGATGCCGAACTCCGGCGCGCGGCTGAAGCCGGCATCACCGAAGTGGCGGGCATTGTGCCCGCCCAGCCGGGGGCACTGATCGTCAACAACGCACGCGCCGCTGTGTGGGGCCGGGCACTTGACGACTCCGGCCTCCCGGCAGGGGCCGCCTTCGCGGCCCTCACCCTGGGATTCCTCGCAGACGCGGACCAGAAGCTGTACCGGGCGGGCCGTTGGTTCCGCCTCAGCGGTCCGCGCGGCCACGTCCTGGTGCGGACCGGCAGCGGCCTCTAGTATCGGGCCAGCCGCCGTCGTGCGCGTCAAAAATCCAGCCCCGCAGGAGGGGCGTGAGCGTCAGGCGTCCGAGGGGCTGTTCACCATGGACAACGCGGCACGTTCCATGTAGTCCCAGAGGGTTCCCTCGTACAAGGGAGGCAGTGCCAGGGAGTCGACGGCGGTCCGCATGTGGAACAGCCAGCGGTCCTTGGCCTCCGGCGTAACCCGGAACGGCATGTGGCGCATCCGCAGGCGGGGGTGGCCGCGCTCCTCGCCGTATGTGGTGGGCCCGCCCCAGTACTGCTCCAGGAACATCAGGAACCGCCGCTTGGCCGGCTCGAGGTCCTCCTCCGGGTATATCGGGCGCAATAGCGGGTCCGTGGCGACGCCGTCGTAAAAAACATCGATCAGCTTAACGAACGTGTCATGTCCGCCTACAGCATCGTAGAAGTTGTCCGTGTAGCCGGGCTGGCTGAAGGGATCGTTCTGCATGAGCTGGCGTGGCTGCTGCGGCTCGGCGGGTGTGGTCATGTCTCTATTCTCCGGCCTTTTGCTCTGTCTTTTTCGCCTCGGTGGCAGGCGCACTCAGGGCAGTGTCCGGCCCGGCCTCCGGCGAGTCCTGCACCGGCACGTAGTTGCCCTGCGACCGGTTGCCTACTCGAAGGATCTCGCCGTTGCGGAGATACCAGATGGCGCCGTCCTCCGAGCGGACCCGGGTGATACGCAGCCCCATGGACTCCACCACGCCCACTACTTCGCTGGTTTCGATGACGTCGCCGATCCCGTACTGATCCTCGATGGTGATGAAGATCCCGGCGAGGAAGTCACGGATCAGCTGCTGCGCGCCAAAACCGATGGCAACACCCAGGATGCCGACGCTCGTCAACAGCGGTGCGATGTTGATGTCCAGGTTCTGCAGCACATACATGATGGTGATAACGGCCACCAGGACGCCGACGATGCTGTTCAGGAGCGAACCGATGGTTTCAGCCCGCTGCACACGGCGTTCATGGTCCAGTGCCCGCAGCGCCGGTGCTACCCACTTGAAGTGCGGTTTCTTGAAGAAATTGCTGCCCGCAGCTACGCGCCTGCTGATCCGGGAAATCACGAACGTAGCCACCAGCCACACGGCGACACCGACGCCAAGGCTGATCACAATGCCCGTGACGCTGATGCCGTTGGGCTGCGAGGTGAGGGGCGGGGGTGTAAGCGACATCGTGCTGAACATAAAGGGCAAAACTCCTGGGGGGTCACCGGTGGCGGCCGGGGGGATGACAGCGGCCCATGCACAGGTTCGCCCGCGGCATAAGGCTCTATTCTGATTCAACCCTAGCGCCGTAGCGTGGCCCCATGCGCATCCTCATTCTGGGCGGAACCGCCTTTCTCTCGTCTGAAATCGCCCAGCAGTCCGTTTCCGCAGGTCACACAGTCACGTGCCTGGCCCGCGGATCCGCGACGGAACCGCCAGCCGGCGTCCAGTGGGTAAAAGCGGACCGTTCACTCGGCGCGAACAGCTACGCACAGGTGGCAGGGGACTGGGACGCGGTCATTGACGTGGCCCGCGATCCTGTCCCGGCCAAGGAGGCGCTGACCGCACTGGCCCACAGGACCGCCCACTGGACGTTTGTGTCCAGCTGCTCCGTCTACGCAGACCTTTCGACGCCGGGAGCGGCTGAGGACGGCCCGCTCCTGGCCCCCTTGCCGGCCGGCACTGAATCCACTCCCGACAACTATGGCGAATCCAAGTCAGCGATTGAACAGGCAACCCTGGAAGCTGCGGGGGACAGGGCCCACCTCTGCCGCGCCGGCCTGATTGGCGGCCCCGGCGATGGAACGGACCGGTATGGCTACTGGCCTGCAAGGTTCGCCATGGACAACGGCCCGGCCGTGGTCCCGGATATCCAGGGCCACGCCACGCAGGTCATCGATGTCCGGGACCTGGCGGCCTGGGTCCTCGATGCTGTCCAGCGTGGGGTGACCGGGCCGCTGAACGCCGTGGGGGACCAAGTGCCCTTTGGCGACTACATCGAGGCGGCCAAAACAGTGGCCGGGTACCAAGAAGAGGCCCTCAAGGCCCCGGAGGATTGGCTCCGGGAGCACGGGATTGACTACTGGGCCGGACCGGATTCCCTCCCGCTTTGGCTGCCGCCCGGCCACGAGGGGTTCTGCAGCCGCAGCAACCATGCCGCCGGGCTGGCCATAAGACCCTGGCAGGAAACGTTGGCGGATACACTGGAGGACGAGCGCCGCCGCGGCCTGGACCGCCCCCGCAAGGCAGGGCTAACGCCCGCCACCGAAACACGGCTTGTTCAGGAGCTTCTTCGAAGCCGCTGAGTCCCGTCCGCCCCGAACTGGGTAGCAGTAAGTGTCGTTCTGAGGCCCCAGAACGACACTTACTGCGACCCAGTTGGGCGCTCAGGCCACCATAGTTACGGGTGAATGAAGCACCGGGAAATTGACGCTCCGGGCGATGAAACAGACGGCGTTGGCTTCCCGGTGAAGCTGTTCCGCCAGATCCACATGGGCTGCGTCCGCCACGGTCACCCGCGGGTTCAGGGTGACGGACTCAAACTGTCCGCTGCCGTCGCGGTTCAGGCGCATAACACCGGTGGCGTTGTCCTGATAGCCGGTCACCACTACCCCGTGCCGTACCGCCACGTGCAGGAAGGACAGCATGTGGCACTGCGCCAGCGCCGCCAGGAGCAGCTGCTCCGGGTTGTAGCGGTCACGGTCGCCATGGAACGTCGGATCGGCCGAGCCGGGTAGGACCGGCAGCCCGGGGATCCGGACGTCGTGGTCCCGTGAGTAGCCACGGTACGACGACGTGCCGTCTCCCAGGTTGCCGGTCCACTGCACCGTCAGGGAATAGTGGTGCTCGCCCAGGCTCATGGTGCCGGCCTAGGCTTCGCCCGGGAGCACGTCGGCGGCGCGTGCCCGCAGGGCCCTGGCCACACCGTCGCGGTTTTCCAGCATCATGCGGCGCAGGGCGGCGCTGTCTGCCGGAAGGCCGGCGAGGAAAGCATCCGTCCGGTCCACCGTTGCCTGTGTGGTCAGCAGCGCCGGGTAAAGCCCGACGACGATCTGCTGGGCGAGTGCGTGCGTGCGGTTTGCCACGATCCCGGGAACAGCCTCGAAGTACTTTTCCGCGTACGGCTCCAGCAGCGAACGGTCCAGCACCCGCATAAAGCCAGTGACCGCTGATCCCTGGAGCGCATTGGAGAGTTCTCCCGAGAGCACGATCGAATCCCAGGCGGCGGCCTTGGCTTCGGCGGTGGGGATGGCCGCAGTGGCCAGGGCTGCGGCGTTCTGTCCGCTCGCGGTGTTGTCGCGTTCCAGTTCGGCGTCGATCTCAGCCTGACCGAGCCGGCCTCCGGCCACCAGCGAGGCCAGCAGCTCCCAACGGAGGTCCTGGTCCACGGCCAGCCCGTCCAGGGTCGCGGTGCCGTCCAGGAGCCCGGCGACGGTGTCCAGCTGGCCTGAGCTGCGGGCCAGCAGGGCAAACGACTTCACAAGCTGCAGCTGGGCGTCTGACCCGCCGAGTGCTTCGCTGGCAAGGTCCCACAGCGTGTCCACGGCGGCGACCGTGGCGGCCTCACGAGGCTCCTCGGCCACATAGAAGTTCAGTGTGGTGGCCAGCTGGCGCAGCTGGACCAGGATCACCGAAGAATCGGATTCCGCGGCCACGTTGGCCAGGATCAGCTCCACGTACCGGCGCGCCGGGGTCTCGCCGTCGCGGGCAGCATCCCAGGCGGAGTTCCACACCAGGGTGCGCGGCAGGCTCTCGCTGAAGTCCTTCAGGTGCGCCGTTGCCGTGGCGAGGGAGTTCTCGTCCAGCCGAACCTTGGCGTAGGCAAGGTCGTCGTCGTTGACCAGGATCAGGTCAGGCTGCGCCCGGCCCGCCAGCGCCGGCACCTCGGTGCGCTCGCCGTCGACGTCGAGCTCCTCGCGGTGCACGCGCTCCAGCTTGCCCGCGCTGTTCAGGTTGTAGAACCCGACGGCGAGCCGGTGCGGACGGATGGTGGGCCACTCCTCGACGGCCGACTGGACGATAGTGAAGGATGTCAGCGTCCCGGAGTCGTCCACGGAGAGCTCCGGCTTGAGCGTATTGACGCCGGCGGTCTCCAGCCAGAGGCGGCCCCACTGGTCCAGGTCGCGGCCGCTGGCCTTCTCCAACTCGATCATGAGGTCGCTGAGCTCGGTGTTCTGCCAGGCGTGCTTGGCGAAATACTCCCGGACCCCTGCCATGAACTGCTCCGGCCCCACCCAAGCCACCAGTTGGCGCAGCACTGAGGCGCCCTTGGCGTAGGTGATGCCGTCGAAGTTGACTTCAACGTCCTGGAGGTCGTTGATGTCGGCGAAGATCGGGTGAGTGGTGGGCAGCTGGTCCTGGCGGTAGGCCCAGGACTTCTCCACCGAGGCGAAAGTGGTCCACGCGCTCGTGAAGGACGTGTTTTCCACGGCCGCGAGGTGGGACATGTATTCGGCGAAGGATTCGTTGAGCCAGAGGTCGTTCCACCAGCGCATGGTCACCAGGTCGCCGAACCACATGTGGGCGAGTTCGTGCAGCACGGTGATGGCCCGGCGCTCGATCTGCGCCCCGGTAACTTTGCTCCGGAAAACGTAACCTTCGAGGATTGTCACCGCCCCGGCATTCTCCATGGCGCCCGCGTTGAATTCGGGCACAAAGAGCTGGTCGTACTTCTCGAACGGGTACGGGAAACCGAACTGTGCCTCGAAGAATTCGAAGCCTTGGCGGGTCAGCTCAAAGATGTTGTCCGCGTCGAGATACTGCATCAGGGACTTCCGGGCAAAAACTCCCAGCGGGATTACACGGCCGTCGGAACTGGCCACTTCGCTGCGGACCGACTGGTACGGGCCGGCGACCAGGGCGGTGACATAGGAAGACAGCCGCGGCGTGGGGGTGAACGTCCAGACCGAGCGGGCACCGCCGTCGTCCCCTGGCGTGGCCTCCACCGGGGCGGGGGTGGGGGAGTTGGAGATGACATCCCAGTGCGAAGGCGCAGTGACGGTGAACCTGAAGGTGCCCTTGAGGTCGGGCTGCTCAAAGACCGCAAACATCCGGCGCGAATCGGGAACCTCGAACTGCGTGTACAGGTACACCTCGTGGTCCACCGGATCCACAAAGCGGTGCAGGCCTTCGCCGGTGTTCATGTACGGCGCGTCGGCCACCACCGTGAGCTCGTTGGCCGCGGCCAACTCCGGGAGCTGGATCCGGATGCCGTCGGACACTACCGCAGGGTCGAGGGCGCGCCCGTTGAGCGTGACGCTGTGCACGGCGTGGGTGACGGCATCGATAAACGTGGCGGATCCGGGCACTGCCGTGAACTTCACCGTGGTGGTGGTCCCGAAGGCCTTCTCGCCCCTGGTCAGGTCCAGAATGACATCGTAGGAGTCAACGTTGATGAGTTCGGCACGCTCGCGGGCTTCGGCGCGAGTCAGGTTCATACCTGGCAAGTGGGGCCTCCAGAAGGGGTTGCGGTTGCCGGCGGGCGGTGGCCTGCTCCGGCACAGTGAAGTCATTCTGTCACGGCCTCCGGCGGGAGTAGCGTTAATGCATGGGAAAGTTCCGGGATTCGGTGGATACCAAGGCACTGCGCTTCGCGGTGGGCTTTCCCGTGGTCCTGGCGGCGGCTTTTGTGTTCTGCGCCTTTTTGCTGCGGCCCGATCTTCCGGACCCCGTAGCGGTCAGCTGGACGGCCGACGGCGGCGCCTCCTTTGCCCCGTTCGGCGCCTATGCGGGCGGCGGCGCGCTGCTCATCATCGCCTCAGGCTGGCTGGTGCTGTTCCAGGCGGTACCGCTGTCGCGGCCCGCTGTTATGCGCCGGATCATGATGGGAATGGGATTGTTCCTGAGCCTGTTCATCACCAGCGTCCTTGCGGCCGGGCTGGTGGGCCAGGCCGGCCTCGCCGACGCCCGGGAGTCCCTGGTGGATCTCACGGTACTCGCTCTCGGGAGCGGGGCGGCGTTGTCGCTGGGCGTCATCATGGGCTTCGTCTTCAAAGCCGACAGGCAGTGGTCGCCCGAGGATGACCGGGCCCTGGAGTTGGCCCTCGCCCGCGAGCTTGACCCGGAGCTTGCGGGAGACACCTTCCGGATGTGGGTGCACGCCCGCAGTTCCGTCTTTGTGATGATCGCGGTGGCCAGCCTGTTCCCGGCTGCGCTGATCGCTGTGGCGCTGCCCTGGCTCGGGGCCCTGGTGGCTGCCCTCGCTGTGGTGGCGGCTGCTTTCCTCTGCGCCCGCGTCAAGGCCGACCGCCGCGGCCTGCGTGTCCTGGTGGCCGGCGTGCTGCCGGTCATGGATGTGCCAGCGGCCGCGATCTCCACCGCAAGCGCAGCGGACGTCCGCGCCGCCGACTACGGCGGGTGGGGCTACCGCAACCACAGCGGCACCGCCGCGATGCTGGTCAGCAGCGGCCCCGCCGTCGTCGTTCATCAAACAGATGGGCGCAACATTGCGGTCAGCGGCGGGAGCCCGGCATCTGCGGCCCGGCTGGCAGAAGTCCTGACCCGGGTAGCTGCCAGGGCGCACAGGGGGGCCTCTGGCGAACGCGCCCCGGAGGCCTAGTATCCTTGTCCGTGTTGATCTGACCCTGGCCTGAACCAGCACTGCTGGCCCCGGCGCCGAAACGAACGGATACTGCTGTGACCTCTTCCCCTGCCTTCCCGCGGGTACATATCGCCACCGACCACGCAGGCATGGAACTCAGCGCCCACCTGGTCAGCCACCTCACGGCCAAGGGCTACGACGTGGTGGACCACGGACCCAAGGAATACGACGCCCTGGACGATTATCCGTCCTTCTGCATCCACGCAGCGCTCGCCGTCGTGGCTGACCAGCAGGCAGGAATCCATGCCCTCGGCATTGTCCTGGGCGGCTCGGGCAACGGGGAACAGATTGCGGCCAACAAGGTCAAAGGGGTCCGCGCAGCCCTCGCCTGGAACCACTCCACCGCCACCCTGGCGCGTGAACACAACGACGCCAACGTGGTGGCCGTGGGCGGCCGC
Organism: Pseudarthrobacter adonitolis; assembly: GCF_055412845.1. Classification (NCBI taxonomy): domain Bacteria; kingdom Bacillati; phylum Actinomycetota; class Actinomycetes; order Micrococcales; family Micrococcaceae; genus Pseudarthrobacter; species Pseudarthrobacter adonitolis. The sequence goes on along the minus strand of NZ_JBVAYW010000002.1, from coordinate 422,004 downwards.
CAGCACACGGTCGAAGAAGCAACCGAACTGATCGAGGCCTTCCTGGCTGAGCCGTTCAGCAATGACGAGCGGCACGTCCGCCGCATCGGCAAGATTGCGGCTTACGAAGCCACCGGCGAGGTCATCGAGTAGTGCCCGAAGGGCATTCAGTCCGCCGCCTGGCGCAACAGTTCGGGGACGTTTTTACCGGCGAGTCGCTATCCGTCAGCAGCCCGCAGGGCCGGTTCGTTGCCGGTGCAGCCCTGCTGGACGGCCAGGTCATGACGGATTCGCGCGCCCACGGCAAGCACCTCTTCCTGCATTTTGACCACGCCGTGGTGCTGCACGTCCACCTGGGGCTCTATGGTGCCTGGGACTTCGGCGGCGACGCAACGTTCAGCGGGGCCTCCAGCATCGGCGCCCCGCGGAAGATCGGGGAGCGCGAGGTTTTCGATGACCGCGACATTGTCGATGACGCCGGGACGGTTGAGTACGCAGGCCCGCCCGAGCCCCGGGGCGCCGTGCGCGTCCGGTTGGTCAGCCGCCATGGCTGGGCAGACCTGCGCGGTGCCACCACCTGCGCGGCCATCACCGAGGCCGAAGCGCGGGCCGTCCTGGCCCGGCTGGGGCCGGATCCGCTGCACAACCAACCCTCGGACAGGACCCGCTTTGTGACGGGGCTCTTGTCCCGCAAGACGCCGATCGCGGCCCTGCTGATGGACCAGAAGGTGATTGCCGGCGTCGGGAACGTCTACCGGGCCGAAGTGCTGTTCCGGCAGCGGCTGGGTCCGTGGCTGCCGGGTACTGGACTCACCAGCAGCGCCGCCGGTCTGTTGTGGGACGACACGGCCGCAGTAATGGCCGACGGCGTCCGCGACGGGCGGATCATCACTACACCACCGGTGTATTGGGAGCCGGAATACTGGGAACCAGGGGCGGTCCTGCCCGCGGGCGGCGACGCCCACTTCGTGTACAAGCGTGAAGGGCAGCCTTGCCGGGTCTGTGCCGTGCCGGTGGCCATCACCGAAATGGTGGGCCGCAAGCTGTACTGGTGCCCGGGCTGCCAGCAGTAGCCAACAAAAGCCAGCCAACAAAAAGCAGGGCCCCTCAGCGAGGGGCCCTGCTTGTGTGGAGGGGACGACGGGAATCGAACCCGCGTAATCAGTTTGGAAGACTGAGGCTTTACCATTAAGCTACGTCCCCGGAAAAATGCAGCTCAGCTGTTGCATCAGGCTGTGCTGCGTTTCTTCGGGCTGGCTGTTGAAGCCGGATACAACTAAACCTAATTCATGCCCCACGTGTCAAATGTGCAAAGAACGCCCGGATGACCGTAGACTTGCCTGTGCACTTACGGGGTGTAGCTCAGCTTGGCTAGAGCACCTGCTTTGGGAGCAGGAAGTCGCAGGTTCAAATCCTGTCACCCCGACTCTGCGGCTCGGGCCGTGCATATGGCCCGGGCAGAAAAATGCGTTTGCAGAAACCCATCCCACAAACCCAGGAGTACTTAGACCGTGAAGAGCGCTGTCGAGAACCTCACCCCCACGCGGGTCAAGCTCAATGTTGAGGTCCCTTTTGAGGAATTGAAGCCCAGCATCGACGAGGCATACAAGACTGTTGCTTCGCAGATCCAGGTCCCTGGCTTCCGTAAGGGCAAGGTCCCGTCCAAGCTGATCGACCAGCGCGTTGGCCGCGGCTACGTTCTGGAGACGGCCATCAACGAAGGCCTCAACGGCTGGTACCAGGCTGCAGTCCAGGAATCCGGCATCCGCCCCCTGAGCCGTCCCGAGGTGGAGATCACCGAAGTTCCGGACCCCAGCTCCACGGACGGGGAACTGAAGTTCCACGCCGAGGTTGATATCCGTCCGGAGATCGAACTTCCCAACTACGCCGGCATCAAGGTCGAGGTAGCCGCAGCGGAATCCTCGGACGAAGACGTAGACAAGGCCCTGGATGAACTGCGCGGCCGCTTCGGCACGCTGAAGTCCGTGGATCGCCCGGCGGCCGACGGCGACTTTCTGACCATCGACATCACGGCCACCATTGACGGTGCCGACGTTGATTCGGCGTCCGGCCTGTCCTACCAGGTGGGCACGGAAACCATGCTCGAGGGCCTGGACGAGGCCGTCACAGGCCTCAGCGTTGACGAAGACGCCATCTTCGAAACCACCCTGGTGGGCGGTGACCACGCCGGCGAGTCCGCCCAGGTGAAGGTTGTTGTCAAGGCCGTCAAGGAGCGCGAGCTTCCGGAAGCCAACGACGACTTCGCCCAGCTGGCCTCCGAGTTCGACACCCTGGCCGAACTCCGTGAGGATCTGGCCAAGCAGGCTGCCGAATCCAAGGTTGTTGAGCAGGGCGTAGAGGCCCGTGACAAGGTCCTGGACAAGCTCGTTGAGCTCGTTGAGGTTCCGGTTCCGGACTCCGTGGTTGAAGAGCAGCTCGATGCCCACTTCAAGGAGGGCAACGGCCACGGTGAAGGCGAACATGACACCGAGGAGCACCGCGAAGAGGTCAAAGCCAACACCGCCCGGGCCTTCCAGAACGAAGTCATCCTTGACGCCATTGCCGAAAAGGAAGAAGTCAACGTCAGCCAGGCTGAGCTGATCGACTACATCGTCAGCGCCGCCAGCCAGTACGGCATGGACCCGAACCAATTCGCCCAGATCATCGATCAGAGCGGCCAGGTTCCCATGATGGTTTCCGAGGTCCGCCGCCGGAAGGCACTGGCTGTTGTCCTGGGCCAGGCCACCGTGACCGACACCGCCGGCAAGACTGTTGACCTCAGCGACTTCGTCCGCCCCGGCGGCGAAGAAGAGGCTCCCGTCGTTGACGGCGAAGCCGCGACGAACGCAGTTGAAAACACCAACGCCGAGACCGAGGCCACCCCGAGTGACGATCCGGCAGCCGTGAAGTTCTAGCACGCCCCTGGCAGTGCGACTGAAGGCAGCCCCCGGACCTATTGGTCCGGGGGCTGCCTTGGTTAACGGGCGGTCGCAGGGATCGTGCGCCGTCAGCGAACAGCGCGATTCCCGCGAACAAATCGGCCACCAAACCGGTTAGTGTCCAAGTAGTGAAGTTCAGTGATGTCACCGTCACCAGCGAGAGGTAATTACACATGTCACAGCACGCAGAGGCCCCCCGGATGGCGACTGTAGATCCGGCCGGCCAGGACAACTACATCTACAACCGCCTCCTGAAAGAGCGCATCATCTGGCTGGGCTCCGAGGTGCGTGACGACAACGCCAACGCTATCTGCTCGCAGCTGCTGCTCCTGTCCGCCGAGAACCCGGAAAAGGACATCTACCTCTACATCAACTCTCCCGGCGGCTCCGTGACCGCGGGCATGGCCATCTATGACACCATGCAGTTCATCCCGAACGACGTCGTCACAGTCGCCACAGGCCTGGCAGCCTCCATGGGCCAGTTCCTGCTCTCCTCCGGCACGAAGGGCAAGCGCTACGCCACCCCCAACGCCCGCGTCCTGATGCACCAGCCCTCCGGCGGCATCGGCGGCACGGCATCGGACATCAAGATCCAGGCCGAGCTGATCCTGCACATGAAGAAGGTTATGGCCGAACTGACCGCGGATCAGACCGGTCAGCCGGTGGAAACCATCCTCAGGGACAACGACCGTGACAAGTGGTTCACCGCGACTGAAGCCCTCGAATACGGCTTCTTCGACAAGATCGCGGCCCACGCCGGTTCCGTCTCCGGCGGCGGCGGAACCGCCAGTGGTACCTCCGGCGAGTCAGCATCCGAGAAGTAACCCGGCACTTAGAACACTTAGATCAGGAGCAACAAAAATGACTTACAACTTCGGATCGACTGCCGGTAATCTTCCGACCAGCCGCTACGTCCTTCCCCAGTTCGAAGAGCGCACGCCTTACGGCTTCAAGCGCCAGGACCCCTACACCAAGCTGTTCGAGGACCGCATCATCTTCCTCGGCGTCCAGGTGGATGACGCCTCCGCGGACGACGTCATGGCCCAGCTGCTGGTCCTTGAGTCCACCGACCCGGATCGTGACATCACCCTGTACATCAACTCCCCGGGTGGCTCGTTCACCGCCATGACGGCGATCTACGACACCATGCAGTACATCCGGCCCGAGATCCAGACCGTCTGCCTTGGCCAGGCGGCCAGCGCCGCCGCGGTCCTGCTGGCTGCCGGTACGCCCGGGAAGCGGCTGGCGCTGCCCAACGCCCGTGTCCTGATCCACCAGCCGGCACTGTCCGGCGGCCAGGGCGGCCAGGCTTCGGACCTCGAGATCCAGGCGGCCGAAGTCATGCGGATGCGAGCCTGGCTTGAGGACACGCTGGCACACCACTCGGGCCGGACCTCAGAGCAGGTCAACAACGACATCGAACGCGACAAGATCCTGACCGCGGCCGACGCCCTGGATTACGGTCTTATCGACCAGGTCCTTGATTCCCGCAAGATCAAGCCACAGGCAATTACCAGGTAGTACGGCTCTTCGGCGGCCGGTGCGGTCCCAGTTATTTGGGCCGCACCGGCCTTCGCTTTCCACCCTTGGGCGCAATTGTGACCTAGAGTGGAAGATGTCATGGCCGGTCCTCCCAGGCCCGCCACGATTCCAGCAACGGTGCACAGCTGCCTGGCAGCAAGATACTAAAGGGGTTCACATATGGCTCGGATTGGCGAGAGCACGGATCTGCTGAAGTGTTCTTTCTGCGGAAAGAGCCAGAAGCAGGTACGCAAGCTCATTGCCGGGCCCGGTGTCTACATCTGCGACGAATGCATTGAACTCTGCAACGAGATCATTGAGGAAGAACTCGCGGAAGTCGCCGATCTGGGCAGCTTCGAACTGCCCAAGCCCCGCGAGATCTTCGACTTCCTGCAGGAATACGTCGTCGGCCAGGAACCTGCCAAGCGTTCCCTCGCCGTCGCCGTTTACAACCACTACAAGCGGATTCAGGCCGGCCACGCCCCCAAGAGCGGCAGCCTCGCCGAGGGCGGCCACCACGACGACGTCGAAATCGCCAAGTCCAACATCCTTCTGATCGGCCCTACCGGCTGCGGTAAAACCTACTTGGCCCAGACACTGGCGCGGCGGCTGAATGTTCCGTTTGCTGTTGCCGACGCCACGGCGCTCACCGAAGCCGGCTATGTGGGTGAGGACGTCGAGAACATTCTCCTCAAGCTCATCCAGTCGGCGGATTACGACGTCAAGAAGGCCGAACAGGGCATCATCTACATTGACGAAATCGACAAGATTTCGCGCAAAAGCGAGAACCCTTCCATCACCCGGGACGTCTCCGGTGAGGGCGTGCAGCAGGCCCTCTTGAAGATCCTCGAAGGAACCGTAGCCTCAGTTCCTCCGCAGGGAGGACGCAAGCACCCCCACCAGGAATTCATCCAGATCGACACCACCAACGTGCTGTTTATCGTGGCGGGCGCCTTTGCCGGGCTGGAAGAGATCATTGGTTCGCGTTCCGGACGCAAGGGCATCGGCTTCGGCGCCCCACTCAACGATGCCAGCAACAAGGTGGACTCCTACGGCGAAGTTATGCCCGAGGACCTTCTGAAGTTTGGCCTGATCCCGGAATTCATCGGCCGCCTGCCCGTGATCACCACGGTCTCCAGCCTTGACCGCGACGCCCTCATCCAGATCCTCTCCACGCCGAAGAACGCCCTGGTCAAGCAGTACCAGAAGATGTTCCAGATCGACGGCGTGGAACTCGTCTTCGATGACGACGCCCTCAATGCCATCGCCGACCAGGCCCTTGAGCGTGGCACTGGCGCCCGTGGCCTGCGGGCTATCATGGAGGAAGTGCTGCTCCCGGTCATGTTCGACCTCCCCAGCCGCGAAGACGTGGCAAGCGTGGTCATCACCGCTGACGTTGTCCTCAGCAAGGCCGAGCCCACCCTTATTCCGCACGTGACCAAGCGACGCAAGTCCGCCTGACGCGTCCGCCACCCCGACTGACACTTCCGCCTTCCATCCCCGCACGCCCAGGAACCATAGGACTCACGCATGACTGAAACAACCATCAACCAGGCCGACTTCTGGTTTGATCCGCTGTGCCCGTTTGCCTGGATCACGTCACGCTGGATCGGTGAGGTTGAGGCTGTCCGCGACATCAAAACGGTGTGGCATGTGATGAGCCTGGCTGTGCTCAACGAGGGCCGGGACCTTGACGCGGGCTACCGGGAGATGATGGACAAGGCGTGGGGTCCGGTCCGGGTCATCATCGCGGCGCAGGAGCAGCACGGTGACCACGTGGTGAGGCCGCTCTACGACGCCATGGGCACACTGATCCACCTTGGCGGGGAGGAGGACTTCGGCGATGTCATCAGCAAGGCACTGGCCGAGTGCGGACTCCCGGCCGGCCTGGCAGACGTAGCCACCACGGACGCCTTTGATACCCAGTTGAGGGCCAGTCATGAGGAGGGCATCTCGTTGGTGGGCCAGGACGTTGGAACGCCGGTTGTTGCCGTCAACGGAACTGCTTTCTTCGGCCCCGTGCTGACGCGCATCCCGCGCGGCGAACAGGCGGGCCAGCTATGGGATGCCACCATCACGCTCGCCTCCTACCCGCACTTCTTCGAGATCAAGCGCAGCCGCAGCGAACGCCCCGAATTCAACTGACGTAGACAGCAAAGAGCCCCGGAAGAATTACTCTGATGTAGTTCTTCCGGGGCTCTTGCGCATCCAAACCGGCGGGACAACAATGGTTCTTACCCACTTCGAATGAAGTGGGACGCAGGAACCAAAGATTCAGTGATATGTATCCGACGCAGCCATTGGCAAAGTCAGATACAAGCTACCAGTGACGAGGTAGGAAGACCTGAAGATCCGAGGATCCTGCCAGACCATCAAAGACGTCACCAGGATGGCCGAAAAGTCGAAGCCCCACCAACGGCAAAACGCTGATGGGGCTTCCCCTTTGCCCAAAAACGGGGCTGCTGCCCCGAAACGGGGCTACATCCGGTCAGGCCTTGGGCTGTTCCTCCGGAGCGGCCAGCACAACGTCGCTGACTGTCAGTTCGCCGTCGCCTGCCACGAGGGTCAGTTCGCGGGCGTTCGAGGCTGCTTTCAGGTCGCCAAGTCCGGCCTTCAGCTGTGTGGTCAGGGATTCCGAGGCCGTGATGGTGGCGGAGAGGACCTCGGTGCGCTGCTTGACCTTGGCCTCGGACTTTGCCTTGCGGACACCGCTCAGGGCCGTGCCCACAGTGGCGAGCAGGGTGGTGTCGCCGTCCACGGCCACTGCGGTCGGCCACTGAGCACGGTGCACGGAGCCGTTGCGCCACCAGCCCCAGACCTCTTCGGTGGCGAAAGGCAGGAACGGGGCGAACAGGCGGAGCAGCGTGTCCAGGCTGGTGGCAAGTGCTGCCAGCACGGATGCCTGCTCAGCGTCGCCAGCGGCACCGTAGGCGCGGTCCTTGATGAGCTCCACGTAATCGTCCGTGAACTGCCAGAAGAAGCTCTCGGTGATCTGCAGGGCCCGGGCGTAGTCGTAGTTCTCAAACGCCTTGGTGGACTGACGCACCACCTCGGCCAGCTGGGCCAGAACGGCGCGGTCCAGCGGATTCGTGAGGACCGAGAGATCGCTGGAGACCACAGAATTCTCCGTCGCACCCAGGTTCAGGACGAACTTTGAGGCGTTCAGCAGCTTGATGGCCAGGCGGCGACCGATCTTCATCTGCGCAATCTCGTACGCCGTGTCCGCGCCGAGCTTGGCAGACGTGGCCCAGTAGCGGACGGCGTCGGAACCGAATTCGTCCAGCACATCGGTGGGAACCACCACGTTGCCCTTGGACTTGGACATCTTCTTCCGGTCCGGGTCCAGGATCCAGCCAGAGATGGCGGCATGCTTCCACGGCGCGGCGTGCTGCAGCGCATCAGCCTGGACTACCGAGGAGAAGAGCCAGGTGCGGATGATGTCGTGGCCCTGAGGGCGCAGGTCAAACGGGAACACCTTGGCGAAGAGGTCCTCGTCCCGGCTCCAGCCGCCCACAATCTGGGGGGTCAGGGAAGACGTGGCCCACGTATCCAGTATGTCGGCGTCGCCGGCGAAGCCACCGGGAACACCGCGCTGGGCCTCGTCGTAACCCGGTGCGGCATCGGCCGCGGGGTCAACCGGCAGCTGCTCGTCCAGTGGCACGATCGGGGCATCGTACTGCGGGTTGCCGTCAGCATCCAGCGGGTACCAGACGGGGATGGGCACACCGAAAAAGCGCTGGCGGGATACCAGCCAGTCGCCGTTCAGCCCGGAGATCCAGTTCTCGTAGCGGGACCGCATAAAGGCCGGGTGGAAGTCGATCTCGTGGCCGCGCGCGATCAGGCGTGCGCGGCGCTCTTCGTCGCGGCCGCCGTTGCGGTAGTACCACTGGCGTGAGGTGACAACCTCGAGGGGCTTATCGCCCTTTTCGTAGAAGTTCACGGGGTGCATGATCTTCTTCGGTTCGCCGTCGATCAGATCTTCGGCGGCCAGGAGCTCCACTACTACTTCCTTGGCGCTGAAGACGGTCTTGCCCGCGATGGCGTCGTAGGCGGCGCGGCCGGCGCCGGTGGTGATCCAGTCCGGTGTTTCGCCGATGATCCGTCCGTCCCGGCCAACGATGGCGCGGGTGGGCAGCTGGAGTTCCCGCCACCAGGTGACGTCGGTGAGGTCACCGAAGGTGCACACCATGGCGATGCCGGAGCCCTTGTCCGCCTTGGCCAGCGGGTGGGCCCTGACCTCAACCTCAACACCGAAGACCGGGGACGTGACCTTCTTGCCGAACAGCGGCTGGTACCGCTCGTCGTCGGGGTTTGCCACCAGCGCGGCACAGGCTGCCAGGAGTTCGGGACGGGTGGTCTCGACGTAGATCTTTTCGCCGTCTTCGGTGAAGAACGGGTAGCGGTAATACGCGCCGGCAACTTCGCGGTCTTCGAGCTCAGCCTGGGCCACAGCCGTGCGGAAGGTGATGTCCCACAGGGTTGGCGCCTCGGCCATGTAGGCGTCGCCGGCTGCCAGGTTGGCCAGGAAGGCGCGCTGGGAGACTTCGCGGGAGGCGTCGTCGATGGTCCGGTAGGTCAGCTGCCAGTCCACGGAGAGGCCGAGCTGCTGGAACAGGCTTTCGAAGACCTTCTCGTCCTCCACCGCCAGTTCCTCACACAGCTCGATGAAGTTCCGGCGCGAGACAACGTCGAAATCGCGCTGGTTCTTGGCGGGCTCTGCCGGGGCGCGGTAGCCGGCGTCGTACGGGATGGCCGGGTCGCAGCGCACGCCGTAATAGTTCTGCACGCGGCGCTCGGTGGGCAGGCCGTTGTCATCCCAGCCCATCGGGTAGAACACGTTCTTGCCGATCATGCGCTGGTAGCGGGCCAGCACATCCGTCTGCGTGAAGGAGAACATGTGCCCCACGTGCAGGGAGCCCGATGCGGTGGGCGGGGGAGTGTCGATCGAATAGACCTGCTCCCGGGTGGTGTCCGGGTTGAACTTGTAGGTCCCTTCGGCAAGCCAGCGCTGCGTGAGGGCAGCTTCGAGCCCCTCAAGGGCGGGCTTGTCCGGAACGTTGATAGGGGCGGTGGAGGGCGTGTCTGTACCCTGAGTGTCTTCAGCCATCTTGCAATTGTTTCATGTTCCGGTGACGCGGCCTGCCGCAGCATGCGGGAGATGGGCACAACCGCGGAATCTTTTGGGATCAATCGCATCTATGACGCACCCGCTGACGACGACGGCTGCCGGGTTCTGATGGACAGGCTGTGGCCGCGCGGGGTCAGCAGGGCCGACGCCCAGTTCGACCTCTGGCTGAAGGACGTTGCGCCTTCAGCGCCGCTGCGGCAGGAATTCGGGCACATGAAGGAGCGCTTGAGCAGGCTGAAGTACCGGCAGGAGCTGGCGAGCAACCGCGCCGTTGTCACGCTTCTGGACCTGGCGGCCACCCACAGCCGGGGTGACTCTCCTTTACGGAGCGCGGGATCCTGAGGTGAAGCACGCACGGGTGTTACTCGAGTTCATCCTCAAGCACCGGTAGCTGCGCTGCCGTTAGTGTGGTGCCATGACTGAGGATCCACGCAATGCGACGGCACAGAACCAGGCAGCACAAAACGATTCGCACCAGAACAAGGCCGCGGTGGTTACCGGGGCCAGCACCGGGATCGGCGAGGCGACCGTGCGGGCATTGCGGGCGGAAGGCTGGACGGTGTTCGCTGTGGCACGCCGCGCCGAACGGCTGGCCGCGCTGGAAGCTGAAACAGGCGCCGTCGGAATTCCGGCCGACATTACCGAGGACGACGACGTCGCCAGGCTGCTTGCCCGCGTCACCGAAGCGGGCGGTGTGGCGACACTCATCAACATCGCCGGCGGGGCGCGGGGCGCTGACCTGGTGGGCGCTGCCAACACCGAGGACTGGGAATGGATGTACCGGGTCAACGTCCTCGGCACCATGAAGCTCACCCGCGCGTTCCTGCCGATGCTCCGCGCCAACGGCGAAGGTACCGTCCTGAACCTGACATCGACCGCCGGACTCGTTGCCTACGAGGGCGGCAGCGGCTACAACGCCGCCAAGTTTGCCCAGCACGCACTGACCGGCGCCCTCCGGCTGGAAGAGGCGGAGCACAACATCCGCGTCATCGAAGTGGCCCCAGGACTGGTCCGCACCGAGGAGTTCGCCCGGAACCGGCTCGGCGACAAGGGCGCTGCTGAGAAGATCTACCAAGGCGTTGAGAAGCCGCTGACCGCGGACGACGTCGCGGACGTGGTGCGCTATGCCGTCAGCGCGCCGCACCACGTCAACCTGGACCAGATCGTGATCCGGCCCGTTGCCCAGGCGGCCAACCACAAGCTGATCCGCAAGGGGTGAACTGATCCGCTGCGGCTGATCGGCGGAACTTCCTCACGGCGTGCCTAGCCGGCCGGTATGGCGAGGGTGGCCAAGACGGCCGCGTGGTCCGTTCCCGGAACCCGCCGGACCTGGTAACCGGCGCTCCCCACCTGCGGTGAGGTGACCAGATGGTCGATCGTGATCCCGGGCAGCAGCGGACCTTCCATGGGCCAGGTGGGCGTGAGACGGGACCCGGACGCTGTCCCAACATCAACCAGTCCCGGACCGTCCGTGCCCGTACGAAGGAGCGCCCGGAACTCGGAGTGGTCATACGTAGCGTTGAAGTCACCGATCAGCAGCCGGTTACCCGGCCGTTCAGCCACCCTGCCCACCGCCGCCAGGTCGCTTCGCCACTGGGCAACCCTGACATCCACGGGCGGCAGCACATGGACGTTGGTCACTTCCAGCACGGCCACCGCGCCGTACTCCTCAGCCATCAGGCGGACGGTCGGCATCCTGAACGGCGTGTCCGGAACATGGCCCACCAGTTCCATCGGGTAGCGCGAGTACACGGCGCTGCCACCGGCGTCGTTAGTCGGTTCGCTGATCCGGTATGGCAGCACCCCGTCCAGGCCAGCCGCGGAAAGTCTGTCCTGAAGCCCTTGCGTGTGTTCCTGGACCGCCAGCAGCGCCACGCCGTTATCCCTGACAAGACGAACGATCCCGGCGGTGTCGGCCTCGCCGAACTCGGAATTGATGTTCATGACCGTCAGCGGCACGGTGGCGCCAGCCGACGCAGCAGCAGGACGCGTTGTGTCCAAAGGGAAAAGCCAGAACGCCTGGCACAGCAGCAGCACTCCGGCGGACAACTGCAGCCACCTGCTCCGCTCCACAGCCGCCAGGGCCACGGCCACTGCAGCGGGAACCGCCAGCCACGGTGTGAAAGACAGCAGCTGGACTGCGAGCACCGGCCATTCGACCGGGACTGCCCGGAGCACTGACAGGACCAGCACCGGCAACGTGGGCAGGAGCGCCAGCCAGCGGCAGGCCGCCGTAAGGAACTTACTTGCCCGAGGCGCCTTCGGACCGGGCACCGGACGGTCCGGTGTGGCCAGACGCGCTTGCCCGGCCGTGGCCGCTGTGTTCTGCGGCGGCATGGCTGCGGAGCCGTGGGCGGAAGTCATGGCTCCGAGTCTAGGCAATGGGCACCCCGTGCGTCCGGGAATGGCGGTGGGCAGCCCGGCGATAGTAGACTCGAAGGTGGCTACGACCCGGCTATCACCGGTGAGCTTCCGGAAGAACGCACTGACCGCCAGGCATCTGGCAGCCGGTGTCAGTAGAACCGGACGGGTAAGCCCGTCACAGCAGTAATGAGCGGCCGGCGCAACAACAGCTCCCCCGGAGCATGGCGGAGTGCCGGTAAGTGAGGTGGTACCGCGGTAAGCGTGCAGTCCCAGGACTGTACAGGAGCCGTCCTCGCATCCTGAACGGAACCATTCAGCAACGGCTGAACGGTTCACCAGCTCAACCCAGGATGTCGAGAATGACGTATTACCCCAAAGCCTCAGCCTCCCCTTCGGCTGCTGTTTCGAGCGGCGCTGCCGCTGGTGTCTCCCACTCCGTGAAGTTCCCGGAGATCGAAGAGCGCATCCTGAAGTACTGGGACCAGGACGGCACCTTCCAGGCCAGCATCGACCAGCGCAGCGCCGACGCCCCCGGTGGGCAGCCCGGCAGCAACGAATTCGTCTTCTACGACGGCCCTCCCTTCGCCAACGGACTGCCGCACTACGGCCACCTCCTGACCGGGTACGCCAAGGACCTCGTGGGCCGCTACCAGACCCAGCGCGGCCGCCGTGTGGAACGCCGCTTCGGCTGGGACACCCACGGCCTCCCGGCTGAACTGGAAGCCATGAAGCAGCTGGGCATGACGGACAAGACCCAGATCGAGACCATGGGCATCGACAAGTTCAACGACGCCTGCCGTGCCTCCGTGATGAAGTACGCCGATGAGTGGAAGAGCTACGTTACCCGGCAGGCCCGCTGGGTTGACTTCGACAACGACTACAAAACCCTCAACGTCGAGTACATGGAGTCGGTCCTCTGGGCGTTCAAGCAGCTGCACGAAAAAGGCCTGACGTATAACGGGTACCGCGTGCTCCCGTACTGCTGGAAGGACGAGACGCCGCTGTCCAACCATGAGCTGCGCATGGACGACGACGTCTACAAGAACCGCCAGGACCAGACCGTCACGGTGACGTTCCCCATCACAGCGGGGGAGTCTGAACTGTCCCAACAGTTGGCCGGCGTGCAGGCGCTCGCCTGGACCACCACGCCCTGGACGCTGCCCACCAACCTGGCGCTCGCCGTCGGGCCTTCCATCACCTACGCTGTGCTGCCCGCAGGACCCAACGGCGTCAAGGCTGGTTCGCCGGACGCACCGGTCACCGGCAGTTTCCTGTTGGCCGCTGACCTGCTGGCTGCGTACGCCAAGGATCTGGGCTATGAGGATGTGGATTCCGCCGAGGCCGCCGTCACGTCAACCCACACCGGCGCGGAACTTGCGGGCCTGGCGTACCAGCCGCTGTGGAACGACTTCAGCGACGATGAAAAGTACGGCACCCAGAACGCCTGGCGCTTCCTCGTGGCCGACTACGTCACCACCACCGACGGCACCGGCATCGTCCACCAAGCCCCTGCCTACGGTGAAGATGACCAGAAGGTCTGTGAAGAGGCCGGCATACCGGTCGTCCTGTCCGTGGATGAGGGCGCCAATTTCCTGCCGCTGTTCAGCCATGGCGACCTCCACGACATCGTGGGCCTGCAGGTGTTCGAGGCCAACAAGCCCATCACTCAGGTGCTGCGGGCCCAGGGTCGCCTGGTCCGCCAAGCAAGCTACGAGCACAGCTACCCGCACTGCTGGCGCTGTCGCAACCCCCTGATTTACCGCGCCGTGTCCTCCTGGTACGTGGAAGTCACCAAGTTCAAGGACCGCATGTCCGAACTGAACCAGGAGATCAACTGGATCCCCGGCAACGTCAAGGACGGCCAGTTCGGCAAGTGGCTGGCCAACGCCCGCGACTGGTCCATCAGCCGCAACCGCTACTGGGGCAGCCCCATCCCGGTGTGGCAGTCCAGCGACCCCGAGTACCCGCGCACCGACGTCTACGGCTCCCTCGCCGAAATCGAGGCCGACTTCGGCCGCCTGCCGCTGAACAAGGCCGGCCAGGTTGACCTGCACCGCCCGTTCATCGACGAACTGACCCGCCCCAACCCGGACGACCCCCGGACCCCCGAAGAGGGCCAGTCCGTGATGCGCCGCGTCGAGGACGTCCTGGACGTCTGGTTCGACTCCGGCTCCATGCCGTACGGCCAGGTCCACTACCCCTTCCATAACGAAGCCTGGTTCGACACGCACAACCCGGCGGACTTCATCGTGGAGTACATCGGCCAGACCCGCGGCTGGTTCTACATGTTGCACATCCTGTCCACGGCACTGTTCGACCGTCCGGCCTTCCGGAACGTCATCAGCCACGGCATCGTGCTGGGCTCGGACGGGCAGAAGATGTCCAAGAGCCTGCGCAACTACCCGGACGTCTCCGAGGTCCTGGACCGCGACGGTTCCGACGCCATGCGCTGGTTCCTGATGTCCAGCCCCATCCTGCGCGGCGGCAACCTGGTGGTTACCGAACAGGGAATCCGCGACGGCGTCCGCCAGGTCATCCTGCCGCTGTGGAACGTGTACAGCTTCTTTACGCTCTACACCAACGCCGCCGACGGCGGTAAGGGTTACGACGCGAAGCTCCGCTACGACGGCTACGCCGACACCCTTGACCAGTACCTGCTGGCCAACACCGGCGACCTGGTCCGCAACATGACCGCACAGTTGGACAGCTACGACATCTCCGGCGCCTGCGACGAGCTCCGCAGCTACCTGGACATGCTCACCAACTGGTATGTCCGCCGCAGCCGCCAGCGCTTCTTTGACGAGAGCGTTGACGCCTTCGACGCGCTCTACACAGCGCTGGAAACCGTGTCCCGCGTGGCCGCCTCGCTGCTGCCGCTGGTATCCGAGGAGATCTGGCGGGGCCTCACCGGCGGTCGCTCCGTGCACTTGGCTGACTGGCCGGACGCTGACCTGTTCCCGGCCAACGCTTCGCTGGTGGAAGCGATGGACCGCGTGCAGCAGATCTGCTCCACCGGATCTTCACTGCGCAAGGCCGCCAACCTGCGCGTGCGGCTGCCGTTGCAGGAACTGACCGTTGTGGCACCCGGCGCGGATGCGCTGGGAGGCTTCGCCGTCGTCGTCGCCGACGAACTGAACATCCGTTCCGTCCGCCTGCTCGACGCCGACAGCGCCTCCCCGGAGGAGTTCGGCATCGAGCAGAAGCTCGTGGTCTACGCCCGAGCAGCGGGCCCGCGCCTGGGGAAGAACGTCCAGCAGGCCATCAAGGGCTCCAAGTCCGGTGACTGGTCGGTTTCCGATGCTGGAGTGGTCATCGCCGGAGGCCTGGAGCTGGAACCCCAGGAGTACACCCTGGAGACAGTGGTGGCAGAGTCCGACGGCGGATCTGCTTCAGCAGCAGTCCTGCCGGGCGGCGGCTTTGTGGTGCTCAATACCGAGGTCACGCCCGAACTTGAGGCCGAAGGGACTGCACGCGACACGGTCCGCGCCATCCAGCAGGCACGCAAGGACGCCGGACTGAACGTGAGCGACCGGATCCGGACCACCGTCACGGCCGTTCCCACCGTGATCGACGCACTGCTGGCCAACGCCGGGCTGGTCAAGACCGAAACCCTGACCCTGGAGCTGGCCACCGTTCCGGCTGAGTCAGGCGAACCATGCATCACCGTCGAAAAAGCAGAGGCCTGAGCAATGACTGACGAATTCTCCGTAGAGAGTGTGTACGCCGAGCTGCTGGGGCGTGCACCGGAAAACAAGATGGAGCCGCGTCTCGCGCCGCTGTTCCGGGCCATGGACGTGCTGGGGGAGCCCAACAAGGCGTTTCCGATCATCCACGTGACAGGCACCAACGGCAAGACTTCCACCGCCCGGATGATTGAGGCCGGTCTACGCGCGCACGGCCTGAGCACCGGCCGCTACACCAGCCCGCACCTGTCCAAGGTCACCGAGCGCATCAGCATCGATGGCCACCCCGTCTCTGACGAAACGTTCGTCCGGATCTGGGACGAGATCCGCCCGTACCTGCAGATCGTCGACGACGAACTTACCGCTGCGGGGGAGCCCCGGCTCACGTACTTCGAGTGCCTGACCATCCTGGGCTTCGCGATCTTCGCGGACCAGCCCGTCAACGTGGCCGTGATCGAGGTGGGACTGGGCGGCATCACCGATGCCACCAACGTGGGCGACGGCCTGGTTTCGGTGGTCACCCCCATCTCCCTGGACCACACCGACCTGCTGGGCGATACCACCGAAGACATTGCCTACGAGAAGGCCGGCATCATCAAGCCCGGCGGTTACCTCGTCAGTGCCTCGCAGCCCGTTGATGCTGCGCAGGTGCTGCTCGAGAAAGCCAAAGACGTGGCAGTCCCGTTCCGGTTTGAAGGCGTGGAGTTCGGCGTCGAATCCCGGACGGTTGCCGTGGGCGGCCAGGTGGTGAGCATCCAGGGCATCGCCGGCCGGTACCCGGAACTGCTGCTGCCGCTGCACGGCGCGCACCAGGCCCAGAACGCCGCAGTGGCCGTGGCAGCCCTCGAGGCCTTCTTTGGCGGCGAAAAGGAACTTGACGCCGAGGTGCTCCAGGAAGCCTTCGCGTCCGTCACGTCCCCGGGGCGCCTTGAGGTGGTCCGGACAGCGCCCACCATCATCGTGGACGCGGCCCACAACCCGGACGGCATCAGGGTCTCGGCCGAGGCCATCCAGGAGGCCTTCACTTTCACCCGGCTGGTGCCGGTAGTGGGAGTCCTGAAGGAGAAGGACGCCGAAGAGATCCTGCGCCAGCTCAAGGAATCCTTGGGCGACATCGCCCAGGAATACTGCTTCACCCAGTCCAACTCGCCACGGGCAGTGCCCGCGGCCGAACTGGCCGAACTGGCCGTGGAGATGGGCTTCGGGGAAGACAACATCCACATCGCGGAGAAACTCGACGACGCCCTGGAATGGGCCGTTGAACGCGCCGAAGCCAACGATGACCTCTCCGGCGGCGTCCTGGTCACGGGGTCCATCACCCTGGTGGCGGAAGCCCGGATCCTGCTCGGAAAGACGGAGGCCTAGCGGTGGCCAAGCTGACCAAAGCCCAGCGTGAATGGCGCCCGGGAATGCCCAAGAAGCGCCGGTCCACCAAGGTGATGTTTGCCTCCACCGTCCTGCTGCTTGAGGCGTTTGTGGTGTTCTTCGCAACGCTGGCAGTCTTTGGACTCAAGCGCGGTGAGTTTCCGCCGGCGCTGATCCTGGGGATCGGTATCGCGCTGAGCGTCGTGATGGTCCTTGCCTGCGCTGTGCTGTCCAAGCCGTGGGGCGTAGGGCTGGGCTGGATCCTGCAGATTGTGCTGATCCTGACGGGCATCGTTGAGCCCATGATGTTCCTGGTTGGCGCGCTGTTCGGCCTGGCATGGTGGTACGGAATCCGCACCGGCATCAGGATTGACTCCGAGGCCGCCCAGCGCGAACGCGAACAGGCCGACTGGAACGCGGCGCACCCGGAATCCTCGTAGAATTGTCCCGAAACCCACCCCTTACGCATTGGAGCAGCCATGACCATCGAGCGCACCTTGGTACTGATCAAGCCCGACGGCGTTGCCCGCAACCTCAGCGGCGCCATCCTGGGCCGCATTGAGGCCAAAGGCTACACCCTCAGGGAACTGAAGAAGGTTGAGGCCAGCCGGGAACTGCTGGAGCAGCACTACGAAGAGCACGTGGGCAAGCCGTTCTACGAGCCCCTCGTTGAATTTATGCTCAGCGGCCCGGTCGTGGCAGCGATCTTCGAAGGCCACCGCGTCATTGAAGGCTTCCGGTCCCTGGCCGGCACCACCGATCCCACCACTGCCGCCCCCGGCACCATCCGCGGCGACTTCGGCCGCGACTGGGGCCTGAAGGTCCAGCAGAACCTGGTCCACGGCTCCGACTCCGTGGACTCGGCCGAGCGCGAAATCAAGATCTGGTTCCAAGACTAGGTCCTGCATCCACCAAGTACAGGCGCGAACTGGCACGTAATGCCCTCAAATCCGAGATCTGAGGGTATTAGGTGCCAGTTCGCGCCTTTTGTGCGGGGCTCGCGTTAGAAGCCCGAGGTTCCGGCAAACACCTGGATGAACGCGAAGAAGATGCTGGCGATGACTGCCACGTACAGCAACGCGGTGATGATCCAGCCTGATTCGCCCAGCACACGTGCCGCCCCTGACGGGACGGGGATGATGCCGTGGACGACGTTGCGGATGGTTACCCAGACGAAGAGCGGGATCATCGCGGCCCAGACGATCATGCAGAACGGGCACAGGACGTGGATGTCGTAAAGTGCCTGCGACCAGAGCCACACCACAAACGCGAACCCGAGCGTGACGCCGGCCTGGAGCCCTGCCCAGTACCAGCGGGCGAACGTGGCGCCGGACAGCAGGGCCATGCCCGCGGTGATGACGACGGCGAACGCGACGATGCCAATAAACATGTTGGGGAACCCGAACGCCGAGCTCTGCCAGGTCTGCATGACCTGGCCGCAGGAGATCCAAGGATTAACGTCGCAGGCCGTTACGTGATTCGGATCCTCGAGGACGGCGAGCTTTTCCAGGACCAGAGCCCCTGAAGCCAGCCAGCCGATGGCGCCGGTGATGACCATCAGCCAGCCGAGCGGCCGGTTACGCGCCATCGGCGGCACAGTCCCGGGCCTGGCGGGCAACGGCTGGGCCGCAGGGGAGGCTGCCGGCGTGTCGGTGCCGTGGGAAATGCTGGGCATGGTGGCGTCCTTTGCTTCGGGTGCTCCTTGCCCGATTGTAACCCCGGTGACTGGAAGCAGCATTCAGCCAGCGCCCTCACGGACTGATCCGCTGCCCTTGGTTCCGCCGTCTTTCAGCCCGGGTGTGAGAGAATAAACATGGCTGGAGGCCGACCCACATTCGGACTCCGGTCCGGTGGCTTGTTTCAAGACCGCCAATGATGAGCAGGGCAGGCTTCGGATTCTCTAATCCGGCTTCCCGCAATTCCATTGGTCGGCACCTGGTTGTGGCGTGTAGAACAACGGGTTTCAGGACACAGCCGACGGCTCCCACGGGCTGCCGCACCCCTCTATCGGTGCGAACCTGGGAGTATCCACTTGACTTCTGTCAACGCCTGCGGGTTTTGACAATATGTGCCCCAATGGGTGCCGGATGTGGCGGTACGTCAGGGGCAGGAGTGTTGCCACATATGGAAAACGAACAAGCACCAGCCGTTAACGATGAAGCCGCCGCCGAGGCTGCGGAAGCGCCCAAGAAGGCCACCCGGACGCGTCGGAAGGCAGCGCCGAAAGCCGCAGAGGCCGCACCAGTGACTGACGCTGCTGAGGGCGTCGCACCGGAGCCCAAGGCGCCGGTTCGCCGGACCCGCGCACGTAAGAAGGTGGACACCGCCGAACCGTTGCCGGCGTTCGCTGTTGCAGCCACAAAAGCACCTGCCATTGTTGCCGAGACCGCCGTAGAACCCGCCGCCGTGGAACCCGCGGGCGAAGCCGCAGCCCCTGAAGCTGCAGCGGAGACCAAGCCTGTCCGCCGGCGTCGCGTGGCCACGCGCAAAACCTCGGCCCCCGACGTCGCTCCCGCGGCCGTAGGACAAACAGCTCCTGAGGAGCAGCCGGCCCGTGAAACCGCAGCAACGCCGGCCCCGGAAGCAGAGGAAGTCGCAGCCGCGGAGGCCGCCGCGCCCGCAGCAACCGCCGCCGTCGCCCCCGTCAACACTGCCGCCGCGCCTGCTGAAGAGCCGGCTGCTGCTGCTGAGCCTGCCAGCCCGTTCAGTTCACTGTTCCTCGAGCCGGCGTCCACCACGTCGGTGCTTTTCCAGGCCCCTGACCTCAGCACAGTGGTCCGCCCCGCACCGGCCGCCGCCGTGGTTGAAGAGCCGGAAGAGGACGACGCCGAAGACGGCGAAGCGGACGACGCCAACGGCCGCCGCAGGCGCCGCAGCCGTGGTCGCCGCGGACGCAGCCGCACAGGCGAAAGTGATGCCGACGGCGATATCGAAGGCGACGACGGCGCAGCCGAAGAAACTGATGAGGAATCCGCTGGGCAGGCCGATGAGGGAGTGACGTCCCGTCGTCGTCGGCGCCGCCGCCGTGGCGACCAGGATCTGGAACTGACCGGAGGAGAAGGCGACGACCCGCCCAACACGGTGACCCGCGTTCGCGCGCCGCGCGCCGCGACCGAGGCGCCTGTCAACAACCGCGTCACGTCCGTTAAGGGCTCCACCCGCCTCGAAGCCAAGAAGCAGCGCCGCCGCGAATCCCGCGACACCGGCCGCCGCCGCACCGTCATCACCGAGGCCGAGTTCCTGGCCCGTCGTGAATCAGTTGACCGGCAGATGATCGTTCGCCAGCGCGACGACAGAATCCAGATCGGCGTCCTCGAAGACGGCGTCCTGGCCGAACACTTTGTCTCCAAGACGCAGCAGGACTCCCTGATCGGCAACGTCTACCTCGGCAAGGTGCAGAACGTCCTGCCGTCCATGGAAGCAGCGTTTGTTGACATCGGACGCGGCCGCAACGCCGTCCTCTACGCCGGTGAAGTGAACTGGGAAGCCGTCAACCTCGAAGGCAAGCAGCGCCGGATCGAAAACGCGCTCAAGTCCGGCGACACCGTCCTGGTCCAGGTCACCAAGGATCCCGTGGGCCACAAGGGTGCACGCCTGACCAGCCAGATCTCGCTGCCCGGCCGCTACCTCGTCTATGTGCCCGGCGGCTCCATGACCGGCATCTCCCGCAAACTGCCCGACGTCGAGCGCAACCGTCTCAAGCGCATCCTCAAGGACCGCCTCCCGGAGCACGCCGGCGTTATCGTCCGCACCGCTGCCGAGGGCGCCTCGGAAGAGGAGCTCACGCACGACATCAACCGGCTGCGCGCGCAGTGGGAGGGCATCGAAAGCCAGTCCACGTCCACCAAGATCCTCGCCCCGGAGCTGCTCTACGGCGAACCTGACCTCACCATCAAGGTGGTCCGTGACGTCTTCAACGAGGACTTCTCCAAGCTGATCGTCTCCGGTGAAGAGGCTTGGGACACCATCGAGGCCTACGTCACCTACGTTGCCCCGGACCTCGTGGGCCGCCTGGAAAAGTGGACCAAGGACCAGGACATCTTCGCTGCGTGGCGGATCGATGAGCAGATCCACAAGGCCCTGGAACGCAAGGTCTTCCTGCCCTCGGGCGGTTCGCTGGTCATCGACCGCACCGAAGCCATGACCGTGGTGGACGTCAACACCGGCAAGTTCACCGGCAGCGGCGGCAACCTCGAGGAGACCGTCACCAAGAACAACCTCGAGGCAGCTGAAGAAGTGGTCCGGCAGCTCCGGCTCCGCGACATCGGCGGCATCATCGTTATCGACTTCATCGACATGGTCCTCGAATCCAACCGCGACCTGGTCCTGCGCCGCATGGTGGAGTGCTTAGGCCGCGACCGGACAAAGCACCAGGTGGCCGAAGTGACCTCGCTGGGCCTTGTGCAGATGACGCGCAAGCGCATGGGCACCGGGCTCCTGGAAGTCTTCGGGGAGCAGTGTGAAACCTGTGCAGGCCGCGGAATCGTCACCCACGACGACCCCGTGGAGCACCGCCGCGCCAACACCGTAGCCGCAGAGCACCACGTGCAGCGTGCGGATCACCGCCCGGACAGCCAGCGCACGGACAGCCAGCGCACGGACAGCCAGCGCACGGACAGCCAGCGCCCGGACAGCCAGCCGGGTGGCCGCACTGACCGGAAGCGCCGCCGCGGACGGGGCGGCCAGCCGCTGGAAACGGCGCCGGCAGCTCCGATGCAGATCCATACGGTCCACCCGGAACCCAGTGATGCCGAACGCCATGCCAAGGCTGAGGCCACGCGGGCAGCGCTTGCGAACATTGCGGCCGCAGCCCACGCTGCGCACATGCACGACGACGAAGTGGCTCACGCATCAGCTGCCGCGGGCCAGACTCCCGCTGCGCCGGTGCCGGCTCCGGCTGAGCGGTCCGAGACGGACTCCAACGGCCGCCCGGCCGCTGTACTGACGTTTGGCGGCGAGCAGGTGGTGCTGCCGTTCGTGCAGCACCACGAGGACCAGCCGCACGCACCTGCCCTGACACTTGACCGCCTCGCAGAGGCCTTCGCCCACCTTGGCGAGCCGGCCCCTGTAGCGGAAAGCACGCCGGCGGCAGCCCGGGCAACTGAAAGCCAGCCGGCCGAACCTGTCCGTCATCAGCAGCCCGCTGTGGCGGAGAAGGACTACTCCGACCACACCAAGCAGCCCCCCGCCCGCCGACCCCGTCGGAACCGGAGTGCCAGCCGTGCCCAGGGCGCAGCCAACGCCACGTCCGTGGAGCATCACGCAGCCGCTCCGGCGGCTGCCGCCGGACACACCCACGCCGCCAAGGCCCCGGAGTCCGTCAAGGCTCCCGTGGCTGACAAGCCGGCGGCCACCAACGCGCCCATCATCCTGGGCGTAGGGGTTCCGGCCTCGGAGCTCTGACCAAACAGTAGGGCAAGCCACTACAACGGCGCCCGGACGTGTCTGTGAATCACAGGCTGCGTCCGGGCGTCCGGCGTTAAGTCCTGAGGAACGCTAGGCTGGTGACTGACACGGGGTGCCGCGCAGAGAGCCGGCTGAGATCCACACCCGTTGAACCTGTCCGGTTAGCACCGGCGAAGGGATGTCCTCCTTTGGCTTCAACTTCTGTCCTTCCTCCTGCAACACCCCTGACTACGGCAACCCCCGCTGGGCTCCGGCCCGCACCAGGCCGCTCTTCTGCGGTCAAGGTGCTGCGTGACGTTCCGCGGGTGCTGTCCATTGCCGGATCGGACCCGTCAGGTGGCGCAGGCGTCCAGGCCGACCTCAAAAGCATTGCGGCGCTTGGCGGCTACGGGATGGCGGCCATCACCGCCCTGACGGTCCAAAACACACAGGGGGTCCAGGCGGTTCACGTCCCGCCGGCGTCCTTCCTGCGCCAGCAGCTCGATGCCATCAGCGACGACATCACCATCGACGCGGTCAAGATCGGCATGTTGGGCGACGCTGCGGTGATTGGCGTGGTCCGGGACTGGCTGGAAAAGGTGCGTCCCGCCGTCGTCGTTCTTGATCCGGTGATGGTGGCCACGAGCGGAGACCGGCTGCTGCAGGAGTCTGCCGAGGCGGCCCTGAGGGGGCTGCTCCCGCTCGCGGACCTGATCACCCCCAACCTGGCCGAATTGGCCATCCTGGTGGGGGAGCCGCAGGCGCGGGACTGGCTTGATGCGCTCGGGCAAGGGGAGCAATTGTCCGCCGCGACCGGTGCCACCGTCCTGGTCAAGGGCGGCCATCTCGACGGCGGTGCGTGCCCGGATGCCCTGGTCAACACCACTGGGCTGCTCACCCAGGAGGTGGTGGAAGTGAGCGGGGACAGGATTCCCACCCGCAACAGCCACGGCACCGGCTGCTCGCTGTCGTCGGCCATGGCTACGGCTCAGGCAAGGCTGGGGGACTGGGAGGCCGCACTGCGGAAGGTTAAGCCATGGCTGGTTGGTGCGCTGCAGACCTCTGCCCAGCTGGAGGTGGGCGGAGGCAACGGCCCAATCAACCACTTCCACCACATGCAGCGGGTTCCGGCAGTCGGCGAATTTGCACACACGCTGCGTCGGGCGTCGGAGCCGGATCTTGAGGCCATCTATGGGCTGGATTTCATTCGCGACCTGGGGGCCGGCACGTTGGCTGAGGAACAGTTCGCCTATTACCTCGCTCAGGACGCCATCTATCTCAACGGCTATTCGCGTGTCCTTGCCCGGGCCAGTGCGCTGGCGCCCACGGAAGCCGCGCAGCTGTTCTGGGCAAAGTCGGCCCAGCAATGCCTTGAGGTCGAATCCGAACTGCACCGCACGTGGCTGAGCACCAGAGCAGTGGAATCCGCCCTTGGACCTGTCACCAAGTCCTACGTGGACCACCTGCTGGCGGCCTCGGCATCCGGAAGCTACGCGGTCCTCGTGGCGGCGGTGCTGCCGTGCTTCTGGTTGTACGCCGACGTGGGACAGACCCTCCACGCGGAGTTCCTGGCTGCCGGTGCCCCTGCAGCGCACCCTTACGCCGACTGGCTGCGGGCCTATGCTGACGAGGACTTCGCACAGGCCACCCGCGACGCCGTCGCCATGGCTGACGAGGCCGGCCGGAGCGCTTCCGCGGATGAACGGGCGGCGATGCTTGTGGCGTTCAGGCAGTCATGCCGGTTCGAAGTGGAATTCTTCGACGCGCCGCGAATTCACTCCTGACAGTCTCAGGCCCGCGCGGCCTGTAGGATAGTCAGGCACGGTTTTGGATTGTCAGTGCAGTACCTGCTTGTGGGTCCTATCACAGACAACCGACCGTAACCAGCCTCATTTGCGGCCGAAGGCAAAATTAGCGTATTCTAGATCTTCGGTGCTTACGCCAACACTTGGGTTACGACCCCACGGCGTTGAGGCACAGCGAGAACCCAGCCAATTATGGAAACGGGTTCAGCACGCAAATTTAGTAATAAACGTCGAGAGAAGTGAGTTCCCAAGTGGTGTACGCGATTGTCCGCGCAGGCGGCCGCCAAGAGAAGGTTTCCGTTGGAGACTTCGTTACCCTGAACCGCGTCCCCGGTGGAGCCGGCAGCACCTTTGAGCTGCCCGCACTGCTCCTGGTAGACGGTGACAAAGTCACCTCTGCTGCTGCGGACCTGGCCAAGGTAACGGTTACGGCTGAGATCCTCGAAGACCTCCGTGGTCCGAAGATCGTCATCCAGAAGTTCAAGAACAAGACCGGTTACAAGAAGCGCCAGGGTCACCGTCAGGAATTGACCAAGGTCAAGATCACGGGTATCAAGTAACTCTTCGTTAGCGTTCAGGTTCTTCAGCAGATTCCCCAGAATTTAAAGGCAGGCATTTCAAATGGCACATAAAAAAGGCGCGAGTTCCACTCGCAACGGTCGTGACTCCAACGCCCAGTACCTCGGCGTCAAGCGCTTCGGCGGTCAGGTAGTTTCCGCAGGCGAGATCATCGTCCGCCAGCGTGGCACCCACTTCCACCCGGGCGCCGGCGTTGGCCGTGGCGGCGACGACACACTGTTCGCACTGGCCCCGGGAGCCGTCGAGTTCGGCACCCGCCGCGGTCGCCGCGTTGTTAACATCGTTGCTGCTGCAGCTGCAGAGTAACAAATAGTTCTGAAGCGGTGGAGCGGGCCATTTGGTCCGCTCCACTGTTCTTTTAACCGCATTACAATCGTTTTGTCGCCTTTGGGCGTACAGGAATCAGCACTGAGGAGATCCACGTGGCGAGCTTTGTAGACCGGGTAGTACTGCACGTATCCGGCGGTACCGGCGGCCACGGCTGTGTCTCTGTCCACCGGGAGAAGTTCAAGCCCCTGGGCGGTCCCGACGGCGGCAACGGCGGCGACGGCGGCGACGTCATCCTGCGCGTTGATCACCAGACCACCACGCTGCTTGACTACCACCACGCCCCGCACCGCCACGCCACCAACGGTGGACCGGGCATGGGCGACTGGCGCGGCGGCAAAAGCGGTGAGACCCTCATCCTCCCCGTGCCCGACGGCACCGTGGTCAAGGCCAAGGACGGCACAGTCCTGGCTGACCTTGTCGGCGAAGGCGCCGAATATGTGGCGGCCGCCGGCGGCCTTGGCGGCCTGGGCAATGCCTCGCTGTCCTCGCAGAAGCGCCGTGCCCCGGGGTTCGCGCTCCTTGGCATCGAGGGTGATGCCAGCGACGTTGTACTGGAACTGAAGTCCATCGCCGACATCGCGCTGGTGGGTTTCCCCTCTGCCGGCAAATCCAGCCTGATCGCGGCCATGTCCGCCGCGCGGCCCAAAATCGCCGACTACCCCTTCACCACGCTGATCCCGAACCTGGGTGTTGTCCAGTCCGGCGATGTCCGCTTCACCATTGCCGATGTCCCGGGCCTCATCGAGGGCGCCAGCGAAGGCAAGGGGCTTGGCCACCACTTCCTGCGCCACGTGGAGCGCTGCGCCGCCCTGGTGCACGTGCTGGACTGCGGCACGCTTGAATCGGACCGCGACCCGCTCTCAGACCTGGCCATCATCGAGGCCGAACTGGAAAAGTACGCCGTGGACATGAGCTACGCGGGTACCGACGGTGAGGTGGTCCCGCTGAATCACCGCCCGCGCCTGGTGGCCCTGAACAAGGTGGACCTCCCGGACGGCAAGGACATGGCTGAATTCGTCCGCCCCGAACTGGAATCCCGTGGCTACAGGGTCTTCGAGATCTCGGCCACCAGCCACGAGGGTCTCCGTCAACTGGGCTTCGCCATGGCGGAAATCGTCCAGGCCGCCCGTGACACCCTCGCCGCTGCCCCGCCGAAGGTCCAGCCGCCCATCCTCCGGCCCCGCGCCGTCAACGAGTCCGGTTTCAAGATCCGCCGCGAGGAGAAGAACCTCGAACCGCTGTTCCGCGTCCTGGGCGACAAGCCCGTGCGCTGGGTCAAGCAGACCGACTTCACCAACGAGGAAGCCATCGGCTACCTCGCGGACCGCCTGGCCAAGCTCGGCGTCGAAAACGAACTGTTCAAGCAGGGCGCCATGCCTGGCGACACCGTGGTGATAGGCGAGGACGACGGCGTTGTCTTCGACTGGGAGCCCACCATGATGGCCGGTGCCGAACTGCTGGCGGCACCCCGTGGCACCGACGTCCGCTTCGCCGACATCGGCGACCGGCCCACTCGCGGGCAGAAGCGGGACGAGCAGGTCGAACGCCGCGAGGCCAAGGCCGCCGCCCGCGCCGAGCTCGAGGCCGAGCGCAAGGCCGGGATCTGGACCGAATCGGTCAGCAGCCGCCGCGCCGCCATGCCGGTCAAGGAGAGTGGACTGGGCGCAGAAGATGACCAGTAACGCCGTCACCGCGGTCCCACGCAAGCGGACCGCGGACCGCAGCGTACTCTCGGATGCCCGCAGGATTGTTGTTAAGGTCGGCTCGTCGTCGCTGACCAGTATCAAAGGCGGCATCTCGGAGGAATCGCTGACGGCCCTCGCCGATGCGCTGGCAGCCAAGCGGAACTCCGGGACCGAGATCATCCTGGTGTCCTCCGGCGCCATCGCGGCCGGCCTGGCACCGCTGGGCCTCGCGAAGAGGCCACGGGACCTGGCTACGCAACAGGCGGCGGCCAGCGTGGGCCAGGGGCTGCTCATGGCCCGTTATACCCAGGCGTTCGGCGCCCACGGCGTGACCGTCAGCCAGGTGCTGCTCACCGCCGATGACCTGATGCGCCGGAGCCAGCACACCAACGCCTTCCGTGCCTTGGACCGGCTCCTCAACCTTGGCGTCCTTCCGGTGGTCAACGAAAACGACACCGTGGCCACGCACGAGATCCGCTTCGGTGACAACGACCGCCTTGCTGCCCTGGTGGCCCACCTGGTCCGCGCCGATGCGCTGGTGCTGCTCTCCGACGTCGACTCCCTGTATGACGGTCCGCCGTCGCACGGCGCCAAGCGGATTGCGCTCGTGGAAGGTCCGCATGACCTCGACGGCGTGACCATCGGCAAGGCGGGAAAGGCCGGCGTGGGAACCGGCGGCATGACCACGAAAGTGGAAGCCGCCACCATAGCGGCCGGCTCGGGCATCCACGCCCTGGTCACTTCCACCGCCAACGCCGCCGCCGCGCTGGCCGGCGAGGACGTTGGCACCTGGTTCAAGGTCAATGGCGCCCGCAAGCCGGTCCGGTTGCTGTGGCTTGCGCACCTTGCCTCCGTCCATGGCAGGCTGTTTCTCGACGACGGCGCCGTCAAGGCCGTGTGCCACCGCCGCACCTCGCTGCTTCCGGCCGGCATCTCGGCGGTTGACGGCGATTTTGAGGCGGGCGACGCCGTCGAAATGGTCAGTGCCGACGGCACGGTGATTGCCCGGGGCCTCGTCAACTACTCCGCGGCGGAACTGCCGCAGATGCTGGGACGGTCCACCAAGGAACTGGGCAAGGCGCTGGGCCGCGGATTTGACCGTGAAGTTGTTCACGTTGACGACCTGGTACTGGTCTGAGCCCGCGGCTCGCCTAAACTTGGATCATGACTGAGGCAATGACCCACCACACTGCTGCGATTTCCGGGGACAAGACTGCCGTTCCCGCTGCCCCGGAAGCGCCTGCATCAGTTGTCCCGCTGTCGCCGGGGGACGTCGAGGCTGCTGTCCACGCAATTGCCGATCGCTCACGGCACGCGGCCCGCCGGATGGCCAGGGCAAACCGGGCCTGGAAGGACCGTGGCCTGCGCGCCATCGGCGCTGCCCTGCTGGCGCGGAAGGACCAGATCCTGGCCGCCAACGCCAAGGATGTTGCCGCCGGCAAGGCCAACGGCACCTCCTTGGCCATGCTGGACCGGCTGACGCTGACAGCCGCCCGCATTACCGGACTTGTGGATGCACTGGAGAACCTGGCCAACCTGCCTGACCCGGTTGGCAACGTGGTCCGCGGCCAGACCCTCCCCAATGGCCTCCGCCTGCGTCAGGTAAACGTTCCCATGGGTGTCGTCGCAGCCATTTACGAGGCCCGGCCCAACGTCACCGTGGACATCGCCGGCCTTGCGCTGAAGAGCGGCAACGCCGTTATCCTCCGTGGCGGCACCGCCGCTGCAGCCACCAACGAAGCCCTGGTTCAGGTTCTCCGCGAAGCCCTGGACGGCGTCGGGCTGCCCGCCGATGCCGTGCAGACAGTGGACCAGTACGGCCGTGAAGGCGCGAACGCGCTGATGCGGGCCCGCGGGCGCGTTGATGTCCTGATTCCGCGCGGGGGCCGGGATCTGATCCAGTCCGTGGTGTTGAACGCCGCAGTGCCTGTCATCGAGACCGGCGAGGGCAACGTGCATATCTTCATCGACGAATCTGCCAGTGAGGACATGGCGGTGGAGATCCTGCTGAACGCCAAGACCCAGCGGCCCAGCGTCTGCAACACCGTGGAGACCCTGCTGGTCCATTCGCGGTCCACCGTGCTGCCCGCCGTCGCCGCCGCGCTGCGTGGTGCCGGAGTCACCCTCCACGCCGACGAGCGCGTCCGTGCAGCACTTCCTTCATCCGTTGAGTCCGAGCCGGCAACGGATGAGGACTGGGGAACCGAG
Organism: Pseudarthrobacter adonitolis; assembly: GCF_055412845.1. NCBI lineage: Bacteria > Bacillati > Actinomycetota > Actinomycetes > Micrococcales > Micrococcaceae > Pseudarthrobacter > Pseudarthrobacter adonitolis. Next base: position 393,033 of record NZ_JBVAYW010000002.1, on the reverse strand, counting down.
TACATGGACCTGGACCTCGCCGTGGCCATGGTGGACAGCCTGGATGACGCCGTCAAGCACATCCGGACCTGGTCCACCGGCCACACCGAGGCGATCCTCACCAACGACCTCGCCAACGCTGAGCGGTTCATTGCTGAGGTTGACTCGGCCGCTGTCATTGTCAACGCGTCCACGCGGTTTACCGACGGCGGCGAGCTGGGCCTGGGTGCCGAGGTTGGCATCTCCACGCAAAAGCTGCACGCCCGCGGCCCGATGGGACTGACTGAGCTCACCACTACTAAATGGATCGTGCAGGGCGAGGGCCAGGTCCGCGGGTAGCAACGCGGTAATATAGACAGAAGTCCGGAACGGCGGGACAATCCGCTGCCACATCCTTGAACCTTAGGGGAGAAAATGCTGCTCCAGCAGATAGCCATGACCGTTGCCGAAGGCGGAGAACACGAACTCGCTCCGCTGTGGGCTGAGCCGTGGGTCTTCGGCATATCCATTTTCGCCATCCTTCTGGTGTTGATGTTCGTCACGCTCTCCTACTCCAACCTGGGCAACCGGCACACCGTAACGGACGAGCACGCCGATCCGCACCGCCAGCACCCCAACAAGCACGACCACGGCCAAGGCCACTGACATTTCGCGTGTTCTGCACCATGACGGTGCGCAAAGGCGGCTGCGGCTGGGCGTGATGGGCGGGACGTTTGATCCCATCCACCACGGCCACCTTGTTGCAGCCAGCGAAGTGGCCGCCAAGTTCGGCCTGGATGAAGTGGTCTTTGTCCCCACGGGACAGCCGTGGCAAAAGTCGCACAAGCAGGTCAGCGAGCCTGAGCACCGCTACCTTATGACGGTGATCGCCACGGCATCGAACCCCCGCTTCACCGTCAGCAGGGTGGATGTTGACCGGCCCGGTCCCACCTATACCATTGATACTTTGCGGGATCTCCGGACCCAGCGTCCGGATGCGGATCTGTTCTTCATTACCGGTGCGGATGCACTGGCGCAGATCCTGTCCTGGAAGGACATTGATGAGCTGTGGTCCCTGGCCCATTTTGTCGGCGTGACACGGCCGGGACATGTGCTTGATGGCATGGGCCGCAAAGACGTCAGCCTCCTCGAGGTGCCCGCCATGGCCATCTCGTCCACGGACTGCCGCGCCCGCGTAGCCGGGAACAACCCCGTCTGGTACCTCGTGCCGGACGGAGTGGTCCAATACATCGCCAAATATGGTCTGTACGCCGAGGGATCAGATCCCCAGGACGTCCGAACTACCCAAACAGACGAGCCAGCCAGTACTGAATGAGTCCTCAATGAGTCAGGAACAGCCCCCCGTCCGCAGCCGCCGCGAACTGCGGCAGGCCAGAGATGAGAACACGGCTCCCGGGTCCAACGGCCCGGGCCAGGTTTCGCCTGCCTCAAAACAACGGCGAGCGGCTGACGCCCCCGTGGACTCTGTCCCCGAGCAGTCCCAGGCGCAGCGGTCCTCGCAGATCCGTGCGCGCGACCGCGCGGCGCTCCGTGCCATCAAAGAACTTGAGGAGAAAGAGGGCCAGCTATCCGCCGGCGGCCCTCCCACCCGCAGGCAGTTACGGCTCCAGCAGCTGAAGGAACAGGCCGTCACGTCGGCCAATCCCATCATTCCGGCCCCCATGGGGCAGCCCCTGCCAAGCCAACCTGCGCCGAGCCAACCCAAACCAGGTCAGGCCAAACCAGGCCAAGCCAAGCCGGGCCCAATGAAGCCAGGCCACGGCACCGCCGGATCCGAAAAGGCCCAGGCCGCTGTTCCGGCCAATGCCAAGGGCGTCCCGGATGGCATGAGCGTGGAGCAGGCACTCGCGGCCCGCACACTTATTGCCGAGCAGGCCAAGAACCAACTGGCCAAGATGGAACACATCGCCTCCATGGACCCCGAAGCGGTGGATCCGGACATTCTTGCGGAACAGATCGCGTTGGCCGAGCGTGCGGCGGTGCTCAACCGCCGGGCGATGGCCAAGCAGAAGCTGGCCGAGCAGGCCGCCCCTGCCGCGCAGAGCGTCCCTGCACAGCCAGTGTCAGCACCCATGCTGGCTGCAAATACGCAGGCCGTGGCCACCCAGTCCGTTCCCCAGGGCCCGGCCACCGCCGACAACCTGGCCATGGTGACGCCGCTGGAATTCGTGCAGGTGCCCGGCGTCGACCGTCCTGTGATGAAACCCCCAGCGACCTCCTATGTACCGGTGGTGACCCAGCCCGGATTTAAGGTCCGGCCTGGCGGCAAGGGCCGCCGGCCGTCCACTACGTCAAAGGCGCCAGCCGCGGGTTCTGGACAGGCAGCCGCTTCGGGCCGTTCCCGGGTTATCGCCCGTGCGGAAGCTGCTGCCAAGGCGGCCGCGGAATCGAAGCGCGTCGTGCCCGTGCAGCCGGTCGTGGCCGATATGCCAGGGGGGGAGCCGGACGATCTGTTCGATGACCTGCCACGCATCCCGGCCCGGTCAGCGCATGGGCTGGAGCCGCTGGATGCGGCAACGGCAGGCCTGGCCCGCGCGAAGCGGCTCAGGCTTATGCAGGTTCTCGTCCTGACGTTTGGGATCGTGGCCCTTATTTCCGGCGTCATCCTCATCGTCAGCGGCATCTCCAGCTGACCAGGCAACGCCCTCTTACGAAGCTTTAGAAAACTACAAGGAGTCCCATGACTGCATCAGATTCATCCATAGCCATTGCCCGCCAAGCCGCCAAAGCCGCCGCTGACAAGATTGCCCACGATATCGTGGCCCTCGATGTCAGCGAACGCCTGGCATTGGCCGACGTTTTCCTCATCGCATCCGCGCCGAGCGAGCGCCAGGTCAACGCCATCGTTGACGGCATTGAAGAAGAACTTTCCAAGCAGGACCTCCGTCCGGTACGCCGGGAAGGCCGCTCCGGCGGACGCTGGGTACTGCTGGACTACTCGGACATCGTCATCCACGTCCAGCATGAAGAGGACCGCGTTTTCTACGCCCTGGAGCGCCTGTGGAAGGACTGCCCGGTAGTTGACCTGCAGCTGGGCGACGACTCGTCAGCCAGGGCGACGGCGGCTTCCGACGCCGAATAGCGGGCCTGGCCGGCCGAATATGCCCGATTTGGAATTTTCGGAAACGCTGGTCTAAGATATTTGAGTTGCTCCGGGGAGACTGCGGAGTAACGAAGGTCCGGGGCTGTGGCGCAGCTGGTAGCGCACCTGCATGGCATGCAGGGGGTCAGGGGTTCGAGTCCCCTCAGCTCCACCGGATAATCCGCCGGAATCGAAAGATTCCGGCGGATTTTTTTATTGCAGGAAAAAGCCCCTCCCGATTGGCGCCGCGCGAAGATTTCCATTAAGCTAATCAGGTTGCTTCGGGCGGTCTGAACCGCGGAGGAGTACAAGTTTGGGGCTGTGGCGCAGCTGGTAGCGCACCTGCATGGCATGCAGGGGGTCAGGGGTTCGAGTCCCCTCAGCTCCACCAAACAGGACGCAGGTCCACAAAAAATGAGCCACCCGGCTGGGCGGCTCATTTTTTGTTTCCAGAGTAGTGACCGCGCGAGTAGTGAGCGCTCAGGTCCAGTCAGTCCGGCGCAGCGGCGGCCCGTCCCCGCCGGCACGCTGGACCAGGATCTGGTTGACGCCCGTGATACCGGTTTCAAAGCCCAGGGCACTTGAGGCCATGTAAAGCCGCCAGACCCGCGCCCGGCCCAGGCTGGTGAGCCGGACGGCTTCGTCCCAGTCTTCTTCGAGCCTGCGCACCCAGGCCCGCAAGGTCAGGGCATAGTGCTGACGCAGGGCCTCCACGTCCAACACCTCGAACCCGCCGGTCTCCAGAGCGCTGACCATCTCGCCCAGGCTGATCATTTCGCCGTCTGGAAAGACGTAGCGCGGAATGAACGAATCCGGGTCCGGCTCGGTGGGGCCGGCGTTCCACGAGATGGCGTGGTTGAGCAGCCGGCCGCCGGGACGGAGTAAGCCGTGCAGCACCTCGACATAGTGGGGTGTCTGTTCCCGGCCCACGTGTTCGGACATGCCGATGGAGCTGATGGCGTCGAATGGTCCGTCGGAGATATCCCGGTAGTCCTGGACTCGGATGTCGATGTTTTCGGTCAGGCCGGCGTCGGCTGCGCGTTTGCGCGCCAGCACGGCCTGTTCCGTGGAGAGCGTCACCCCCACCACAATGACGCCGTAATGTTGCGCCGCGTGCAACGCGAAGCTGCCCCAGCCGCAGCCCACGTCCAGCACCCTCATCCCGGGCTTGAGCCCAAGCTTCCTGCAGACGAGGTCCAGCTTGGCCTTCTGCGCGTCTTCCAGTCCGGCTGGAAGGCCGCGGCCGGCCGGGGCGCCGCCGCCGCCGCCGTCGGGTCCATCCGCCCACACAGCGCACGAGTAGACCATTGACGGTCCCAGCACGAGGGCGTAAAAGTCGTTGCCGACGTCGTAATGGTGCGAGATGGCCGCGGCGTCGCGCTGCCGGGTGTGGAGCCGGCCCTTCCGCGTGACCTTTGCTTCCTCCGGCGGCGGAGCAGGGTTGGGACCCAGCGCGCCCAGCCGGACGGCCGAACTGACCAGCGTGGCCAGTTCACGCGGAGTCAGGGGCCGGAAGGGGCCGGGCTCGGAAAACTTCCCCACGGAACTGAGCGCCGTGAAGGCCGCGAAGATGTCGCCGGGGGCGTTGATGTCCCCGGCTACGTAGGCGCGGCTTAGCCCGAGCTGCCCGGGCGACCACAGGATCCGGCGCAGGGCGCGGCGTGACCTGAATTCGAGGACAGGGGCGTCGGGCGGCCCCGCCTCGGAACCGTCCCATGCACGCAGCCGCAGCGGTATCTCCGCCGTCCCCAGGACGATGCCCAGAGCGTTTGCCAGCAGCGACGCTGCCCCTTTTTCCGTTGTCATGGTCCTCGCCCTTCTTCCGCCTAGGCCCAACAGTACGACGGCGGCGCGCGCCTGTCAGCGCAGCCGCGCGATTATCATGGGGGAGTGAATGAGACGTTGCCTCCGTGCCCCGACTGCTCCAGCGCCTACACCTACGAGATGGGTGCGCTCCTAGTCTGCCCGGAATGCGGCCACGAGTGGTCCGCTGAGGCAGCGGAGTCGACGGCAGAGGCCGGGCCGCGGGTCATTAAGGACGCCGTGGGCAACATCCTCGCCGACGGTGATACCGTCACGGTGGTCAAGGACCTGAAAATCAAGGGCAGCTCCGGCGTTATCAAGGTAGGCACCAAGGTCCGCGGGATCCGGCTCATGGAGGGCGTGGGCGATCACGACATCGACTGCAAAGTGGACGGTGTGGGGCCGATGCAGCTCAAATCCTCCGTGGTGAAGAAGGTCTAGCGGAACCCGGCCAAGTGCGTGGACAACGGAACCACCGACGTTGTGGTCATCGGCGCGGGCCAGGCGGGACTCTCCGCCGCCTACCACTTGCAGCGCCGGGGGGTTGAATACAAGGTCCTCGACGCCGAGGAACGCCCGGGCGGCGCCTGGCGCCACCGCTGGAAGAGCCTGGTGATGGCCACGGTCAACGGCATCAGCGACCTTCCAGGCATCGCGAAGCCTGACGTGGACCCCGCGGAACCCAGCTCGGAATTCCTGAGCCGGTACTTCGCCGGATACGAGCGAGACCTCGGGATTGAGGTCCTGCGCCCGGTCAAGGTCACCTCCGTCGCCAGGGAAGACGCCGATCCGGCAGGACGCCTGCGGATCACCACCGACAGCGGCCACTGGTCAGCGAAGGCTGTCATCAATGCAACCGGCACATGGACCAGGCCGTTCTGGCCCATCTATCCGGGCCGCGCCGCGTTCAGGGGCCGGCAGCTGCACGTGGCCGATTACGTCTCCGCCGAGGAGTTCCGCGACCTGCACGTCATCGTGGTGGGCGGCGGCATTTCCGCTGTCGGGCTGCTGGACGAGGTCTCGCAGGTCACCAGCACCAGCTGGTTCACCCGGCGGGAACCGGATTGGCGCAACGCCGCGTTCGATGCCCAGGCCGGCCACGACGCCGTGGCCCTTGTGGCCGAACGGGTCCGGCAGGGCCTGCCGCCGCAAAGCGTGGTGGCCGTGACCGGCCTCATCTGGACGCCGGCCTTGCGGGCGGCAGCACAACGGGGTGCGCTGGAACGTCGTCCCATGTTCATCGCCATAGAGCCCGACGGCGTCCGGCTCACCGATGGGAGCCTGCTCCGTGCCGACGTTATCCTGTGGGCCACCGGATTCCGTGCCGAGCTCGAACACCTGGCGCCGCTGCACCTCCGGGGACCCGGCGGCGGTATTGCCATGGAGGGGACCCAGGTGGCAGCGGAGCCGCGCGTCCATCTGGTGGGTTACGGACCGTCGTCGTCCACCATCGGCGCAAACCGGGCGGGCCGGGCAGCCGTCACCGCCATCCTCAAACGCCCCGCACTTACGCACCAACCGCATCAACAACCAGCACTGAGCAGACGGCAGGAACCCTTGGCACAGAACAAACTTGAGGACATCTTCGGTACGCTCCGGCGCCACCCGGACGTCGAAGCCCAGAACCTTCAGGCCTGGGACGCCACAGACCGGCTGCTGCTGGAAGCCGCCGCAGCCCGCCTGGAACCGGACACACGGCTCACAGTGATCGGCGACCGCTACGGCGCCATCACCCTCGGTGCGCTGGGCACTCTGGGGGTCCGGCGGGTCCGCGTGCACGAGGATCTCATCACGGGGGAGCGCGCGCTCAGCAACAACGCCGCGGCGTTGGGCTTCGAAGCCGCGGCTCCCGGAGCCGTTGACGCCGCGGGGTTCGAACAATTGCCGCTGGGGGAGGAGCTGCTGTCCGGTGCGGACCTGGTGCTGCTTCAACTGCCGCGGACGCTGGCGGAGCTTGAAGAAATCGCAGCCGCCGTAGCGCGTCATGCCGCCCCAGGCGTGGTGCTGCTCGCCGGCGGGCGGATCAAGCACATGTCCCTGGGGATGAATGCCGTCCTGGAACGCCGCTTCGAGACGGTCCAGCCGCAGCTGGCGCGGCAGAAGTCGCGCATCATCCTGGCCCGCGACGCCCGGCAAACTGAGACGCACGAGTGGAGTCCCGCCGTCGAACGCCTTGCCGAGTTGGACCTGGACGTGGCTGCGCACGGTGCCGTCTTTGCTGGAGCAAAACTGGACATCGGGACCAGGTTCCTCCTGACCTTCCTGCCGGAGATGCCGCACGCCCGGCACGCCATCGACTTGGGCTGTGGCACCGGCATCCTCGCCGCCATGTACGCCCGCCAGAACCCGGCGTCAAAGGTCACGGCCACGGACCGCTCCGCAGCCGCCGTCGCCTCTGCCCAGGCCACGGCGCGGGCCAACGGCCTCGAGGAGCGGATCACCGCACTGCAGGATGACGCCATGAGCACCCTGCCCGCCGGAAGCGCCGACCTGGTCCTGTTGAATCCGCCCTTCCACCTGGGCGCCAGTGTCCATGCCGGCGCGGGCATCAAACTTTTCGAGGCGGCAGCCCGGGTCCTGGCTCCGGGCGGTGAGCTGTGGACGGTCTTCAACCGGCACCTGCAGTACCTCCCGGCGCTGGAGCGGCTGGTGGGTCCCACCACGGTGAAGGGCAGCAATCCGAAGTTCACAGTGGCGGCCAGCACCAGGCGGCCGTGGGCGTGACTGCACGGCAAGCGGGCGCCCCGGCCGCGTCGCGGCCCCACCTCCGGCTCTGGGCGTTGATCAGCGGGTAACGTACGATTCAGACAATATGAGTACGCGGCCGACAACCTAGGGGAGACCGTGCCAGAAATCCGCCAGTCCTCGGCGCCACGGCGCGGGACCAACCTTCCCCGCATGGGGGACTTTAACCTCACGGTCATCCTGGATGCCATCCGCCGGGCATCCGGTGGACTCAGCCGCGTGGAGCTCGCCCAGATTGTTGGCCTCTCGCCGCAGACGATCTCCAACATCTCCCGCCGTCTCCTGGACCAGCACCTGATCGTCGAGGCGGGCAAGGAAGGCAGCGGCCCCGGCAAACCCCGCACCATGCTGCGCCTCAACCCGGCTGGCATGTATGCCATCGGCGTACACCTGGACCCCGCCGTCACCACGTTTGTGGTCCTGGACCTCGTGGGTGCCGTCGTACAGCATTCACGGATCAAAACACCCGGCGGGAATGATCCTGCCGCCGTGATGTCCACGATGGCCACCGAGATCGAACAGCTGGTCGCCGAGTCCGGCGTGGACACGAGCAGGATCGCCGGCCTGGGCCTGGCCGCTCCGGGACCCATCGACCTGGACAATGGCACCGTGGTGGATCCGCCGCTGCTGCCGGGCTGGGACCGCGTGGAACTTCGGGACGCCCTGGCCAAGGCCACCGGCTATTCCGTCCTGGTGGATAAGGACGTCACCAGCGCCGCCGTCGCCGAAACATGGGCCGGCGGGCCCAGCGGCTCGGGCAGTTTCATCTTTATGTACATGGGTACAGGCATCGGATGCGGCATCGTCCTCAACGATGAAGTGGTCCGCGGAACATCAGGAAACGCCGGCGAGATCGGCCACATTGTGGTGGATCCCGATGGACCGGGCTGCGACTGCGGACTGCGCGGCTGCGTGAAGTCCTCGGCCATCCCGCAGGCGCTTGTAGCGGAGGCCGTTGCCGCGGGCATCCTGAACGGCTCCGGAAAGCACACCAGCGGAGCCGAAGTGCAGCAGAGCTTCGCGCAGCTGTGCGACCTCGCCGATGCCGGCGACGCCAAGGCCCTGGCCATCATCGACAAGTCAGCCGTGCTGGTGGCCCGGGCCGTCTCCGTGGTCACCAACACGCTGGACGTGGAACGGGTTGTGTTCGGCGGACCCTACTGGAGCCGGATCGCTGACCGCTACCTGGAAAAGATCCCGGCGCTGGTGGACGCCAACAGCGCGGCCCGCCTGATCCACACCATCGAGGTTGTCGGCACGGGAGTCGGTGAGGACGTGGGCGCCATTGGAGCTGCCTGCCTGGTCCTGGAGCATACACTGGCGCCCCGGGCGCAGCGGCTGCTCCTGGATGTCTGAGCCGGACGTCTGAACCGGGGCTCCTTGCCAGTGGCAGGAGCCCCATCTAGCATGTGGATATCGCCGCGGCTGGGGCCCGCAAATACAGGGCACGGCAGCCATTGACTGAATGGAGCACCATGCGTCGGACCCTGAAAATCACTTCACTCTTCGCTGCAGCGGGCTTTGCGCTGACGGGGTGTTCCCCGAGCACTCCCGAAGCTGAGACCACGACACTGAAGGTGGTCTACCAGAAGACCGATTCCTTCACCGCCCTGGACACTCTTTTCCAGGTGGCCAAACAGGAGTTCGAGGCGGCCAACCAGGGCGTCACGGTTGCCTTGGAGCCCATCCAGGCGAACGACGACGACTACGGCACCAAGCTTGCCCTTGCCCTCCGTTCGCCCTCAACAGCCCCGGACGTTTTCTACGAGGACACTTTCAAAGTCCGTTCCGACGTCGACGCCGGTTACCTCCTGAAGCTGGACAGCCACCTGGAAGGCTGGACGGACTGGGATACCTTCGATGACGGTGCCAAGGCGGCCGGTCTGGGGGACGACGGCGGCACGTACGCGGTCCCGCTGGGCACCGACACGCGCGGTATCTGGTACAACAAAAAGGTGCTCACCGCTGCGGGCGTCAGCGTCCCGTGGGAGCCCCGCACCTGGCAGGACATCCTGGACACCGCCCGGAAAATCAAAGCCAGCGATCCCAGCGTGGTGCCATTCAACATGTACGCCGGCAAGGCCACCGGTGAAGGCACCGTGATGCAGGGCTTCTACGAACTGCTCTACGGAACGGACTCCGAGCTCTACGACGCCGACGCCAAGAAGTGGGTAGTGGGTTCCCAAGGGTTCAACGACTCGTTGGCGTTCCTCAAGACCCTCTACGACGAAAGACTGGCCGTCTCGCCGGCAGAGGCCCTCGACGCGAATGTGTGGAAGAAGGTCTTCGGGGAATGGCTGCCGCAGGGCAAGATGGGCGCCACCGTGGAGGGTTCCTACACGCCGTCCTTCTGGCAGAAGGGCGGCAGCTACGAATGGGCCGAGTACGGGCAGGACATGGGCGTGACGGCCTTCCCCACCCAGAACGGCCAGGCGCCCGGCGGCGTCAGCATGTCCGGCGGCTGGACCCTGGCGGTCGGGGCGGAGACCAATAACCCCGACCTCGCGTTTGAGTTCCTCGCCACGGCCCTGAACCAGAAGAACTCCCTGGCGTTCAACATCGCCAGCTCCCAGATAGCCGTGCGGAAGGATGTCGCCGCAGATTCCGGCTACCAAGCGGCCAACCCGTTTGTGAAGGACGTTTCCGAGCTTGTGGCCGTCACACACTACCGGCCCGCCACCGCAGACTACCCACGGATCTCGGCGGCCGTCCAGGAGGCCACGGAAGCGGTGATCACCGGGGCGAAATCCCCGGAGCAGGCGGCCGCCGACTATGACACGGCGGTGAAGGGCATCGTGGGTGAGGCCAAGACCGTCGCCAAGTAACCTGTGGCGGTCTCCCTACGCCGTGACCAGACCGGTCACCGGCGGCGTCGCTCCGGACTCCGGCGCCAGGCACGGCTGCTCCCCGTACTCCCTGCCGTGGGTCTGCTGTTCGTGTTTTTGGCCGGCCCCGTGCTGTGGGCCTTCCACGCGTCATTCACCAATGCAGCCCTGACCGGCCGCAATGCCCGCAGTCCCGGCTGGATCGGGTTCGACAACTACGCCAGGCTGCTGTCGGATCCGGTGCTGCCGCTCTCGCTTGGCCTGACCGTCCTGTTTGTGGGCGGCTCGGCCATACTGGGCCAGAACCTGCTGGGGCTCACCCTCGCCGTGCTGATGCGGCGGGCCCGCCGGGCGGTGGCCGCCGTCGTCGGTACTGCGGTGGTGGCTGCGTGGGTGCTGCCCGAGATCGTGGCCGCGTTCGCCGCCTACGCCTATTTCAGCCGGGACGGGACCCTGAACCAGCTGCTGGGCAGACTGGGGTTCGGACAGACCGACTGGCTGTATTCGTTCCCGATGGTTGCCATCCTGCTTGCCAACGTCTGGCGCGGCACGGCGTTTTCCATGCTGGTCTATCGCGCCGCGCTCAATGACATCCCCGGTGAAGTCACGGAGGCCGCGACGATGGACGGTGCCGGTGGCTGGCAGCGGCTGGCCTTCATCACCATCCCCATGATCCGCGGCAGCATCGCCACCAACCTCATGCTCATCACCCTGCAGACGCTGGCGGTGTTCACGCTAATCTGGGTCATGACGGCGGGCGGTCCCGCCAACGCCAGCACCACGCTGCCGGTACTGGCGTACCTGGAGGCCTTCAAGTTCGGCGACATCGGATATGGCACCGCGGTGGCGTCAGTACTGATCCTCATTGGCCTGGTGTTCGGTGCGGCCTATGTCCGGCTCCTGCGGGAGAGCAAACCATGACGACGACGGCGCGGACCGCCGCCAGTGGGCAGCTTCGGTCCGGAACGGGCGCCGTTTCCCGTGTCCAGCAGCGTGCCCGGATGCCGGCGGACGTGTCCCTGATCCTGATCGGTGCCTGCTTTGTCCTGCCGCTGCTCTGGCTGGTGTTTGCGTCCCTTGATGCCTCCGCCGGGCATGAGGCCCGGCTCCCGGGTCAAGTCTCCCTGGATAACTTTGCCGCCATCATGACGCCGGGGCTGCTGTTCCAGCCGCTCTGGAACAGCATGGTGCTGTCCGCCGGCACGGCCGCCGTGAACCTCGTGGCAGCAGTGCTTGCCGCCTACCCGCTGTCCCGCTACCAGTCCAGGTTCAACAGGCCGTTTATGTACACGATCCTGTTTGGAACCTGCCTTCCCATCACGGCCATCATGGTGCCGGTGTACGGATTGTTTGTGCAGCTTCAACTGCTGGATTCGATGCCAGCGACGATCTTTTTTATGGCCACCACCACGTTGCCCATGGCCATCTGGATGACCAAGAACTTTATGGACGCCGTCCCGGTGTCGTTAGAGGAAGCGGCCTGGGTGGACGGTGCCTCGGGACTAACGGCGCTTAGGACCATCGTCCTGCCACTCATGCGGCAGGGGCTGGGCGTGGTTTTCATTTTTGTGTTTATCCAGGCCTGGGGGAACTTCTTCGTCCCGTTCGTCCTGCTGCTGTCCGAGGCCCGCCAGCCTGCGGCAGTATCGATCTTCAGCTTCTTCGGCCAGCACGGCGCAGTGGCGTACGGCCAGCTGGCCGCCTTTTCCATCCTGTATTCAGTCCCGGTGCTAGCCCTGTACGTCATTGTGGCCAAGGGTGCGGGCAGTTCCTTCGCGCTCTCGGGTGCCGTGAAGGGCTAACGTCCGGCTTCAGTCGATGTCCTCGATGACAGTCCCAAACGGGATGGAATCGTCCAGATGTGCCTGATGTCCGTGAGGCAGGTTGAGCACCCGGACGCCATGGGACTGGTCGGCAGCAGACTGCTGCAGAACAGGCTTGACGGCAAGGATGAAGCTCTCGCTCTTATCGGCGAGGAACTGCTTGTAACTGGCTGGAAGCTCGCTCATTCCAACAGGATAAACCTGCCGACCCGCGATGGGGAGGGGTCCCCATTACGGCCGGACCTGCAGGTGGCTTGGATAGGATGGCGGGCGGAGTGCAGCCGCCGGCGGCACCATGCGGCCTAACAGTCGTCAACCACCATCCATCAGGGGGAAATCCATTGCTTCAGACCAGTGCGCCCGCACGAATTGACCCGGCGGAACTGGCCCGAGCACAGCAGGTGGTGGCGAACATTTCCCGCAGTTTCGATGCCAAGGTGGTGGGCCAGGCGCGGCTCCGCGAATCCCTGCTGGTAGGCCTGATGACCGGCGGGCACATCCTACTGGAAAGCGTTCCGGGACTGGCGAAGACCACCGCCGCCCAGACCGTGGCCGAAGCAGTGAGCGCAGAATTCCGCCGGATCCAGTGCACGCCGGACCTGCTCCCCAGCGACATCGTGGGCACGCAGATCTACGACGCCGCCAAGGGCACCTTCATCACCCAGCTGGGGCCGGTGCACGCCAACATCGTTCTGCTGGATGAGATCAACCGGTCCAGCGCCAAGACCCAGAGCGCCATGCTGGAGGCCATGCAGGAGCGGCAGACCTCCATCGGTGGAGAGGAATACCGGCTGCCGTCCCCGTTTATGGTGCTGGCCACCCAGAACCCGATCGAGCAGGAAGGCACGTACCAGCTGCCGGAGGCGCAGATGGATCGTTTTATGCTCAAGGACGTGCTGGACTACCCCACGCCGGCCGAGGAAACGGAAATCATCCGCCGGATTGACGCCGGGGTCTTCAGTGCGGAGCAGAAGCCGGCGGCCGCCGCCTCGCTGGACGCCGTCATTGGCGTGCAAGAGCTGGTGAAGCGGATCTACATCGACCCGGCCATCATCAACTACATCGTGGGCCTGGTGTTCGTCACCCGGAACGCCGGGCAGTACATCGACCAGCGGCTCGCGGGCTTCATCGAATTCGGCGCCAGCCCGCGCGCCAGCATTGCCTTCAGCCAGGCCGCCCGGGCAGTGGCACTGCTTCACGGCAGGGACCACGTGATCCCGGAGGACGTGAAGTCCCTCGCTCACCGTGTGCTGCGGCACCGCCTCATCCTGGGGTTCGACGCCGTTGCGGAGCAGGTGCCGGTGGAGACGATCATCGATGCGGTCGTAGCCTCCGTCCAGACTCCCTGAGGCTGCGGTGACCAGCCTCCTGCAGCGCGTGAAGTCGAAGATGGCCATCTTCGCCCACCGGAAAGCCCGTGGCATGCTCGACGGCGAATACGGTTCCGTCTTCCGCGGCCGCAGCCTCGACTTTGATGACCTGCGCGCCTATATCCCCGGGGACGACGTCCGCGACATCGACTGGAAGGCTTCCGCCCGGTTCGGCTCGCCGCTTATCAAACGGTACGTCGCCGTGCGGCGACAGACCGTCCTGCTCATTGCCGATACGGGACGGGGCATGGCTGCCGATTCCCGCGACGGCGAAACCAAAAAGGACATCGCCGTGATGGCACTCGGTGTGGTGGGCTACCTGGCGCACCGGCACGGCGACGTGGTGGGCTTGGTCTGCGGCGATCGCAACGGGACACGCTCCCTTCCCGCCAAAGCCGGTGAGCCGCATCTGGAACGGCTCCTGCGCGAGGTTGATTCGTCCGCCTCCTTGGACTCGGGCCCGAGCAGGATCGAGGACCAGCTGGAATATGTGGCCCGCAACGTCAAGGGCCGGTTCCTGCTGTTTGTGGTGTCCGACGAACATGCTGCCGGTCCCGACACCGAACAGCTGCTCCGCAGGCTGCGTGCCCAGCATGAGGTCCTTTGGCTCACCATCCGGGACGCTGACCTGGCCGGAGAAGGACACTCCGGCCAGGACGCCTTCAGCGTGGCAGACTCCTCGTTGCTGCCGGCGCACCTGGCAGTATCCCCGGCAATCGCGGCGGCCTATACCAAGGCAACTGGGGAGCGGGACGCCGCCCGGCAGGCCATGCTCCGCCGCACCGGCATCACCCAAGGCCACGTGACCGGCAGCAGCGCGGTCATGACGGAACTCTTCGCCCTCTTGGAAAGGCACCGGCGTGCAGGCTGACCCGGGCATCTATGGACCCCTCCAGTACAGCCACGCGTGGCTGTGGACTGGGCTCTCCCTCCTGGCAGCGGTCCTGGGGTGGTGCGCATTCGTTTTCCTGAGCACGCGCAAACCGAAGGTGCCGGAGCAGTCGCCCCGGTTCACGCCGCCGTCGGACCTTGCGGGCCTCAAGGAGGCCTACCTGCAAAGGATCGACGCCGTTACAGCCAACGCCGCCGCCGGGCTGCTGACCGCACGGGAATCCCACCAGGAACTGAGTCTGCTGGTTCGTCGGTTCGCCCGCGACGTCACCGGCGTGGACGCACCCAGGATGACGCTGGCCGAGCTGCAACCCCTGCCGCCTGTGGCCGAGGCCGTTCGCAAGATCTACCCGGGTGAGTTCGGCCTGGAGCCGCTGCCGCCGGTCGCGCAATCGGCTGAGACCGCCCGCCAGGCGGTGTGGCAATGGAACTGATGTTCTGGTGGCTGATCCCGCCGGCACTGGTCCTCGCGGCCGTGGCCGGTTGGCGCGCCTTCCGCCTGGACCGCCAAGCAAACGCACGACGGCGGCCGGTGGCCAATGCGGACCGCCTCACCGCGCTGCCCGAATACCAGGCTGCCCTCCGGCGGCACCGCCGCTGGCTGGCGGTGGCCGCGCTCGCGGCCGTAACCCTGTTGGTCTCTGCGGTGGCCGCGGCGGCGCGCCCGGTGGAGCTGACCACCATCGCGCCGGAGCAGCGCAATCGGGACATCATGCTGTGCCTGGACACGTCGGGCTCGATGAGCAGCGCCGACGCGGCCGTGGTGCAGGTGTTTGCCGAACTGGCGAAGAAGTTCGACGGCGAACGGATCGGCCTCACCGTCTTCGACAGCAGCGCCGTCCAGGTCTTCCCCCTCACGGACGACTACGGGTACGTCCAGGAACAGCTCACACTGGCCAAAGACGCCTTCGACGGAAACCCCGGCAGCGCTGGATTCCTGGACGGTACGTGGAATGGCCGCGGTTCGTCGCTGATCGGCGACGGCCTGGCGTCCTGCGTCAACGGTTTCCCTGGCACGGCCGCCGCGGATGCCCGCAGCGCGGAGACGGGCATTAGTGACACTGGCAGCCCTGACTCCGGCAGCCCTGACTCCGGCAAATCGGATGCCGGCCAGCGGCGCTCGCGGTCCGTTGTCCTGGCAACGGACAACTACCTGTCCGGCGATCCCATCTTCACCCTCGAACAGGCGGCCGCCCTGGCCAAGGAGCGCGATGTCCGGGTGTACGCGCTGAACCCCGGCGACTTCGACTATGGGCCCGGTCCCGGCCAGCCCGGAGCCAGGCTGCGCACAGCGGCCGAGGCCAGCGGTGGAGCGTACTACCGGCTGGACAGCCCGGAGGCCGTGGCTGACATCGTCCGGTCCGTTCAGGAAACCGAAGCCACGGCCCTGAAGGGCGCACCCAGGGCTGTGGTCTCGGACCGGCCCGATCTACCCCTCACGCTGGCACTCCTGTCCGGCCTGGTGCTGGCGGGCGCATCGTGGAGGCTCCGGCCATGACACTGCAACCGATCCTGCCCTGGTGGGTTATGCTCCCGCTCATGGCCGCGACCGTGCTGTTTCTGGGCTGGCGTCTCGTCCGTGCGTCGCGGGAGCGCTCTGCCGGTATACGCCGCGACTGGCTGTCCAGGAGCGCCCTGGTGCTGCTGCTCCTGGCTGCCGCGCTCCGGCCGGGTGCTCCCGGTGGAAGTTCCCAAGCCGCAACGGCGGATGTCAACGTCTTCTTTGTGGTGGACACCAGCAGCAGCATCGTTGCCGAAGACTACGGCGACAGCTCGTCCCGGCTGGATGGGGTGCGACAGGACATCATGGCCATCGCGGGTGAGCTGGCAGGAGCCCGCTTTTCGCTCCTGACCTTCGACAGCAACGCCATTGTCCGGATGCCCCTCACCACCGACACCACCGCCCTGGACACCAGCGTGTCCGTCCTGCAGCCCCAGGTCACGGCATTTTCCAAGGGCAGCAGCGTCACGGCTGCCGGAACTTTGCTGGCGGAGCGGCTGAGGGCCGCGCGGGACAGCCATCCCGACCGGCCGCGCCTGGTCTACTACTTCGGCGACGGTGAACAGACCAGCGCCAAGGCACCGGAGGCGATTAGGCTCGACGGCGGCCTGGTGGATGGCGGCGCAGTGCTCGGCTATGGCACG
Source organism: Pseudarthrobacter adonitolis (assembly GCF_055412845.1). Classification (NCBI taxonomy): domain Bacteria; kingdom Bacillati; phylum Actinomycetota; class Actinomycetes; order Micrococcales; family Micrococcaceae; genus Pseudarthrobacter; species Pseudarthrobacter adonitolis. The sequence goes on along the minus strand of NZ_JBVAYW010000002.1, from coordinate 376,370 downwards.
GCGGAAGGCGGCCGGATGAAGGAAAACACGGGGAAGGGCTCCGGGCAGGATACTGGTGCCGGCTACATCCAGGACCGGTCGTCCGGAACCGGCAAGGATGCGCTATCGGTCATCGATGAAGGCCGGCTGCAGGGGATTGCAGGTCAGCTGGCGGTTCCCTATGTCCACCGTTCGGCCGGAGACCCGGTGGCGCCGATGATGCAGGCCTCTGATCCAGGGGACTTCCAACGGGCACCGGCGGATGGCGACGTTGCCGGCCGGACTGAGCTGTACTGGCTTTTCGCCGCCGGAGCGTTCCTGCTTGCCCTCCGCGAAACCTTCCTCGTGCTGCGCCAGTGGCGGCAGCTCCGGCCCGGACAGGGAGGTCGAACATGATGCGTCCAGCGCCCAAGCCGGTACTGCCCGCAGTCGAGCCCGCGCAGCCCAGACCGGCTCCGCCCCCGCCGGCACCGGGCCGGCGTCAGCGCCGCCGTCGGCTGCTCATGTGGTCTGCGCTGCCCGCACTCGTGGTCCTCTGCCTGTCCGCCAAATTGCTTAGCGTGGGCATGCTCGCCGACACTGCTGCCCGGTCCTTTGCGGCTGGGGACTCCGTTGGCGTGGCGGATGCTGCGGCCGGACTGCGGATCGCCAATATCATCGAACCGCACAAGGCGCTGTTCGCCGAAGGTAACGGGCTGTTCCTCGCGGGGGACTTCGCGGCCGCCCGCCAACGCTTCGAGGAGGCACTGTCCCTGGCGGGCACGGCCGACGAGTGCGTCGTCCGGGTCAATCTGGCGCTCACCATCGAACGCCTCGGTGACGCCCAGGCCAAAGCAGAAGATCCGACGGCGGCGGCCCGGCTCTTCGCCGAAGGCGTTGCGGTGGTGGAGGCTGCTCCGGAGGGTTGCTTCGACCCCGGCGGAGCAGCCGGCGAGGCCGGCTCAGAGGACAGCGCGGGGGAGAAGCTGGAGCAGGCGGGGGAGCGGCTGCAGCAAAAGGCCGATGTAGCTGCTGCGGACACCACCCCGCAACCGTCAGAGCAGCCTGGTGGGGACGAACCTGCTGCGGATCCGGGCCAGCAGAGCCAGCTTGAGCAGCTCCAGGACAGTGCCAAGGAAGCCCAAAGCGAGCGGAATTCCGGGCAGGAGCGGGACGAGTATCTCCGGGACGATGACTTCGGGCCGGGCGTTGATCGGCCCTGGTAGCGAGCCAATGCAGCGGCGCCCCGCAGTATGCCCCGATGAATCCTTCGACCCAAACGGCGAACAAAATTCTGTACCAGAACGAAACACGCCGTAAAACTGCGTCTTAATTCGGCGGTGAACTTGAAGGGTGCGCCGCCGGCTCCTAGAGTTCTATACAAGTTACCGAGGTAACGTGTCAGCGATCCTCCGATTGTGGAGGGTGTGGGTGCCCCCATGTGGGCCTGACATTTGCTCACGGACAACTTCATGACAGGCGTAACAGTCGCGGCTGCGTCCCTGTGGAGTTTTCCGTGTTCCCAAACTCAAATTCATTCCCGGCTTCACCGTCACATTTGCTGACCGGTAGCCGGCAATGGCCCAAAGCCAAGGACGCAAATGTCACCGCCAAGCCTTATCGAAACACATCCGAACTTCTTCGAGACCGCCCCCGTAGCGCTCTCCTACGAACTCTTCCCGCCCCGCTCGCCGGCCGCGGCCGAGTCCCTCTGGACCACCATCCGGGAACTGGAAACCACCGAACCGGACTACGTCTCCGTCACTTACGGTGCCAGTGGCTCGAACCGGGACACCGCCGTCGAACTCATCAACAGGCTCCTGCTGGATACCACGCTCCGGCCGCTGGCGCACCTGACCTGCGTGGGCAACACGCCGGAGGAGCTGGCGGAGATCATCGGCGACCTCCTGGACACCGGGGTCCGTGGCATCCTGGCGCTCCGGGGCGACCAGCCCAAGGACGGTGCACCGCCCGCCGCAGGGTCACTGCGGTATGCACAGGATCTGATCGAGCTCATCCGCCGGGTTGAACAGCGTCGGTCGGCTCTCCTGTGCGCAGGCAAGATCGCCGTGGGCGTCGCTGCCTACCCCACCCGGCACCCGGAATCACCCAGTGAAGCCCACGACGTCGAGGTGCTGCTCGCCAAGCAGCGTTCCGGCGCCGACTTTGCCATCACGCAGGTCTTCTTTCATACCGAGCAGTACGCGAACCTCATCAGCCGCGCACGCCGAGCAGGGGTCACCATCCCCATCATCCCCGGCGTTATGCCGCTCACCAGCCTGCGCCGGGTCACACGGCTCGGCGAACTGACAGGCGTTGAACCGGCACCGGAACTCCTGGCCCGCCTCGCCGCCGCGGACAGCGACGCCGAACGCCTCCGGATCGGTGTCCGGGCAACGGTGGATCTGGCCAACGCGGCCCTCGAGGCCGGAGCGCCGGGCATCCACCTCTACACCTTCAACGAACACCAGAGCGCGCTGGAGGTGCTGGACAAACTGGCACTTCCGCGCCAGTCCCGTTCAATTGGCCGCCGCAGCGCCACCCTCCGGCGCCAACTCGCCAGCTGACCTTCAAACATCCGCCAGACCATTCACAGCTTCCACTAACACTCAAGGAATCTCCCATGACTGAACAGAACACCACCCCGTTCCCGGCCGCGTCACTCCTCGGCTACCCGCGCATCGGCCGCCGTCGCGAGCTCAAGAAGGCCGTCGAAGCCTACTGGGCCGGCAGGATCGACGCCTCTGCCCTGGACGCTGCCGCCAAGGACATCCAGCTGACCATCGCCAAGCGCCTGCAGGAACTGGGCCTCACCGAAGCCGCCGCCGTTCCGGGCACGTTCTCTTACTACGACCAGGTCCTGGACGCCACCGCCCACCTCGGCGCTGTCCCGGCCCGTTTCGGCAAGCTCCTCAACGCCGAAGGCCAGCTGGACATCGATGGCTACTTCACCCTGGCCCGTGGCAACAAGGACCAGCAGCCGCTGGAAATGACCAAGTGGTTCGACACGAACTATCACTACCTCGTTCCGGAGATCGGCCCGGAGACCGAGTTCACCCTCGCCTCCAACCGCATCGTTGAGGAATTCGAGTTCGCCCTGGCCAACGGCATCGAGACCCGCCCGTACATTGTTGGCCCGGTCACCTACCTGCTGCTCTCCAAGGCTTCGGATGAGGCCCCCGCTGGCTTCGCTCCGCTGTCCCGCCTTGAAGACGTCCTGCCGGTGTACGTGCAGCTGCTCGAGAAGCTCGCCGCCGCAGGCGCCAGCTGGATCCAGCTTGACGAGCCCGCACTGGTTGTTGACCAGGACACCCCGGCCGCAGAAATCGAAGCAGCCGTTGCCCGCGCTTACGAGGTCCTCTCCGGTGCGGCCAAGCGCCCGCAGATCCTCGTCTCCACCCCGTATGGTGCCCTCGATGGCCAGCTGGGTACGCTTGCCGCCACCAACATCGACGCCCTGCACATCGACGCCTTCAAGGGTGCGGTCCCGTCCGCAGCGGCCCTGGCCGGCCTCGGCAACAAGACCCTGGTTGCCGGCGTCGTTGACGGCCACAACATCTGGCGCAACGACCTCGCCGTCGCTACCGCCAAGCTGGATGAACTGAAGGCTGCCGCCGGCCGGATCGCCGTCAGCACCTCCACCTCCACCCAGCACGTCCCGCACGACGTCACCGAAGAGGGCCAGCTCTCCGAGGAGCTGCGCAGCTGGCTGGCGTTCGCCGATCAGAAGGCCGTGGAGGTCAAGACCCTCGCGTCCTACCTGGCCGACCCGGCCTCCGCCAAGGCAGCCATCGACGAGGCGTCCGCCGTCATCGCAGCCCGCGCCATCGCCGAAGGCGTGCGCCGCGACGACGTCCGGGCCCGCACCGAGGCCCTGACCGCAGCGGACTTCAGCCGCTCCGCCTACGCAGTCCGCGAAGCCGCCCAGGAAGATGCCCTGCACCTCCCGCCGCTGCCCACCACAACCATCGGGTCCTTCCCGCAGACGTCCGAGATCCGCTCGGCGCGTGCCCGCAACAACAAGGGCGACCTCACCAACGAGCAGTACGAACAGCTCATGAAGGACGAGATCAAGCGCGTCGTTGAGCTCCAGGAAGAGCTCGGCTACGACGTCCTGGTGCACGGCGAGCCCGAGCGCAACGACATGGTCCAGTATTTCGCCGAGAACCTGGAAGGCTTCGACGTCACGGTCCACGGCTGGGTCCAGTCCTACGGCTCACGCTGCACCCGTCCGTCCATCCTCTGGGGCGATGTCACCCGCAGCGCCCCCATCACGGTGGTCTGGGCCGAGTACGCCCAGTCGCTGACCAGCAAGCCCATGAAGGGCATGCTCACGGGTCCGGTGACCATCCTGGCCTGGTCCTTCGTCCGCGATGACCAGCCGCTGGGCGAGACCGCCAACCAGGTCGGCCTGGCCCTGCGCGATGAAATCGCGGACCTCGAGGCTGCCGGCATCAAGGTCATTCAGGTGGACGAGCCCGCACTGCGCGAACTCCTGCCGCTGCGCAAGGCCGACCACGCCACCTACCTGAAGTGGTCAGTGGATTCTTTCCGCCTGGCCACCGCCGGTGCGGCCGACGCCACGCAGATCCACACCCACCTCTGCTACTCGGAGTTCGGCGTGATCATCGACGCCATCGACGGCCTCGACGCAGACGTCACCTCCATCGAAGCGGCACGCTCCCGCATGGAGGTTGTGCACGACCTCGAGTCCCACGGCTTCGGCCGCGGCGTTGGTCCGGGCGTCTACGACATCCACTCGCCGCGTGTTCCGGGCGAAGCCGAGGTCACCGAACTGCTGGCCACCGCCGTCAAGCACGTCCCGTCCCGCCAGCTCTGGGTCAACCCGGACTGCGGCCTGAAGACCCGCGGCTACGCCGAGACCGAAGAGTCCCTGCGAAACCTGGTCAAGGCCACCAAGACGGTCCGCGCCGGCCTGCTGGAATCCGCGAAGTAACAACGGTCTGACTAAGAGAGCTCGCAGAGGCTCAAGGGCTAGTGCGGCCTACCGCGCTGGCTCTTGAGAAGCGAGCGAACGGGCGGCCGGTCACCGAAAGGTGACCGGCCGCCGTCGAGCGTTAATCGATTCAGGACTCCCAGAGGATTTCGTCGTCCACCACGCCGTCTTCGTCGGCGGCCACCACCAGCACCTCGTCCGTGAAGTGTGAGCCCAAGGTGAAGTCCATCACGAAGTAGCGCTCTGGCTGGCCGGGGAAGATACCCACGTGGCCGAGTTTGAGGGCTTTCAGGAAGACGTCGTTGGTGAGCTGGTTACGTTCCTCCACGCCGAAGACTTTCTGCAGGTGCTCGTCCTTGAGGGCGCTGCAGTGGAAGTGGAGGTATTCTTGCGGGCTTGTGCCTTCCTGCTCCAGCTCGTCGGCGATCATCTGCCGGACCTCATCCACGAGCTCGGGGAGGAACCGCAGCCGGTAGTCCACCTTGTGCATGGCCGCTTCGTCAAAGTGATCGTGCGCGTTGATGTTCAGGTCGAGTTCCAGTACCTGGCCACCCAACTCATGTTTGGCGGCGATGTTGTGATCCCTGCCGTGGTTGAGCTCGATTTCTCCAAAGTGCTGGCTCGCTACCCTGTTCATACCTTCAACATAGACCCCAAGTGCTGCGCTTTCCAGCATTCCGGGCTAATTGCCTGAGGACCCCGCAGCGGCCATGGTTTCGGCGAGCAGGTCCACGAACAGCTGCACCCGGGCGGTCTTCTTCTCGTTGATGAGCAGGGCAAACACGTTCCGAGCCAGCCGGATCTCGGGAACGTCCAGCACTACAACGCCGGCCGGCCGGTTCCGCAATGCCAGCTCGGGCACCAGCGCGGCGCCCAGTCCGGCGGCCGCCATTTCGAGGCTGGCATGGAAATCGTCGCTGTGGGCCACCACGCGCGGATGCAGGTTGCAGCTGGCAAAGAGCCGTTCGATCACCACGGCGTCGGGGCTCCCGGGGTGGTGCATGATCCAGGGCAGTTCGGACAGATGATCCGCCGCCACCTTGGCGTCTGTGCGGAACCCCCAGCCCGCGGGCAGCACCACACGGAAGTTGTCATCGCCGATCCACTGCCGGTTAATAGTGTGCGGCCAGGCGAGCCCGGACTGGCCCACCTGGAAAACGAGCGCCACATCCAGCTCTCCGCCGGTGCGCAGTCCCTGGATGGTCTGGGCCGGCTCGGCCACGGACACTTTGAGGTCGATGCCCAGGTCTTTCCACGCCGGATTCTTCAGGATGCGCGGGAGGACGTAGGTTGCCAGGCTGGGGAAGATTCCCAGCCGCAGCTCCTGGCTGGTGCTGCTGTGTGTCTTGGAGGCTGCCGCCATCAGGGCCTCGATGTCCGTTAGCACCTTCGCGGCGTGCCGGGTGATCACCACCGCCGCCTCCGTGGGGACCACGCTGCGGGCCGAACGCTGGAACAGGATCACGCCCGTCTCGCGTTCCAGGGCGGACATCTGTTGCGACACCGCCGACGCCGTGTATCCCAGGCGTGCCGCGGCGGCCGCGAAGGAACCCAGCCGGGTAACCTCGAGGAGGGTCTTCAGATGTACGGGATTTACCAACGCAGTCCTTCGGTCAGGGCCGCCTCAGCACCGCAATGTGCCGGGTCTGGAAGGCCCGCTTCATTCTGGCACAAAGTTTTACTTCCAACTCAGTCATCCACCGGCCCCACGGCGTCGAACTGCCCCTAGAGAGTTTGCACCGAGCAAGTGCACCACGAAGTCCGAGCAGGGGAGCAGAACAGTGTCTTTGGCAGGGAACCCGAGTGGCAGGCCGGAGGGGCGGCGCATCGCCGTCGTGGGCAGCGGAGTGGCCGGCCTGACGGCCGCGTACGTCCTGAACCGGCACGACAACGTCACCCTCTTCGAGGCGGACAGCAGGCTGGGCGGCCACGCCCACACCCACAACGTCGCGCAGCCGGATGGATCCACGCTCGGCATCGACACCGGCTTCATCGTCCACAACGAGCGGACCTATCCCACCCTGCTGCGGCTGTTCGCCGAGCTGGGCGTGGAGACGCAGGAGTCGGAAATGAGCATGTCCGTCCGCTGTGACGGCTGTGGCCTGGAGTACGCCGGGGCCCGCGGGGGCGGTCGCGGGATCATCGCGCGGCCGTCCAGCCTGCTGCGCGGACGATACCTGCTTATGCTGCTGGAGGTCATGCGTTTCTACCGCAGGGCCCGGGCGCTGATTGAGGCAGCTCCAGCGTCCGACGCCGGCCCTGATGCGGGCGGAGCAGAGCCCACCCTCGGTGAATTCCTGGCAAAGGAACGCTTCAGCCAGTACTTCATCTCCCACTTCATGACACCGGTGGTCAGCGCGGTCTGGTCGTGCGATCCCACCACGGCGCTGTCCTATCCGGCGCGCTACCTTTTCACGTTCCTGGGCCACCACGGCATGCTGGGCGTCAAGGGTTCGCCGCAGTGGCGGACGGTCACCGGCGGTTCGGGGAGGTACGTGGAGAAGCTTGCCGCGACGCTCCCGGACATCCGGCTCGGCACCCCTGTCACCGGCATCCGGCGGCACGCGCTTGGTGTGGAACTGGCCTCTGACCAGGGAGTTGAGGATTTCGAGGCCGTGGTCATCGCCACGCACCCGGCCCAGGCCTTGAGCTTCCTCGCGGACGCCACGCCGGCCGAAAAGGACGCCCTCGGCCAGATGCCTTACTCCGTCAACCACACCGTTTTCCACCGGGACCCGGCCGTCCTGCCCACCGCGGACAATGCCAGGGCGTCCTGGAACTACCGGCTCCCGGACTGCGGAGCCCGTCCGGACAAGGTACTGGTCAGCTACGACCTCACCCGGCTGCAGCGCCTGGAGCCCGCCGATGGCCAGCCCTACGTGGTGAGCCTGGGGGAATCCGGGCTTATCGCGGAGGACCGGGTCCTGGAACGCATGGTCTACGAACACCCCCAGTACACCCCCGAATCGTTGCGGGCACAGCAGCGGATCGCCGCCCTCAGCGATGACCGCATCGCCTACGCCGGCGCGTATCTGGGCTGGGGGTTTCATGAGGACGGCGCCCTGGCCGGTGTCCGTGCCGCCGCGAGCTTGGGACGGACCTGGGATACGCCCGGGATTCAGGCACCCGAGCCCGAACTGCTCTCAGCCTCGGAGGGCACATGAGCTCAACCGCAGCCATCTACCGCACATCCATTTCCCACGTGCGCCAGAGCCCGCTGAAGAATGCGTTCACCTACCGGAGCTACAGCTGGTTTGTGGACGTGGACCGGCTCCCGGTTCTGCCCAGGCTCCTGCGGCCGCTGGCTGTTTTCCGGGCCGCCGACCATCTGGGCGATCCCGGGGCCACCATCCGCAGCAACGTGGAACGGTTCCTGCGGACCCGATGGATAGAGCCCGACGGCGGTGCCATCCGGATGCTGACCAGCGCCCGGGTTTTCGGCCACGTCTTCAACCCGCTCACCCTCTTCTGGTGCTACCGGATGTCCGGGGAGCTGCAGTGTGTCATCGCCGAGGTTCACAATACCTACGGCGAACGTCACTGCTACCTCCTGGAAACGGATCCTTCCGGCCGGGCCAGTGTGCCCAAGGCCTTCTACGTTTCACCGTTCAATGACGTTGACGGGCAGTACCGGATGAAGCTGCCCGCACCGGAGCAACGGCTGTCCGTCTCCATCGTTCTGGAGCGGGAAGGTCGCCGGCCGTTCGCCGCAACCATGGACGGGGACCGGCACCCGGCCACCGTCAGGAACATCCTGGCAGCGGCCATTGCCGTCCCGGCGGCGCCGCTGCTGGTATCGGCGCTGATCCGGATTCAGGGCATCAAACTCTGGGCACGACGCCTGCCAGTCATTAAGAAACCACATCACCCCTCACAGGAGGCAGTCCAATGACAATGACCGATGAGAACGGAACAGCCGCGACGGCGGAGGTTTCCGCCGCGAAGTCAGCCGCACGGCACCTGGTGATGGGGCAGACTGCTGCCGGGGTACCGGCGTCGCCGGCCACGATCGATCCGGAAGTGTGGCCCGGCGTTGCCCACGCGCCGTCGGGCACTAAAGCGCTGGTGGCGGGAAAGGCCGCAGGCCTGCTGTTCAAGGCGGCGGTGCGCCGGCTGCCCCTGCGCGTCGCCTACCCGGACGGGTCAGTGCTGGGCACCGGCGGCCTGGACGCGCCGGTGATGACCATGCTCAGGCCGGCGGCGTTCGAAGTGCGGATCGGGGACAACGGCCTGATCGGGCTCGGCGAGTCGTTTATGGCGGGGGATTGGGAAGCATCAGACCTCGCCGGGGTGCTGGAGGTCTTCGCCGCGTCCGTGGACACGTTGATTCCCGCGCCGCTGCAGAAGCTGCGGACCCTGTACCTTCCGCGGACCCCGCGGCAGGAACGCAATGAAGAGGACAACACGCGCAGCAACATCTCGCGGCACTACGACCTCTCCAACGAGCTCTTCTCCAACTTCCTGGACACCACCATGAGCTATTCCTCGGCGCTCTTCCCGCTGAGCGACGGTGCGCTGGATTCGGTCCGGTGGGACGCGTTGGCCGAGGCCCAGCAGGCCAAGATCGACAGACTGCTGGACAAGGCCGGCGTCGGACCAGGCACGCGGCTGCTGGAGATCGGCACCGGCTGGGGTGAACTGGCCCTCCGGGCAGCAGCCCGCGGTGCCACCGTCTACAGCGTGACGCTTTCCAGTGAGCAGCGGGCGCTGGCGCAGGAACGCATTGCGGCCGCCGGCTACGCAGACCAGGTGACCGTGGCGCTGCAGGACTACCGGGCCGTGGAGGGCGAGTTCGACGCCGTTGTGTCCGTGGAAATGATCGAAGCGGTTGGTTACGAGTACTGGCCCATCTACTTCCAGACCATCGACCGCGTGCTGGCCCCGGGCGGGAAGGTGGCCATCCAGGCCATCACCATGCCGCACGGCCGCATGCTGGCCACCCGCAACGCGTACACGTGGGTGCACAAGTACATCTTCCCCGGCGGGTTCCTGCCGTCCGTGCGGGCCATCGAAAGCGTGACCCAGCAGCACACCACACTCCGTGTGCGGGAGCGGATGGGCCTGGGCGATCACTATGCCGCGACCCTCCGCCTCTGGGAGGAACAGTTCATCGCGCGCTCGCAGGAGGTGGGCGGGCTGGGGTTCGACGCCGTTTTCCAGCGGATGTGGCTTTTCTACCTGTGCTATTCACGGGCGGGATTCCAGTCCGGCTACCTGGACGTGCAGCAGATAGTCCTGGACCGCCGGGAGGCTCAGCTGTAGCTGGTTAGGTTCATCACGCCGCAGGGGTCCTGAAGGTTTCTTCGGGGCCCCTTTTGCGTGTCGGCACCAGATGTAGTGGCCCGCCGGAGGGGTGCGACACGCCGTCCAGCACGCGACACGCGGGGGCGTTAATTGTGGCTAAGTACTCCACAGGGTGTGGATGATGTCCGCAAAAACGGCGGGATTCCGGACATTTTGGGGGCCCCTGCCTGTGGATTAAAAGTGCATTAAATGACATACTTGTAATACATCATCTTGGGGTTCCGAAGAGCCGTCTGCACTACATGTAGTATCGACGTACAGCTTGGGCGGGACAAAGACGAGCGAAGATTTCGATAAAGGGGACAGGGACCATGACCGTTACGGTTTACACCAAACCTGCGTGTGTACAGTGCAACGCAACCTACCGTGCGCTGGACAAAAAGGGCATCACTTACCAGAGCGTTGACATCTCCCAGGACGCCGACGCCCTCGAGCGCCTGAAGGCGCTGGGCTACATGCAGGCACCTGTTGTAGTCACGGACCAGGACCACTGGTCAGGCTTCCGCCCGGACAAGATCGAGGAACTGGCACTGTCTGCCGTTTCCTCCGTGGCCTAAGGCCCTACACTTTTCGCCAGCCGGCAACTTTCAATACACACATGAGGTGACTCCCGTGTCAGCACTGGCAGTGGCCAGGGCCCAGGTGCCCCCGTTGCCGCCTGTCACCACACAGAGCCAGCTCATCTACTTTTCCTCCACCTCCGAGAACACCAGCCGCTTTGTCGCGAAGCTCGGATGTGAGCTGGCACGGATCCCGCTCCACGCACAGGATGCGCCCCTTCTCGCCACCCGGCCTTACGTGCTGGTGGTGCCGACCTACGGGGGCACCGGGGGAGAGGGCTCGGTGCCCAAGCAGGTGATCCGCTTTCTGAACAACCCGCAGAACAGGCAACTGATCCGCGGGGTTATCGGTGCAGGCAACACAAACTTCGGGGACAACTACTGCATGGCCGCGGACATCATTGCCGCCAAATGCAACATCACCCGGCTTTACAGATTTGAACTTATGGGCACGCCAGAAGACGTCGCCCGCGTACACAATGGATTGGACACGTTTTGGACACGACTGTCGCAGACACAGAAGTAACCAGGGCCGAAGGCCAGGGCACCGCCGCTGCCGAAAAGCGGAGTGCCGCCGTCGAAAAGCCCGAGATGCCGGCCGCCTATAAGGGGCTGGGCTATCACGAGCTCAACGCCATGCTGAACCTGTACGGTCCGAACGGCGAGATCCAGTTCGAGGCCGACCGCGAGGCTGCACACCAGTACTTCCTGCAGCACGTGAACAACAACACCGTCTTTTTCCATGACCTGGAAGAGAAGCTCGACTACCTGGTGAAGAACCAGTACTACGAGCGCGAAACCCTCGACCAGTACACGATGAACTTCATCCGCGAGCTCTACAAGCGCGCGTACAAGAAGAAGTTCCGCTTCGAGACCTTCCTCGGCGCATTCAAGTTCTACACGTCCTACACGCTGAAGACGTTTGACGGCAATCGCTTCCTGGAGCGCTACGAGGACCGCGTCTGCATGGTGGCCCTGCACCTCGCCCGCGGCGACGAGCAGCTCGCCCTGCAGATGGTGGACGAGATCATCGAAGGCCGCTTCCAGCCGGCCACGCCCACGTTCCTGAACGCCGGCAAGCGCCAGCGCGGCGAGCTGGTCTCCTGCTTCCTGCTCCGCATCGAAGACAACATGGAGTCGATCGGCCGGTCCATCAACTCGGCGCTGCAGCTGTCCAAGCGCGGCGGCGGTGTGGCGTTCGCGCTGACCAACATCCGCGAAGTCGGCGCACCGATCAAGCAGATCGAGAACCAGTCCTCCGGCGTCATCCCCGTGATGAAGCTCCTCGAGGACAGCTTCTCCTACGCCAACCAGCTCGGTGCCCGCCAGGGTGCCGGCGCCGTGTACCTGCACGCGCACCACCCGGACATCTATCGCTTCTTGGACACCAAGCGCGAGAACGCGGATGAGAAGATCCGCATCAAGACCCTCTCGCTGGGCGTTGTCATCCCGGACATCACGTTCGAGCTGGCCAAGAAGGACGAGGACATGTACCTGTTCTCCCCGTACGACGTCGAACGCGTCTACGGCATGCCGTTCTCCGACGTCTCGGTCACCGAGAAGTACTACGAGATGGTGGACGATTCCCGGATCAAGAAGACCAAGATCAAGGCGCGCGAGTTCTTCCAGACCCTCGCCGAGATCCAGTTCGAATCCGGCTACCCGTACATCATGTTCGAGGACACCGTGAACCGGGAAAACCCGATCGACGGCAAGATCATCATGTCCAACCTGTGCTCGGAGATCCTCCAGGTTTCCCAGCCCACCACGTACCACGATGACCTGTCCTACGCCGAGACCGGCAAAGACATCTCCTGCAACCTGGGTTCGCTGAACATCGCCAAGGCCATGGACAGCCCGGACTTCGGCCTGACCATCGAGACGGCCATCCGGTCCCTCTCGGCAGTCTCGGACATGTCCAACATCACCTCGGTGCCGTCCATCGCCCGTGGCAATGACCAGTCCCACGCCATTGGCCTGGGCCAGATGAACCTGCACGGCTACCTGGCCCGTGAGCGGGTCCACTACGGTTCCGAAGAGGGCCTGGACTTCACCAACATCTACTTCTACTCGGTGGTGTTCCACGCGGTCCGTGCCTCGAACCTGCTGTCCATCCAGACCGGGCAGACCTTCGGCGGCTTTGAGAAGTCCAAGTACGCCTCGGGCGAGTTCTTCGACAAGTACACGGAGCAGGAGTGGGTGCCGCAGACCGAGAAGGTTGCGGAGCTGTTCAAGAACATCCACATCCCCACGCAGGATGACTGGCGGGAGCTGAAGGCTTCGGTCATGGAGCACGGCATCTACAACCAGAACCTGCAGGCCGTGCCGCCCACGGGCTCGATCTCCTACATCAACAACTCCACTTCCTCGATCCACCCGGTGGCGTCCAAGATCGAGATCCGCAAGGAAGGCAAGCTGGGCCGTGTGTACTACCCGGCGCCGTACCTGACCAACGACAACCTTGAGTACTACCAGGACGCGTACGAGATCGGCTACGAGAAGGTCATCGACACCTACGCCGCTGCCACGCAGCACGTGGACCAGGGCCTGTCCCTGACGCTGTTCTTCAAGGACACCGCCACCACGCGTGACATCAACAAGGCCCAGATCTACGCCTGGAAAAAGGGCATCAAGACCATCTACTACATCCGTCTCCGCCAGCTCGCGCTGGAGGGAACTGAGGTGGACAACTGTGTTTCTTGCATGCTTTAGTTGTAGCTTCTACTAAATCTTGACAGTACGACGGCGGGCGCCCGCCCGCCGTCGTACGCTTTAACTGAAGAACTAACCCAACATTTAGGGGATGACATGACCGAAAAGGTCAAGCTGCTCAGCCACGTCGAAGCCATCAACTGGAACCGGATCCAGGACGACAAGGACGTGGACGTCTGGAACCGCCTGGTCAACAACTTTTGGCTGCCGGAGAAGATCCCGCTGTCCAACGACGTGCAGTCGTGGGCCACGCTGACCCCGGACGAGCAGCAGCTCACCATGCGTGTGTTCACCGGCCTGACCCTGCTGGACACCATCCAGGGCACCGTCGGCGCCGTCTCGTTGATTCCGGACGCGATCACCCCGCACGAGGAAGCCGTCTACACGAACATTGCGTTCATGGAGTCCGTACACGCCAAGAGCTACTCCTCGATCTTCTCCACGCTGGCCTCCACCAAGGAGATCGACGAGGCCTTCCGCTGGTCCACCGAGAACGTGAACCTTCAGAAGAAGGCCCAGATCGTCATGGACTACTACCAGGGCGACGATCCCCTGAAGCGCAAGGTGGCCTCCACGCTGCTGGAGTCCTTCCTGTTTTACTCGGGCTTCTACCTGCCCATGTACTGGTCCTCACGGGCGAAGCTGACGAACACGGCCGACCTGATCCGCCTGATCATCCGCGACGAAGCCGTGCACGGCTACTACATCGGCTACAAGTTCCAGAAGGGCCTGGAAGGCCTGTCCGAGGAGCGCAAGCAGGAGATCAAGGACTACACGTTCGAGCTGCTGTTCGAGCTGTACGAGAACGAAGTCCAGTACACGCACGACCTCTATGACTCCGTTGGCCTGGCCGAGGACGTCAAGAAGTTCCTGCACTACAACGCCAACAAGGCGCTGATGAACCTGGGCTACGAGGCCATGTTCCCGGCGTCCGTCACGGACGTGAACCCGGCCATCCTCTCGGCGCTGTCCCCGAACGCGGACGAGAACCACGACTTCTTCTCGGGGTCGGGTTCTTCGTATGTCATCGGCAAGGCCGTTAACACCGAGGACGACGACTGGGACTTCTAAGTTCCTGTAGATGGACAACCTATTTGGTCCCTCGGACAAACTAATTGGTCCTTGTGTGTGAGTTGACGACCTAGGTGGCACATGAGAGACGCAGGGCTAGTTGGCGAAACGGCGAGTTGTTGGCGAAATCCTGCAGGCCTAGTTGGCGAAGGACCCCTAACTGGCGATTGTGAGATGTCGAGCTACTTGGAAGAATTGCTTCCTATTGGAAGAAGCACATCCTCTATTTGAAAGTCTTCCAAGTATCGCCCTAACGAAACAGTGAACGGCCCCGCACGCTGACGCGTGCGGGGCCGTCCCATCAAGGTAGCTGATCTATCCCGACTCCGGACTCGTGGACCGTGTGGTGGCGTAAGGCCCGCGATGAGCCGCATCGCGTCGTGGTACTGCGTCGTGTGCACCCAGCGACACCAAGTTGAGTAAAGCGAAGCGACCGGCTCTCGTAGTACGCAGTATGTGTTCGGTGGAGGATCCCTCAACGCACTCGAGTCATTCCGTGGCGTCAACCAGGGCTAGGCGTAGGTTCCCGCGCCTGAATCGTTAATCCGGCTCCTCAAAAGTCGGGGAACAGACCCTAAGCCAGAGTTCATCTGCAATGGGGTCTGTAGCGGGGGGGCAGAAGGTAGCCGAAGCGGCCGAGTCGCCGAGACAGTCCCGCGAGGAGCCGGTATTCCAGAGCTAGATGCGTCGTAAAAACCGTGGCCCAGGCATCACCTCTTAGACCAAAAGACGTTCCTGAGAAGACCCGTTTATCCTCTTCCTCAGTGGTCCATTCAGGGAAGGGACGGTACTCGCATTCCTCGTATATATCGGCGATCTTGATAGGCATGCCACCATCATCCGTGATTGTTGAAGACTGCCCGCTGAAGGATCCTTGAGCGGACAGGGCACCGCGTACCGCAGTCGTCCGTGGTGTTGGTGAACGGCTTGGTTCCTTATGCTTTGGGCCGTGCACTTCCCGGCAGTAGGTCCAAGAGTTGTTGGGTGTGCCCGGGTAGCTCTACGGCTGCCAGTCCAGTGATGAGTTCCCTCAAAGGGACGGGCTGATCGACCAGGACTTCATTGTTGGACAGGAGCCTGCTGGGCACCATCGTGTCGAGTTCGAGCTCGCTCAGTGTGGGGCCGGTCAGTGTGCACAGTGCATCTGCTTGGGCTTGGATGCGGTCGCGAAGTCCGGTGGTGCCGCCGGCCAGGGTGATGACGCGCCCGATGGTCCATGTATCGAGAGCGATGCGGTTGTCGTACGTCGTGTTGATCCCTGCGGCCACAGCTGACAGGGCCGCGATCGTGGTCGCGTTCACGAGCGTGACGTGGGCCAGGATCTGCTCGGCATTCCATCCTCCGTCCTGCGGTGTGCAGCGCGTTTCGCCTGCATCCGCCACGGTGGAGGTGGCGTCGAGCAGTGTTTGGTAGGCATTTCGAAGTTGGGTGGTGTCCATTGCGTCTGCGGCTTCCTGCGGTCGTGGTGCACGTCGGGATGACTGGCAGTGGTGGGTTTTCTACGTGTGCGCGGGTGCCATGCTCCAAGGCGCTTGTGGGAGTACCTCGCCAGTTTCTAGAAGGGATTTCAGGTTCGCCACCACGGCCGGCCAGCCGTGGGAAATACCGTTCAGCATCTCCCGGTTAGGAAGATTCTCGTGGGTCACGGTGAGCCGGACGATGTCCTCGTGCGGCTCGACAAGGAAGGTCACAACGGATGGTTCCCTCGAGGATTCGTCGTCGGGAGCATCATCGAAGGTGATGACCAGGCGTGTGGGAGGTTCGACCGTAATCACGCGTCCGGCGACATCGACGATCCCGGATCCATCGATGCGTTGATGTTCCCAAGCCGAGCCTGGCTGCCAATCTGAAACGTTCGCGTGGGCCCAGTACTGTGCGGTCACGTCTGCATCCGTCAGGGCTTGCCATACCTGCTCAGCGCTTGCCCGGATATAGGTGACATAGAGATAGGTCGGGACGGGGACAGGTTCGGTACTCATGGCGCTCTCCTCTGCTTGGTTCCTGATCGCATCAATCGTTCGCAATCGGGGCTTGTCGAATTCTGCGATCCACCGCTGCTCGATCTCTTGGATCGGCGTCGGGTTCAGGTAGTGGAGTCGTTCGCGTCCGCGCCGCACGACAATCACCAGATTGGCTTTTTCCAGGATGTCCATGTGCTGGGTAGCTGACTGACGCTTCATGTCCAGACGTTCGCACAGCTCGCGCAACGACTGACCGTTATGCTCGCGCAGACGGTCAAGCAGTAGCCGGCGGGTTGGGTCGGCCATCGCTTTGAAGACCGAGTCCATTTCTCTGTCCTTAGAACTCACAGGACCATTATGCAGGTACCTGCCTGCCTAACGTCAAGCGCCAGAGAGATCCGGACGCCGATGTTGGTCCTACCTCTGGTGCCCGCAAGCCGGTCGATCACCGTGCCGCGGAAGCTCGGCGCCACGTTTGTTATTTTCCGAAGACGAGTGCACGGAATGTCCGAAGTCCTCTGCACAAGTCTCGGTGGCGCGCCGTGCGATACAGGGTCGCAGGCTCGGTTTCACGCTATACGGTCATGTGGCGTCGTCGCCTGCACGTTTGATGGCACGGTAGACGGTTGAACGCGCTACCGCGAAGAGTTCGGCAAGTTCCACCGTCGTGTGCGTCCCTGCTCGGTGAACGGAGACCAGGTGGGCTTCCTGTTTTTTCGAGAGCTTGGGCTGCTTCCCCCGCAGGCGGCCCTTCGCCTTGGCGACCGCCATGCCCTCCCGGGTCCGTGCCCGGATCAGATCGGCTTCGAATTCCGCGACCATGGCCAGGACGTTAAAGAGGAGCCGGCCTACGGGGTCGGTCGGGTCGTGGACGGAGTCGCCAATGCTTAGCTGGACTTCGCGGCGGGTGAGTTCATCAACAATGTCCTTCGCATCGCGCAGCGACCGGGCCAGACGGTCGAGTTTGGTCACGACCAGGGTGTCCCCGTCACGGCAGGCGGCCGGCGCTTCCCTGAGTCCGGGCCGTGCCCGGTTGGCGCCGGTGAGACCCTGGTCCGTGAAGGTCTTCCCCGGGGTCACCCCCCAGAGCGACCAGGGCGTTCTTCTGGGCGGTGAGGTCTTGGCCGTTCGTGAATACGCGGGCGTATCCGATGAGGAGCCCGGTCATGGTTCAGAAGGTACCGTTTAGCCCCCCGTCACCGGGCATTTTCTCGGGCAGATCATACGGGAATCGGCCGGCCGCGGAAACACGGCGATCGCGATCCGGAAATATTGGGTGGCACTTGCACCGGTGAAGGACCGGCTTACGGGCTCCCGGTCGGACGCGTGTTCTACCGGAGAGCTCTTCAGGTCGTCTAGGTCCGCGTGGCGGCTGCTGATTGCCACGCCCGGGCTGCGGAGGATTTTGATGTCCGAGTGAACTACGAGCAGTGTCTGCTCGGGCCCTCCAACTAACAAAAGGACCCTAGTACCGGGCAGCAGACCCTAACGGTAGGGGCGGGCAAGGAATGCATAAGGATGCACTCAACTTGCCCGCCCCGCATTACTGGTATTGCTCTGGCCGTCTCAAGCTGTCCGACGACCAGGTACTGCTGGTACTGCTGTATCCGTCTCCTATTGCTTGACGGCCCGGTACTGCTGGTACTGCTCTGGCCATCTCAAGCTGTCCGACGACCAGGTGTTACTGGTGTTGCTCTGGCCGTCTCAAGCTGTCGACGACCAAGTACTGCTGGTACTGCTGTATCCGTCTCCTATTGCTTGACGGGCCGGTACTGCTGGTACTGCTCTGGCCGTCTCAAGCTGTCCGACGGCCAGGTGTTACTGGTGTTGCTCTGGCCGTCTCAAGCTGTCCGACGACCAGGTACTGCTGGTACTGCTGTATCCGTCTCCTATTGCTTGACGGCCCGGTACTGCTGGTACTGCTCTGGCCATCTCAAGCTGTCCGACGGCCAGGTGTTACTGCAACGGTGCTTCCCCCTGAACCGGCAACTGCAGCTACTTCAAGTGGGGGAACTTCCGTTCTCTTTTTCTTACGAGAAAAAATATAACCACTCTCTGAAATCTCGTCAACTCGTGTTTGGGCGCTGAGTTAGGTCGCCATTTGCGGTTGGCTCGGACCTCCTTGTAGGACACCCAAACGCCAGGCGGGCCGCAGCCACTACAGAGCCGGCTTACAACCGTCCGGTGAGGGATCCCTGAGCGGACGCAGGAGGCCCCGATGACCCACCTGCTCACGAGACGGCATCGTCTTACAGGAAAGCGCCCGCCGCCTGCATCCTTGCCCGTGCCCACACCCCGATAATTGAGTCATGCAACGTGCGAGGGTTCATGTGATGGGGGCGAGCGGTAGCGGAACGACTACGTTCGGTCGGGCGCTGGCTGACTATTGGTCGGTTCCTCACGCGGACGCCGATGACTATTTCTGGGTGCCCACCATCCCGCCGTACGTCGAGAAGCGTCCCGAGAACGCTCGGCTGGCCCTGATGCGCGACGTGTTCGTTCCTCGGGAGGGCTGGGTCCTGTCCGGGTCGATGCTGGGCTGGGGGGAGAGCATCGTTGCAGAGTGCGATGCCGTGGTCTTCTTGACGCTCGACTCTCGTGAGCGGCTGCGACGCCTCGAAGCACGCGAGGTGCATCGCCGGGCCGGCCGAGACTTCGACGAGGCGGCGTGGTCCGAATTCCTGAACTGGGCAAAGGGTTACGACGACCCGGCATTCGACGGCAGAAGCCGTGCCGCTCATGAGGCATGGCTTGACCAACTAGACCTGCCGGTTCTGCGCCTCGGCAGCGAGATGTCGGTAGCGGAACTCCGCGACGCCGTCCTGAATTGGAACCCTTGATAGGTCGCTGAAGGCTCACCCGCCCGGTAGAGGATCCTTCAGCGGACGCGAGGAAAGGGCCTCCTTCGCAGGTAGGCTTCGGGGAGCCAAAGTGATCACGAAAATTGGGGGGAATCAATGGGTGGCCAGCGCGGGAACGGATGGCAGTGCGGGACGTGCGGACAGCAACATCAAGGGCTCGCTACGGTTTTCGGAGCCCAAGCTCCGGATGTTTGGCTGCAGGCCACCGCAACCGAACGCGAAGCCGGCGAACTGACCGGCGACATGTGCGTGCTTGAAGTCGGAGGAGAACGACACTACTTCCTTAGAGGACACGTTGAGATCCCTCTCATTGATGCCCCCGGTGAGGTCTTTAGCTGGTCTGCTTGGGTCTCACTCAGCCAAGAAAGTGTCCAAAAGATTGCGGACCACTGGGATGACCCGGCACGAGCCTCCATGCCCCCGGTGTTCGGTTGGCTATGCAACGAGTTGCCCTACGACCAGCCCACGACCTCAATTGCGACGCACGTGCACAACAGGGAGCCAGGAGTGGTTCCCTACATTGAGCTCGACCCGTCCACCGACCACCCTTTGGTTAGAGAACAAGCGTCCGGAATCTCGCTGCATCGGCTGGCCGAAATCAATAAAGCGGTAATGGGCTAGGTTTC
The DNA here is from genome assembly GCF_055412845.1 of Pseudarthrobacter adonitolis. Lineage (NCBI taxonomy): Bacteria > Bacillati > Actinomycetota > Actinomycetes > Micrococcales > Micrococcaceae > Pseudarthrobacter > Pseudarthrobacter adonitolis. Next base: position 356,360 of record NZ_JBVAYW010000002.1, on the reverse strand, counting down.
AACGCCAGTACGGTTCCGGTGGTGTTCGGTAAAGGACGCTTTTACGGGCGGCCGTTGAAGGATCATTCACGTGACGCCACATCCTTGCAGTCCAGCTGCCGTGTACGGCTAGCGTTTGGAAGCCCAGAGGAGACATCTGTGTTGGTTAGTGGGGAGCCGTATCTGGGGTGGCCCGGTGGTAGGTTCGGCTCATGACTGACAAGGACGCTGCGCTGCCGCCTGGGTGTTATGTGATGGATTGGCCCTGGCCTGACCGCCCTCGCCCTTCGATGCCGCCCGGTTGGTCAGTTAAGGGCTTTGAGGATGACCTTTGCTGGCTTGGGGACGACGTCATCATTAATGCCGAAACGGATGTCCTTCCGCCGGGTTGCGAGGACAGTGTCTGGATCCTTCATAATCAGTACGTGTGCCCACCGAGCATCGACCCTGGAGCGCTGGCCGAGGACAATCCAAATCCCTACCCAGTCGCCCCACCACCCGAGTTTTTGCGGGTGAAGTGGGAGGACGTAGCTGAAATCAAAGGTGTTCCACTGCGCGGGGCCTTCTGGGATGGGCTTGAAGTTCCTCCGTGCTTCCGCTGGGACGCGTTCCTCAGCTGGCGTGAAGCATCACTAGTTTTGCCGGGTGCTGACTTCGTGTATCAGCCTGTCGATGCAACCATCGGCCAGGTGGAGCTGGAGGCGCTCCTGCCGCTGCTGAGGGCTGCGACAACAACGGGTCGGATGGAGGCAATGTTCGCCGCGGCCGACCCATTCGAAGACGAGATCCTGGGCCGAGTCCTGGACGTCAACAGCGAAGTGCACTCCCGAGTTTTCTCCTTCAAGCTCAACGACTTGCTCCCGACCATGCTGCGACCGGGCCTGCCGGACGTGACACCTGAGTTCTGGTGGCCAGAGGACCGGACATGGGTGGTATGGACTGATTGGGACCTGCTTGGATCAAAGGTCTTTGGCAGCAAGGAATTGATCGATGAACTACGGCGCCACCCCGACCTTGAAACTCTTGACTGGTTCCCGGTCCGAGTGCACCCGCCGTCACCACCTGGCCCTCCGAGCCGTCTTGAACTCCGAGCACAAGAACTACGTGAAAAACAGCGGAGGGCCGCAGAGGAGAGGCTGAAAAAATAAGCATCCTGCCGCTGCCCGGTAAGGGATCGGCGGTTTCAGGCGGTCATTGCAACAGGAGGCCTTCGATCAGTTCGATCGGTTTTTTGAACTCGAGTCTTTTGCGTGGCCGGTCGTTGAGTTCCTGGGCAACCCAGTCGAGGTCTGCCTGGCTGTGGATGCCCAGGTCCGTGCCCTTGGGGAAGTACTGGCGGAGCAGGCCATTCGTGTTTTCATTGATGCCGCGGTGCCAGGGCGAGTGCGGGTCCCAGAAGTAGATGTCTATGCCGGTGTCCATCTTCACGGTTTTCCAGTCCTGCATCTCGATGCCCTGATCCCAGGTCAGGGAATGCCTCAGCGCTTCGGGAAGCGTCTTGATCTTCGCGACCAGCGCATCACGGATCTGCTCGGCCCTGTACCCGTCCGGCAGGTGCACGAGCATCGTGTAATTGGTGGTCCGTTCCACCAGTGTCCCGATCGCGGACTGGTTCCCCTTGCCGATGATGAGATCACCCTCCCAGTGCCCCGGCATGGCCCGGTCCTGAACCTCGGGATGACGTTCGGAAATGTTGATCATGCCCGGGATCCGGTTCTTCCGCTGACCGGCTTTCCTGCAGGGCTGCCTGACCGCCCGCCCGGTGCGCAGGCACGCGGTCAGATCACGCTTCAGCGCTCCGCGGGACTGCACATACAGGGACTGGTAGATCGTCTCGGGTGACACCTGCATCTCCGGCTCGTCAGGGAACTCAATCCGGAGCCGTCCTGCGATCTGCTCCGGTGAGTACTTCTTTTTCAGGTCCTCTTCCGCCTTCGCACGCAGCACGGTGTTCGTGTGCAGTTTCGCCGGTTTCGGCCGCGAGGCCCGCTCATACGCCAGCGCGTGGGCCAAGGTCGCCCGGTAAGGCAATCCTGCCACCGAGTTACGGCGCAGCTCCCGGGAAACCGTCGAGGCCGACCCGTCGATCAGGGCCCCGATCGCCCTTAGGGAGCTTCCCTGGGCGCGCAGCACCGCGATCTCTTCACGCTGGGCGAAGGTCAGGCACCGGCCCTTCAGATCCCGGCCGCGACGAGGCCTGACACCCCCGGCCTCCGCCAGGACACGGCGCCCAGCCCGCCTGCTCGTATTGATCGGCACCACAGCATCCGTGATGAAATCACCGGCCTGCATCCCGGCCCAAAACACCTGCAGCAAACCCGGTCTTACGTAGATCGAATACCTCGCCATAACAACACCCATCCGCTAAGTGTTGCAATCACCGCAAGAACCCAAGGAACCCCTTCCGGGCGCACATTTGGTCGTGCACCTACGTGCGTGGTGATATCATCAGGCGGATCTCCCACCCTCTCCCTCGGCGAGGACATCGCCGTCCACGCCGTAATCGATTGGGCTCGGAAACAGATCAGCAGTCATCCACCTACATAGGGCAGAACCCTGTCACTGCGCAGCCGGGCTGAGCGTTTCTTTGCCGAGGTTCGTCTCCAATTGCTTCAGCATCTGCAACACTCGAGCACGATCCTCTTCCGAAAGCCCATTAGTGGTCAGTTCTTCAAGCCGCTGCCACTCGCGCTCCACGCGATCACGCAGGGCTTCCCCGGTCTTGGTGGCGCTCACCAAGACCGTTCGACGGTCGAGACTGGAAGGTTTTCGCGTAACGAAGCCCGCCTGCTCCAGACGCTTGAGCATCTTTGTGACCGTTGAGGGATCGAGCCCCAGGAGTTTGATCAGGTCTGCTTGGCGCTGCGTACCGCGCTCCCACAACTGCATCATCAGTAGCTCCTGGCCGGCGTACAGGCCGGTCTCCCGAAGGAGATTTCCAGCCGTCGACCGGTGCAACCGTGCTACCCGAAAGATTGCCTCACTGACGGGGGCTTGCGGAAATGTGGGTACCGGGTGGTCCGTTGTGTCTGCATCAAGGGATATTGGCAAAGTCCTGCCTCCTCAAGGCACACGCAAGTCGACACCACGACCTGCTCAAAATGGTTGATGTCCATTCTGTCATCCGGGGCCACCGGTGCGCTCCAGGCAAAGAAGCTATGCACGCGCGGCATCTGGACGGCCCTGCCATGCTCTCTCTGCCGCTTCCTGGCGGCCATTGGGCACGTCCGACACGAAGGTTGCCTACCGTTTGGCCGCACCGAAGTCCGGTTCCGATCCGGGTCCTGGCCAACGAGCACGACATCCTGCCTGCGAGCCTTCTCCGCGACCCTATTCGTGCACCTGCACTATGTGATGCACCTCTCGGGAATATTCCGCGAACGCGAGACGCTGATCTAATTACTTGGTCGGCAAATGAAATGCGACCATGAACTCATCAAACAGATAGAAGGACGCCATGTCTGAGAAGTCATTTACCCCGGAAAACACTGCGATGCTGCTCATCGACCACCAGGTGGGAACCATGGGATGGGTCGGTTCAATTGGATTTGAAGAGCTGAAGGCCAACTCTCTTGGCCTAGCCAAGGCAGCCAAGGGCCTGGGCATTCCACTGATCCTGACATCCTCGATGGAGGAATACGCACAGGGTCCGCTCCTGACGGAGCTGGAGGAGATCGCTCCGGAGGAGTTCGCCGGGCGCATCCAGCGCCAAGGCGTCGTGAACGCTCTCGATGATGAGAAGTTTGCCTCCGCGGTGCAGGCTACCGGGAAGCGGAACCTGATTGTCGCCGGAGTCACGAACGATGTCTGCACTGTCTACCCCACCCTTACCGCCCTTGAGGAAGGTTTCAATGTGCAGGTCGTTGCCGACGCCGGTGGTTCCCCCACACAGCGGGCGGACGACATCGCCCTCCGCCGCATGGAACGAGCCGGCGCCACGATCACCAGCACCAACCAGCTCCTTGCAGAGCTGGCCGCGGATTGGACGAGCCCCGCTGGCCAGGCGATCCTGCCGATCGTCGCCTCGCTCATGCCGCAGAACTAAGCCTCCGGCGTAGCTAGCGACACCGTCGCGAGCCAACGGTTCGTGGCCGGCCGCCTGGGGAAATCCCGCGGCCGGCCACCTGGCAACTGTTCATCGCAATCGTTGCCCAGGCGCGTTCCAACCAGCATTTGCCTGCAACCCCAGCAGTGCCGGAGAACCGGCCAAACTCGTCAACCTTAGTAAGGAGTTGGTTTCATGCAGTTCGGCGTCTTCACCGTTGGTGACGTCAGACCAGATCCCGTCTCGCATCGCTCGCCAACTGAGCAAGAGCGACTGTCGATGATGGTTTCCATTGCCGAGAAGGCAGAAGCCGTAGGATTCGATGTATTTGCCGTCGGAGAGCACCATAATAGGCCTTTCGTAGCTTCATCGCCCACGACCTTGCTCGGCTTCGTGGCGGCAAGGACCAAACGCATCCTGCTGTCTACTTCAACGACGTTGATCACGACCAACGATCCAGTGAAGATAGCGGAAGATTTCGCGGTTCTGCAGCATCTTGCGGAGGGCAGAGTGGATCTGATGATGGGGCGCGGCAATACCGGCCCCGTCTACCCGTGGTTCGGGAAGGACGTTCGGGACGGGATTCCGCTCGCCATCGAAAATTATGCGCTGCTGCACAGGCTCTGGCGCGAAGATGTCGTCGATTGGCAAGGGAGGTTTCGCACGCCACTGAGCGGCTTCACCTCCACACCCCGACCGTTAGGCGGTGTGCCGCCCTTCGTGTGGCATGGATCTGTCAGAAGCCCTGAAATCGCCGAGCAGGCCGCCTACTACGGTGATGGTTTCTTCGCCAACCACCTGTTCTTTCCCAAAAAACACTTCGTTGCGCTTGTCGACCTCTACCGAGACCGTTTCGAGCACTACGGCCATGGTGCGCGACATCAGGCCATCGTGGGCCTTGGTGGGCAGGTATTCATGCGCAATAACTCCCAGGATGCCAAACGAGATTTCCGCCCCTACTTCGAAAATTCACCCGTTTATGGAGGTGGCCCGTCTCTCGAGGAGGTGGCCGATCAAACGCCCCTGACTGTCGGCAGCCCTCAGGAGGTCATCGACAAGACCCTGACATTCCGCGAGACCTTTGGCGACTACCAGCGCCAACTGTTCTCCCTGGACATGGGTGGCATGCCGCTTAAGACCGTACTTGAGCAGCTGGACCTGTTCGGTGAGATCCTCCCCGTCCTCCGTAAGGAGTTCTCCCATGCCCGCAACGAAGAAGTTCCCGCCGGCCCGCTCCACCCGTCAATCACGTTGAGGCAACAGGAACCCCAAAGGAGCGCACTGTGACAACCCTCCAACTCGCAGTGGTATCGGCGGGGGTGGGCGACCCTTCATCCAGCACCCTACTCGCGGAGCGCCTTGCTGAATCAGCGCAAACGACCTTGGCCAGCCTTGACAGGTCCGTCAACATCAGCATGATCGAACTAAAGGAGCATAGTGTCGCGATCGCTCACTCCCTGACGACGGGATACCCGGCCCTCGGTCTGGCAGAGGCCATCAAGACCATTGAAGATGCGGACGGAATCATTGCGGTGACGCCGATCTTTAGCGCCTCCTACAGCGGGCTCTTCAAATCATTCTTCGACGTTCTTGACCGTACTGCCCTCGTTGACACACCGGTTCTCATCGCAGCAACGGGCGGAACCGAGCGGCACTCGCTGGCCCTCGAATATGCGCTGCGTCCTCTGTTCGTCTTCCTGAAGGCAAGGGTTGTTTCAACGGCGGTCTTTGCCGCCACAGCTGACTGGGCGGCGGCAGGGGAGACCTACTCCGGTAGCCTTCCCACCCGGATCGACAGCGCGGCTGACGAATTGGCGGAGCTGATGGCAGGCCCCGGCCCTGCGATCAAAAAGGACCAGCGCCTTGTCCCATTCGCCGAGCAACTGGCCGCCCTTCAACAAATCTGACTGAGGTAGTAGCCAGTCACCTGAGGGACGCTCCCGCTCCCAGGCCCCATCCGCTACTCGCCTTCGCTGGGCCATCCGTAATTGCCGGGAGCGAGCCCGCTCCCGTTTGCGATGAAAGTCTGGGCGCCGGGAACCCGGTCGGTGTTTTGGGCGCTCACCGCCAGCCACAGACCGTCGGCCTGACGGGCAACGGTGAAGCTGAGCACCGCGGTCCGATCTCCGGCTCTTTCGCCCGAAGGCTTCATCTGACCCGTCAATGAACAAAGGACGTGGAGAACGGCAACATCGTCGTTCAGATATCGGACGGTGACCTTCAGAGGTGTGAGGGTCGTGTCAGGAAACATGTGACGAAACCCATAGGCGTGGTTGTACCGGATCTGCGACCGGCTAGTCCACCACATTCCAACAACGTTCACGAAGTCAGCGTCCTCGACAAACAATGAGGCCAAGGCATCGGCATCGGCCTTGTTCCAGGCCGCAACGAAATCATCGATGAGCACTTCGGGCCGGCCAGGCAACAGCACCATCCTCTCTGACGGCCACGGCTGGAGTCGAACCCGTTCCCGCCAAGGTCGAGTCCGCGGCTCAGTCATTCTAGCCAGGATGCACGAAGAAAAGAACAACACTCGTGTTTACCGTGGTCTTTCTTCCATCTTGCCGGACTGGTCGGAAGGTGCCGGGATTCATTCACCGCGCCCAACTCTATTGACGGTCCCTGCAAACCATCGTGGGCGGCAACATCGAAGCCGTCAGCGGGGAGGACTGGCACTTCTACCTCAACGAGGAAGGCAAAATCCTCGGGCTGAGGCCCAACGTTCGGACCGCTCAGCTCGTCTGGGAGCTCACCGGAATTCTGACCGATATCTATTGCGGCGACACGGTGTTCCTGGGCGAGGATGGCCACGGCAACGAGGCGGACGTTCCCGCCCATGTGGTGGCCATTGCTGAACAGTTGTTCGGCCTGAGTCAGCCCGCCATAATCACCGCCAGCTAAGCCCCGATGTGAACACCTATTTCGATGAATAGCCCGAGCCCAGGCCAGGCAGCCACTCGGCCGCCTATCTCTTGTCGCGGCAGGTTGCGCAGTTCCAGTTCCTCAGGTGCACGCTGTGGGTCCACAGTGATGCAAGAAATTTGCGGAAACAAAGTGTGGCCAGGACTGGTTGAACAATTCTCGTTCCGCAGGCCCCGGTGTTGCGGGACCGTGGCTAGGCGGGGTGGAGCGGACGCTGGAATCCGGAGGACAGGAACCAGAAAAGTCATAGAGGCCGGCTGCGGGCGATGCCTTCCTGAATGACATACCGGGCGTACCCCGAATTTGCCCGAAGTAGTACACACCGCACCCCGACGGTCCGGCGTGAAGAGGGCAATGTACGTAAGACCAGCACGGTGAAATGCACTGTGAGGAGGCGCTAACAGCAGCCGCCGGCGGGACAACGGGGCATGCCCTTGTCTCGAAAACGCGTCTCACCACGCGCAGTCGCTTACGTGTCAATAACGGTCGATATCTTTAGTCTTCCTCCTTCGATGCCTTGGATAGCGGGGGCATTCGATGTGGAAAGTGTCCACGACGCGTCTCCGACCGCACTGCGTCCCCGAGGATCAGACTGAGAATCGTGATGCACTCGAGATGCTTCCGATGACGATTCCCTGGTTTCTGAATGGCTGCAGCCCTCAACTGGTCGTGCGGCGGTGTGATTCTTAGCAGCGCATTCTTGGCCTTCAGCGGTGCTGGCAAAGTCGCGGCCTTGGCAGGGAAGGAGGGTCTCGGATATGAGACTATGGGCACAATGCTCACAGGCGGGTTTGCCTTGGATACTTTGGACTATATGGGAACCGGCGAGGTGAGCACGCAGTGCAAATGACTCCGAGCAGTCTGTACGAGCGGATGGTGGACCGGCGGGTCAGGAAACTGGCGCCTCTCTGGGAGTCCAGGATCGGCGAGACGGGGCTGCGTCTGAATGCCGAGACTTGGGTGCGCTTCAAGTTGGGATGGCTGACCGCAGTACTTGGCTGTGCAGTGTTCGCCCCTGTCATATGGTCTGGGGCGGCTGCCGAAGTCACCGTTCCTCTGGTGCTCGCGGTGCTTATTACGTCTGGGGCACTAATGTGCTCAGCGCTACCGGTGATCAAACGCCATATGAAAGCCACCATGCAACACTGACTGTGTCAACCTGAATGAGGCCCACCAGGACGGCTAGAACGGTACCCACCTGCGGGATTTTGGCGGGTGCTGTTGGCGGGATGAGATGTTTGCGGACGCGCGCGTAGTTTGCCCGGTACTCCTTTAGCTGACTCAAGGTGACAGTAGCTTGGGCTGGGGTTAAGGCGGGATCATTGAGGCGTACCTGCCGACGGCCTGCCCTCACCGCCGGTCGCGGTCGAGACAATCATCGCTGGCCCCCACCGCTGGCCCCCATCGCCGGCAGCACTCAGGTGGAGTGAAGGAGCGGCCCCGGCAGTATGCTTCCGGGGCCACCCCTTGTGTTCAGGGGATTCAGGGCATTGGTTGGGGCGTTGCGCTTCTCATTCGCTCCGGTGTCCAGCCACCGGTCTCTTCGACACCTGGAGTGGTGACCGTCGAATCCCCGCTCCCGTCAGAGCTTTGGCTTACTCTTTGTATGATCACTCCGGCCGAGAGTAGAGCTACGAGAAATGCGGTCAGCACGATGGCGGTGGTTCTGCGCCGTTTGCCGGTGTCTAAGTGCATGAGACTCATTGCGTTGACCTCCTTGGCTCCGCTATTAATACATCAGGTTGTACATGCTCAGTACGTCGCTGGTGTTCGGGGTTGCGAGCAGAAGCGGCCTGCCGAAAAGTGTCCTGCGCGATGTGACTGCGAAGACGTACCCGAGGTCTTGATTGATGATGTCTTTCAGCCACGGACCGCCGCTGGCACCGCCGGTCATGTCGCAGTAAAGGGCAGAATCAGTGCTACTGAAAGCATAGGCTTCTGCGGTGCCGTCGCAGTAGTAGGGAAGTTCTCCTCCGTAGGGTGCTTCCGCCGGCCAGCCCCAGATCCGGGTGTTGCTCTGTGTTCTTGGGTTACCCGTCACAAGGCCGTTGCCTCCGGTCATGTTGACCAGTTCCTGGCCGTTCCGGGGCTGGAAGGACACGAAGGCCTGATCGTGGGTCGAGTCACTGCTGTTTATCCATGAGTTGAAAGTGCGACCCATTTCGTAGTTCCACACGCCGTAATAGCTGTTGGCGCCGTTGTAATAGGCCGGGGCAAAAGCAAAGTCCGTGTAGAAACCTGACCCCTGGCCCCCGTGAATGCAATGAGCCGCTGTGATCACCAGGTTCTTGTAGCTGCTGTTGATCGTCGAACCCGAGCAGACGTAATCTAGGCCGTTGTAGGGGTTTGCGTAAAAGAATTTGCCTGCCGTGGTGGGCACAGTTACGGCAGCATTCAGAGTTGCCTGCCCTGCATCCGTCTGCGGGGCAACTGGTTCAGCGGCAATCGTTCCTTTCTTTTTCTGGTCCTTACGGGTGTCCAACTCTGTTTCCGCTTCGCTGCGGGGTATGACTGAGGTATCGATGAGGTCGGCTGGTATTGCGTTTTTCATTCGCTCGGCCGTCCAGGGTTTCGACGGTGCCAACCCGTTTAGGGCGGGGTTCACGATGCTCTGAGTCAGATCTTCTTCAGGAAGTACAACTCCTTTAGCATCAGGCGCTGCGTTCGCAGCGGCCGGGCTTGTCATGGTGAGACCCAGAGCCAGGATGATGGCACCGGCGATGAGAGTAGATTGTTTTCGCACAGGTATTCCCCAATACTTTTGTGCGACGCGACCAGGGCCTAACCAAACGATTCGATCCCCAGTCGAGTCCTTTGAATGGCGCTGACACTACTCGCCGAGCAAGAGCCTACGCTGGCTTTGAATTTGCGGCCATAGAATACAAGGCGTTCCGGACGATATGTTTCCCCTCCACAAAGAAAAATGAACTCACGCCGCAGGAATATCGTCCTACCTCCCGCGGGAACGTTGCGTGCGCAGTTGGCAGTTCAAGATTCATGGTCCTGTTCGTCTGGCATGGTTGTCTTGGGTGAGGTCGAGGCTGTGCGTGAAAACGCGGCAGGGAACACCGGCCCATGGGCGGGCCATAGAGCACAAACGCCTGGTCCTGGAATGGATCACGGACCTTTCCCGACGTGCCGGCGCCAACGACCCGGACCGGCTCGCCCGGACCCTGACGCTGCTGCTGGACGGTGCGCTGAGCAGCGGGGCGCAGGAAGACTCCGTGGCCACAGCCGCTCGGGAGGCCGCACGGCTCCTCGTCCGGGTCAGTCTCCAGCTGCACCAAAGTGCCCATACCGGAATGTCACCCCGGATCAGCTGTGACGGTCTGCATCAGGTCCACCACAAAACCGTTTAGGGCGTTGATTGTTGTTGCAGGCTATGGGCGAGGCGGTAGGAGGCGGTGCCGGTTTCGATGATTGCACCGTTGAAGGTCAGCCTGTCCACGATCGCGGCGCATAGGCGCGGGTCGGTGAACGTTTTGGTCCAGCCGGAGAAGGATTCGTTGCTTGCGATGGCGATGGAGTTCTTTTCTTCTCGTTCGGTGAGGACCTGAAAGAGGAGCTCGGCGCCGCGGCGGTCCAGTTCCATATAGCCCAGCTCGTCAATACACAAAAGGTCCACGCGCCCGTAGCGGGCGATGGTCTTGGCCAGGACCTTCTCATCGGCGGCCTCGACGAGTTCGTTCACGAGCCGGGTGGCGAGCGTGTATTTGACCCGGTACCCCTTCTCCGCGGCCGCGGTGCCGAGCCCGATGAGCAGGTGGGATTTGCCGGTGCCGGAGTCCCCGATCAGGCACAGGGGCGCGCCTTTGCGGATCCAGTCCCCGGTCGCGAGGGTGTGGATGGTGGCGGGGTTGATGTTCGGATTCGCGTCGAAATCGAAATCCCCGAGCCACTTGTCCCTGGGAAAGTTCGCGGCTTTGACGCGGCGGATCGAGGAGCGCCGGTCCCGGTCATCGCACTCCGCCAGCAGCAGCTCGGCCAGGAAGCCCTGGTAGGAGAGTTGTTCCTTCCCGGCGACCGTGAGGGCTTCGTCCAGGACCGCCCGAACAGTGGGCAGGCGCAGCCGCCGGCAGGCCTGGTCCACGGCAGCCACCGCGGCTTGCTCAGTCAGGCCGCGACGCCGGCGCAGGGACGGGGTGATGGTGGTGGCCGCTGCTGAGGGGCTCATGAGATGTTCTCCTTCGACGCTGTTCCTGCGGGGTGTTCGGTGCGTTTGGCCAGCAGCTCGTCATAGGCACTGACCGATGGCAGGGGCCGGCTGTCCGGCGGGAGCCCTGCGATGACCGCGTCCGGGGACATGAGTCGACGCTGAGTAAGACTGACAACCCGTTGCACTTTCACGTCACCTTGAGCACCGCGATGACGGTCCGGACCGGACCCACCCCCGGAAGAAATCGTTGCTTGTCTGCGGGCTTCGACAGCGACGACGTCGGCACTGACCGCACCCACTCCCAGCGCCGCGATGATCCCCGCCTGGATGTCTCCGGCGTCCATGAAACGGTGGAGCAGGAGAACGTCGATGAGTTCACGGGTCCCGTCGGCGTCGCCGTTGACCCTGCGGGAGGCAGCCCAGAACGCCTCATGGGCGCTGGTGAACGCCCCGGACTCCCGCGCCCGAGCCAGGGCGGTGGAACCGGGAAGGGCTCCGGGTTTGGTTTTGAGGACCTCGAGGTAGTGGTCCAGCTGGACCGACTGCCCGTGCTTGGCGGCAATCCGCTGGTGCCTGGCAGCTACGGCCCGTCCGTCGAACACCACGACCTCGGACGCCCTCAAGGAGACCCGGACCTTCCGGCCGATGAACCGCGCCGGGACGGAATACTTCACCATCCGCACCGTGACCATTGAAGACCTGTCCACCCTGGGATTCAGCACCAGACCGGGATCAAATTCGTCCGTCGGCAACGGTGCCAGAAACGGCCGCTCGGCGGCGAAGTCCTGGCCGATCGTGCGGATCCTGTCATTGATCCGCCGACGATTGTCCTGCGCTTCCCATTCCCGGATCCGGTCGTTGAGCTCATCCAGAGACTCAGCGATAGGCATCGGGGAGAGCCGGTTGCGACGGAACCAGCCCACCTCACCCTCGACCCCGCCCTTCTCGTGCGCCCCGGCGATGCCGGGCTGGCAATAGAAGGCATCGAAACCGTAGTGCGATCTGAACAGCACCCACCGGTCGTTTTCCTGGCGCTGCCGGCCCTGCCCGAACACCACCGCGGTGACCGCGCTGGTGAGGTTGTCATAGCGGATGTGCCTGACCGGTACCCCGCCAATCTCGTTAAACGCTTCGATGTGGCCTTCCAGAAATGCTTCCTGGGCCTGGGTCGGGTAAACCCTGTGGATGGCCTTGCCCGCGTGGGACAGGCGGAAGACGAACATGTGGCACTTCGTCTTCACCCCGCCCAGGATGACCCAGACCTCGCCGAAGTCCACCTCGGCCTCCGCGCCCGGGGCGTGTTCCTGCGGGACGAAGACCTCAACCCGACGGCCGGCGTCCACATCGATCTGCGCCCGCCGCACCCGCACGTAGTCCCGCACCGTGGAATACGACAACTCCTCCGCACCGCACTCCTCAATCAGCCGGGCGCGTATCCTCCTGGCGGTGTGGCGTTGCTTCCGCGGCGCAGTCGTGTCCTCGACCAGCATCGCATCGATCGCCGGTTTGAACGGATCCAGCCGGGGCGACGACCGCTCCGGAGTCTTCCGCTCCGGCGGGACCGGGGAACTCAATGCCTTCCGCACGGTCTTTCGCGCCACCTGATGCCTCCGGGCAAGCTCCCGGATCGAGACACCCTCGACTCGGGCGTCCCTTCGAATCTGCGCGAACAACTCCACTCTCGACCCCATCCCGGCCCTCCCGTCGTCGATCCAACACTGGATGGGATCAACGCTCACAGGTGGGTACCATTCAAGCCGTCATTAGGTCCGGCATGTCTGGCAGCTGGGTACCGTTCGGGCCGTCCTAGTGGGCTCCGATCAGACTGACATACTCACAACACCTTGGGCTTCCCGAAAAACCTGCCATCACCGCTCAGGCGCTGCAGTCGCCGGAGGATTTCGACATATGGCTCCTTGAAACACGGCAATACCACAACTTGAAGAATGACAAATAGCGAATGGGTACCGTTCTGGTTGTCCTAGCGGGTGCCAATCAATCAAACCGCTGCCCTCAGGTGAATGTGCTCAATAAAGCATCACTGCACGCCACCACTACTGATATATCCCGCAGAGGATGCCTGAGGAGCAGCCCGCATCGGGTTCCCTTAGGTCCCGCTGGCGTTCCGTCGCCGCGAGTGTCCCAAGGCGAGGGCCAGCTGGTGTCTGAGGTGTTCGATTTCCGTGGAGAGCGCGCGGTTCCGTTCTAGGGATGCGGTGAGGCGGGCGCGAAGGGAGTCCGTGCTTGCGCTGCTTCGGCTTGCTCTGGGTTGTTGTGGGCGGTCGTCGCGCAGGGCAGTGATGTCCGCGCGCAGGTCCGCCTGGGTGTAGAGCCAGGACCTCGATACTCCGGCGGCCGCGGCTACGGCTTCGAAGGTGACGGCGCCGCCCTTATTTTGTAGTTCACGCAGCGCCGCCACGGCTTTGGAGCGGGTGAGTTCGTGCCGGCGTTCGGCGGCCCGCCGGATGTGGCGGCTGTTATCTGCCCGCACGGCTGTCCTCCTCATGTAGATGGTCAGGGTTTGCATGCGCTTCGTCGTCGAGAGTTTCAATGATGCGGTCCAGGTTGCCGAGTACCCGGGTGTTCATTTCGGCCAGCCGCTGCTGGCCCCGGGCTTCAGCGGCGGAGATGATCTGCACGACCTGGGTCCGGTGTTCGCGGTGTTGCGGGAGGAAGTCTGCCGTGGTGATGAACATGGGACAGGTCAGGCACGCGTTGGCGTGCGGGCAGGACTTCTGCACCGGGAGACCGCAGTAGCCGTTGGGCAGCGCCTGGGTAGCCCTGCCGAGGCGCTGTTTTGACCAGGCGGCCTCGGCCAGGGGGCCGTCGGGATCAAGTTCGACGACGCTGCCGGATGCGTTGACTTTCCGTGCGGCTTCCCAGTGCCGCCGGATGGTTGTATCGCTGAGTCTGGCGTAGTGCGCGGTCATCTGGTGTGAGTCGTGGTCCAGGATCCGGCGCACTACCTCCTGCGGGACGTCGAGGTTGATCAGTCTGGTGCCCAGGGTGTGACGGAAACGGTGCGGGCTGACCACGGCAGGGTTGCCGTTTTCATCGGTGACGTTGCAGTCTCTGACCCATCGCCGAAGAGCGGTGCTATATGAGCCTGCGCTGATGTGTCCGGCGCCGTAAACGTCCACCATGTCATGGGCGAAAAGCAGGCGTGTCCCGGAATTGCCCGTGCCGTTGACGTAGATGATCTGCTCCGCGATGGCCCGTTCGAGTTCCTCATCGATGGGGACGAGCGCCTCGCGTTTCATCTTGTGGTTCAGATACCGCAGATACGGGGCACCGTCCTTGTCCCGGGTGATGCAGTCCTGGGTCAGGGCCACGGTGTCGCTGATCCGCAGCCCGCACCGGATCAGAATCACGGTGATCAGCCGGTGATGCGGGCTGGCCATTTTGGCGAGATTTTCCGGGTTTTCCAGCTGGGCCATGACGTGTTCACTCAGTGCCCGGGGTTGTCGGACCGTCTCTTTGGGGTAGTCCTCGGTGTAAATCTGGGCCGTACTGGGCAGATCGGACACCCATCCGTGACGGCGCATGGTGAGGAGAAATGTGTTGAACTGGCCGATCCGGATCCGGTGCGATGGAGCTCCTGCGCTGTGGGTATGCAGGTATGCCAGGAACCCTTCGATCACCTCCCGGTCAATGTCGGCGGTGCCGGTGACAGGAATCCTCGTTGAATCCAGAAAGGCGTTGAAGCTCTCCACGGCTTTGGTTCCCAGCACCGCGGATTCGACCGTTAACCCGGTCGTCAGCCGCCAGCGGGCCCATCGTTTGGCCAGCTGCTTTAACCAGGGCCGCGTGATGTTTTCGAAATGGACCGTGACTTGGCTGCGGGCGGTGATACCGAGGGCTCTCGCATGCCAGACATCCTTGGGAAACTCGGTATCCCACGGCGCGGCGCCCGACCCGGCCTTCCCCATAGGCACCGTCCGGAGCGGCGGCGGGTCGAAGCTGCTGTCCGCGCCAGGGACCGCTGCCGGGTCGTTTCGTGAGGGAACGGGATTCAGGGTGGTCATATCGTCACCGTTCTGGTTGCGAACCAGCCCGCATCGGTCAGTGCGCGGCGGGCATCATCGCTGGAGATGTGGGCATAGGTCTTGATCGTCGTCGTCAGGCTTGCATGGCCCAACAGATTGGAGACCACCTCGACAGGGACGTTCTCCCGGAGCATCCGGGTGGCATAGGTGTGCCGGAACCAGTGCGGTTCAAACCCGATGCCCGTCTGACGCCGGAGCCGCCGCACGAGATCATGGACGGCGGCATATGTCATTGCCTGCCCGTGGGGCCGTCCCCACAGGTTGACGAAGACGTAGTCGGAATCCAGGTCACCGTATTCGACGTCGAGGTAGTCGGCATACAGCCGGATCAGTTCGGCGGTGACGGGGACGGTGCGAGAATGGGGCGACTTCGCGCGCGCACCATTGGTGTTGTCGCGCCGGCGGATCGTGATTTCCCGTTCGGCGACGGCGATGTCCTCATGCCGGAGCCCCAGCGCTTCACCGATCCGGATACCGGCGTCATGGAGCAGCGCGAAGAGCAGCCGGTCCCGGAGGTGTCCGCATGAATCCAGGATGCTTTGGACCTCGTCGGGGGCCAGCAGGCGGGGAATCCTTGCCGTCACGGGAAGCTTCACCACCCGGCGCTGCTTTGCGGCGCCCTTGCTGATGTGGTGTAGGAAGGGTTTCCACCCTCCTTGGCGGGCGGACGGGTCCCAGCATGTGATCAGCTCGCCCAGGTCAAGGCCATGGCGGGCGGCGTGCTGGTAGAAGATCGACACGGTGGAAAGCTTGCGGTTCACCGTTGCCTCGCCGCAATGGTGCCCGATCGCCGGAAGCACCGAAAAGACCTGGCCACGCATGCCCGGCGGACGCCGCAGCCACCGGATGAACGCCCCCACGTCTTCCAGCTTCACCGACTGCCAGTCACGTCCGTATTCGTCAAGGAAAACAAACCAGTCCTTCAAATCGTGGGCATGGGCCTTGATCGTGTTCGGTGACCGCTCGGTTTCGGCCAGATACCGCAGATACCGCTCCGCCGGGTCCACCACGCCGGTCGCGCCGATCAGCGTGAACGACACCGCGTTGCTTGCCGGATCCAGCACCTTCGATACCCGCATCATCGCTCCCGTCAGCTGCCTCGTGGACGGACAAGACGCTAACCCATCCACAACGCAGCAACCAGAACCCCAAACCCCCGTGCACTACATGACAGACGTAAAGAGGAGGACTAAAGATATCGACCATTTCTGACTAGTCCTTTCGGCTCGCCGGAATCGGTCCCGGAAAATGGCAGTTGACCCCGTATTTTTGATCAGAACCCGTTGCCGGTATCAAAGCTGGTCGGAACGCGGGAATGAGGGTTTTTGACCTGTTTAGATCAGGTGGCCCCGTGAGTGTGGAAGACGGCCATGTGAGCCGGAACGTGATTGGCTATGCCCGAGTCAGCACCCGGGGACAGTCCCTGGATGCGCAGGTCGATGCGCTTGTGGGCGCCGGCGCCATCAAGGTCTTTATGGAGCATGCCTCCGGTGCGACGCAGGCACGGGCGCGGTGGCAGGACTGTCTCGAACACCTGCAACCGGGCAACATCTTGGTGGTTACCGACCTGACCAGGCTGGGGCGCAGCACCGCGGACCTGTCCGATATCGTTACCGTGCTCGGGCGGCGGGGGATAGGCTTCCGGTCCCTGGCGGAACCCTGGTTGGACACGACCAGCGCGCACGGAAAGCTGATCTTCGACATGTTCGCGTCTTTGGCCGAGTACGAACGCTCGCGTTTGTCCGAACGCACTAAGGCAGGACTAGCGGCCGGGCGGGACGGGCATTCGCCTGACAGCCGCCGCAGATCCGGTCAGACCAGCCAGCGCCACCAGCGTGACTTCTCCGGTTCCGGCGTCGGTTCCGGCTCCGGCTCCTCGCCTAAGGCCAGCGCGGCCTCGACGATGTCGTCCGCGGTGAGTGTCATGACGGCCTCACGATTGAGCGCGTCGAGACTTTGTTCCTTGTCGAGCGACAGCCGCAGCGCCTGGCGGTTGAGCGCCTGCTCGAACAGCGTGCGGGCGAACCGTGCGTTGCCGGAGTCCTCGCCCGCGTGGAGCCCGGTGAAGATGCGGCGCAGCATCTGTTCGGCACCCGGCTCCAGCGTGTACTCGTGCTGGGCCAGCATCTGGTGGAAGATCGTCTGGAGTGCGTCGACGGAGTAGTCGGGGAACGTGATCTCGCGGGCGAACCGGGAGCGCAGTCCGGGGTTCGAGAGCAAGAAGGACTCCATCAGCCGCGGGTACCCGGCCACGATCACGACCAGGCGGTGGCGGTGGTCCTCCATCCGCTTGAGCAGGATCTCGATCGCCTCGGGGCCGAAGTCCATCCGGCCGTCCTCCGGGGCCAGCGCGTAGGCCTCGTCGATGAACAGGACGCCGTCCAGCGCACGCCGGATCACCCGGTCCGTCTTGATGGCGGTCGCGCCGACGTACTGCCCCACCAGGCCGGAACGGTCGACCTCGACCAGGTGGCCTTTCTGCAGCAGTCCGACCGCGCGGTACATCTCGGCCAGGAGCCGCGCCACGGTGGTCTTGCCCGTGCCCGGGTTTCCGAGGAACACCAGATGCTGCGATGTGGCCACTTCCGGCAGCCCGTGCGTCTTACGGCGGGCCTGGACCTGGAGCAGTGCGACGAGGGCCCGCACCTGTTCCTTCACGGTCTCCAGCCCGACCAGCGCATCGAGCTCGGCCTGCACCTCGGAAAGCGGCCGGGCCGGCCCGGGCCTCGAACCGATGAGATCGCCGACCAGGTCGTCGACGCGCTCTGAACCGTGCAGCCTGAGCTGATCGGTCAGATGGCCGATGGTTTCGCGCAGGTCGTCGAGCGGATTGCGGCTGGCAGCCATGCATCCACTGTAGTACTCAGTTCCCGACCGGGGTGGGGTTGGCCTCACCAGTATCAACTCCCTTTTGGTCGTAGTCCAGGACACGCCCGCCCTCGTCCAACGCCCTGCCAGTGCCCGGGAGCACCATGGTCCTATGACGGCTCCAACTGTTGAGGCGGCGATCCACGAACTGATGGATCTGGCCTGGAATGTTGTCTACGACCTGCTTGAGGAGCGGGGCCTGCTCGGTGACGGGCTGGAAGTCGGGGAGTACACCGGGATCCATTCCTGGGTGGAAGACCTGACGCGGTACACCGTGGTTCACTCCCGGACGATTGCGGTCCTGTTCGTGGACACCCGCCCCGTGGACGCCATTGTCTTCCACCACGACCTGCTGGGCGCCGACGACTTTGATTCACTCCCGTCCGTGCCGGTTGCTGCGGCCCCGGCCATGCGCCCGTTTTACCAGAAGAAGCGCTTTGTGATTCCGGCTGGCGTCCTGCTCCTCGGTATCGTCATGGGCTCGTGCTCCAGCGGCAGCAAGCCTGTTGCGGATTCCAGCCCCATCGCCTCTGCTGCTGCCTCCGCGGCTGCGGCGCAGCCGGCGGCAGCACCGCCGTCGGCCGCCCCGGCACCTGCGGCTCCCACGGGACCGACGGTGGGGACACCCTTCACCGTGAAAATGCGCAACGGCGACGTCGCCAGAATCACGATCGTTTCCGCTGTGCGGACCGACACGGTGACCACCACGGCCTTTTCGTCGCCGCCGAAGAACGGAACCTACCTGCTCCTGGACGTGCTGTGGGAGACCGAGGCGGGGAAGACGAGATCGAATCCCTTCTACTTCTCAGTCAAGGATGAAAGCGGCCGGAAGGCTGACCTCAGCATGTTTGCCGATAACCAGCTGGGCTCCGGTGACGTGCTGCCCGGGGACAAGTCCCGCGGTTTCGTCGCTTTCGACATGGCAACCGGGGCGGCGACCGTGATGATCTCCGACCCGCTGATGCAGGAAGCGGCGCGGATCCAGATTCCGGGGTAGCCGGAACTTCAGCGGGACGCGGAGGGAGTCCTGTTGGCTACGGCCCGGCAGGACTCCTTCATCATTGGCGCTGAGTATCTCCCTGCGGCGGCTGGGCGAGCTTAAGTTCAGCGATGCGAAGCCGGAGGAAGATGATCGTACGGACCAGCACGTAAAGGCCTGGCCGACCACCACAGCTGAGACGAGCACGAATCACAGGCGGCTTTCCTTCATCGCCGCTTCGAATGCCGGCAAGCTGCGTTCGATCATGTCCTCGTTGGCTGTCAGGGAGATCCGGAAGAAGCCTGGCGTCTCGAACAGCACGCCCGGCAACACGAAGACATCCCGGCGGGCAAGTGAGTTGGTGAACGTCTCATCGTCCGAAATGGGGGACGTGACATACAGGTAGAACGTACCTTCCGGCCGCCGGACGCGGTACCCCATGCCGCCGAGCACATCGACGAGACGGTCCCGGCGCCGCTGCAACTGGCCGACGTCGATGGTGAACTTCTCCAGTTCGGGAAGCGCGTGCTGCAGCAGGGCGTTCGGATACACCCAGCCCATCGCCACCTGCAGACCGGTGATAGCCGGTTCCATCTCCTCCCGCTGCGGCATGGTGGGCGGCAACGCCAGATAGCCGACGCGCTGGCCTGGGGAGAGATGGGTTTTGCCGTAGGAGTAGGCCAGGAGTGTGTGCGGGTAGAACTCCACAGGGCTGCGGAATCGCATGCCGTCGAACACGATCCGGTTGTAGGCCTCGTCCGAGATGAGGTAGATCCGCCGTCTAAACCTGACCGAGGCCGCCTCCAGCAATTCTGACAGCCGGACCAGCAATTCGGGTGGATAAATCCGCCCCGTGGGATTGTTGGGCGAGTTGACGATCACTACCCGGGTGCGTTCCGTGATGGCGGCCTCGATCGCGTCGAGGTCCAAGTCGAACGTGGTTGTGTTGATTTTCACCTTCACCGGCACGAGCCCGGCTTCAAGGATCAGCGGCTCGTATAGGAACCAGGGCGGCAGGCTGTAAATGATCTCGTTGCCGGGATCGGCGACGGTCTTCAGGGCAAGGGCGATGGCGGCGAAGCCACCGGTGGTGAGGTAAATATCCTCCGTCCGGAAAGGCACATCCAGCAGCCTGTGAAGGGATTGAGCGGCTGCTTCGCGGGCGGCCTCGCCGTTGGTCTGGTAGGCGAACCACTGATCATTCTGAGGAGTCAGCGCGTCCCGCAGCGTATTGACGTAACGGTCAGCCGGCATCTGGTGCGGGTTGCCGAAGGTGAAGTCGCAGCCCGGCACCTGCCCGTGCCCGCGGGCACTGTACTCCCGGATGTAGGCGTTAACCCGCTGAAAGGAGGGGATCGACGCCAGCCGTGCAGCGCGATCAGATACCGCCGAGGTTGTCTGGGATGTGGCTGTCGGATCGTTCATGTCAGCGCTCCTGTGTAGGGCAGCCCGGTGGGGCGGCCGTTGGATGGGCAGCGCGCTGCCGAGCCAGCGGAGGCTGTTGTAAGTGCCATTGTTGACCCGAGGACGCGTTGGAGTAAAGAGTCCGCGATAGGACCGATCTCGGTCGCCGTGACGGCGCAGTGGTAGGCGCCCGTGCCGTGCGGTGCGGCCGGGTTGGGAAGGGTCAACGCAGTGTAGAGGGAGTCGCGACGAAGGTCCCCGAGCACGACTTGGAGTTGCGACTCTCCTGACCGGCATCACAGTTGGGGGCGTGGTTGGCGTCGTGCAGAACTCTGTGACCGGAGAGTGTTCGCCGCTAGTGGTCGGCGCTCGATTGGGGCGTTGACCATCAGCAGGGCATCGGCGCTCCCGTTAACGGGCTGGTCGGTGCTCAGCCCCCCGATGGCTGGTTCGGGATCATGCGAGCGTTCAGCGCGACAGCTGACGCCAACTTTCCGGTCGTGGGCGCCAAGTAGCTTAGGCCCGGGAATTGGCTTGTCGATGTAACGCCTGATGCGCGCCAGATAGGCTCATTGGCGCCGGAGTAGGGCCATGAACGACTGCCCTCAACAGAAGGGCCTCCAATATGGCGCCCGTCGCCAAGAAGGTTCCTGTCTCACACCTCCTGCCTCCAGTGGTGGTTGGGCTTGCCGAAACCACTGCCTGCTTGGAACGGCCCAACTACGGCGTGCCTCCCATATAATAGGGTCGGGCGGTATGGCGCTGCGACTGGTTCAGGTGAATTTTAAGGCTCGGGATGAATCAGCGCTGGGGCGGTTTTGGGCGGAGGCGCTCGGCTGGGGTGTTTCCAGCGAGGGACCCGGTGTGACCAATGTTGAACCCGTGGGCTTCGTCTGGCCGGACCCCGTCGCCGTTTGCGTCGATGTCGTCACCGTCCCGGACCCCGAGACGGTGAGGTACCGCGCGCACCTCGATCTCGCCACCACTTCTGCGGCCCATAAGGCGGAGCTAGTCGCGCACCTGTTGGAGCTCGGTGCGACGCCCGCCGACGTGGGCCAGGGTGATGTGCCGTGGACGGTCCTGGCCGACCCGGAGGGCAATGTGTTCTGTGTACTGGAGCCGCGACCGATCTACCGGGACACCGGGCCGATCGCCACGGTGGTGGTCAACTGCGCGGATCCGCGGGCCATGGCCCGGTTCTGGGGCGAGGCTACGGACTGGACCCTGCACGAGGTGAACGACGATCATGCCAGGCTGCGTTCGGCCAAGGGCGTCGGGCCGTATCTGGAATTACTTCGCACGTCTGGCGTGGAGACCGTGTGGAACCGTGTCCATCTCGACCTGATGCCTTACCCGGGTGATGATCAAGCGGCAGAAGTGGCCAGGCTTCGGGCTCTGGGCGCCACTGACGCCGACGTCGGCCAAGGCGATGTGCCATGGGTGTGCCTCGCCGACCCGGAGGGCAACGAGTTCTGCGTCCTCACCCCGGGTTGACGCAGAGTCTCGGCTCGCTTGTTTAGACGACCGAATGCTCCAGATGTGCCATCACGGTGATTCCGGCTAATTCACCGGGTCTCCTGGTGAAAAGTCTTGCGAAAGCTCGGCTTCGATTTCGCTGATGCTGGGTAGCGTGGCAGCGAATTCCTCAGGCAGGGACGCCACAATCTCGGACTCCCATTCGGCGATACCGATCGGTTTCGAGAAGCCCCGCAGAGAGTACTCGGCCACGACGTTGTTCTTGGTTTTACACAGCAGCAGCCCGATGGTCGGCTCGTCGTCAGGATGACCCAGGAGGTCGTCAACAGCGGACATGTACATGTTGATCTGGCCCAGGTACTCAGGCTTGAAGGCGGTGGCTTTCAACTCCACCACGACGAAGCAACGGAGCTTGAAGTTATAGAAGAGCAGATCGGCGTAGAACTCATCGGCGCCGATAGTCAACCGGACTTGCCGGCCGACGAAGGCAAACCCTTGGCCGAGTTCCAACAGGAACTTTTCGACGTGCACCACAAGCTGTCCCTCTAGCTCACGCTCATTCCGCTTGCCTGTCATGGACACGAAGTCGAAGACGTATGGGTCGTTGAATGATTGCTGGGCAAGATCCGAGTCCGACGGCGGCATTGTCGCTTTGAAGTTGGTGATCGCCTTGCCGGAGCGTTCACGCAGCCGCGTTTCAATCTGATGCCCAAGGACGCTATGCGACCACCCTTCGTCGATGGCGCAGGCCATGTACCAGAGGCGTTCCTCGGGAGTATTCAGCTTCTCCAACAACAGCACGTGGTGGCTCCACGGCAATGTTGCAGACGCCGTCTGCAACATTGTGGTGTCGGGCCATGCGGCAGCAAAAGTTTTCATATAGCGAAGATTCCGTGGGGAAAATCCCCGAGCTTCCGGGAACTGGTCCCGAAGATCGGTAGACAGCCGGGTCACCACCTTGGATCCCCAGCCTTCCTTGGACTCGCGCGCCAAAAGTTCATGCCCGATGGACCAATAAGAGCGCACAAGTTCCTGGTTCGCCGCGGTGACGGCCCGGAACCGGCCCGTGTTGATTTGGACTGCCACGGACGCCAGCAAGTCAGGGTACCAATCCGGCATGCTCGACGCCACGGGCGCTGTTTCAAACGATGCTGGTGTCGTCATGTGGAGCGGTGCCTTTCGTGGGGATCATTTCCCCTGAACGTATTTGCGGGCTCCGACATTCTTGACCTGCGTCGTTCGCGGCAGCACCGCCGTCGGCCGCCCTCCACCGAACCGCAGGCGCCATTTCCGCCTGATGCGCGCACAATAGTAGGGACAGGCAGGGCGTGGCCGGCCTTGGTTTCAGGAGTCGAGGACGGTCACCGTGAGAGCGGTTCAGGCCAAGGCCGCAGTGCTGCTGACGGCGGCGCTCCTGTTGGGCGGCTGCGGCTCCGGCGGCGGAAGTCCCGCGGCGTCACCCGGGCCGGGGACAGCGACGACCGGAGCGGTCACGCCGGGAGCACCAACTATCACCATCAAGGACTTCGAGTATGGCGCGCCGCTGACGGCCGCGCCGGGCGCCGTTGTCACGGTCACCAACATGGACTCAGCTGGCCATACTGTCACCGCGGAACAGGGCGACGTATTTGGCGTGGACGTCAAGGGAAGCGGCGGGACAGCCACATTCACGGCGCCCTCGGCACCCGGCTCCTACCCCTACTACTGCACCTATCGCCCCAATATGCGCGGCTCGCTGATAGTCAAATGAACTTGGCGCTGAGGGTATTGACGGCGCTGGCTTTATTCATTGACGGCGGGGTGCATATTTATCTGGCCCCCGGCTACCAGGCGGCCTCGCCTGGTGGAATCGGACAGGGCAACCTGTTCTTGCTCGAATCGGCCGCGGCAGTGCTGGCTGCGCTGTGGGTGCTGTTCCGCGGCAGCAGAGCCTCCTTTGCCCTTGCCCTGATGGTGGCCCTGAGCGCATTCGTCGCCGTGGTGTTGTACCGGTATGTGGATATTCCGGCCTTCGGACCCTTCCCTGCCATGTATGAGCCGATGTGGTTTCTTGAGAAGACCCTCAGCGCCGTGGCTGAAGGAGCCGGAGCGCTACTGGCCGCTGCGGGCCTGGTACGTACCAAGCGGTCCGGCGATGCGAGGGGTTCAGCCGTGCGGCCCATTTCCTGAGGGGATCGGCGGACCCCGGGGTATTGAGCGGCACGGACGGGCGCACCGGTTGCAGCTGGCACGGCCCGTCATACGGGTGAACAGTTTCGTGCCACGGCCGCCGTGACATGCTTGTGGGGTGACATCGATTTCGACGCAGCCACCCCGTACCGCGCTCACCTGGAAGCTGGTGCCTGCGGTGTTGCTCTCGGCGTCTGGGGTGTTGCTATTCGGCGTCGAGAATGACCTCCTGGGCTACAGCGTGCTGGCCTTGAGCCTGGTTACGGCCGCACTGATCGACCGCGAATTCGTGCGGCACCTCGCGGTAATTGCTGCGGGGATGGTGATCATCAGCCTGGTTCCGCTGAACGCCGATCTAAGCATCCCGCACATGACGCTCATGGGAGGTGCCCTTGCGTTGGCTGTGCTGATTCCGTGGCTGGTGTCGCGGTTCGCCTACCGCGAGAAGATCATCCAATTTCCGGTGAACACGGGCCGCAAATGGCCGTTGAGCGCAAAGCTGTACCTGCTGGGTGTTGTGGCGCTCGGCTACCTTATTCTGCCCGTGTACCTGATCCGGACAGGGGTGTATCAAAACTGGCCGGATGCCTCCGACCCCACGATCTTCTGGCGGCTGTTTCTCGGCGTGAACGCTGTGGGTATCTGGGACGAACTGTTTTTTATCTGCACCACTTTCACCCTTCTGCGGCAACACTTCCCGGACTGGCTGGCCAACATCCTGCAGGCTGTGGTCTTCTCGTCCTTCCTTTGGGAGATCGGCTACATGGCCTGGGGGCCGCTCCTGACGTTCCCGTTCGCCCTGCTGCAGGGCTACACCTTCAAGCTGACAAAGTCGTTCACCTACGTTGTGACCGTGCACTTAGTCTTCGACTTCGTTCTGTTTCTCGCGCTGGTTCACGCCCACAACCGCGACTGGCTGCCGATCTTCCTTTACTGACTGCTGAGCCCTACACCGTGCATTAACTGGGCAACGTCAGGGCATCCCGGCCAGGTGCGCGCACGCGTCCCACAAGCGCTTCCGGGCTTCGGGGCCCGATCCCATGCCGGGCGTCGGAAGCTCCTTGCGCTTGGCCCACAGCTTTCCGGAGAGTCCCGCTGTTTTGGGTGACGTGGCGAGCCAGATCGGTGTGTCAGCCGCCTGCTCGGCCGGTGCGCCGAACGTGTTGGTGATCCAGCGGAAGGGACCGCCAACGTCCGTTAACAGCGAAGTGTTCTTGACCAGCCCCGGATGAACGGCGTTGGCCACCACGCCTGAGCCACGCAGACGCTCAGCGAACTCCTGGGTGAGGAGGACACGGGCGAGCATGGTGGGCGGCGTCGAACGAAGGTAACTGTACTTGCCCTGCGCCGCCTGGAGGTCGTCGAAGTTCAGCTTGGCATTGCCGTACCTGGACGCAATGTTGACGATGCGGGACACGCGCAGCGATCCGGCCGGACTGTCCGAAGCTCCGGCGTCGCCGCCTGTATCGGCGGCGTGCGTGAGCGCGTCCAACAGCAGGTTGGTCAGCAGGAAGTAGGCCATCACGTTGGTCGCGAAGGTCAGTTCGAGCCCGTCGACAGTCACGTGGCGCTCCTTGCGGAACACACCGGCTGCGTTGACCAGCACGTCGAGCCGTTCGTGGCGGGACAGGAAGTCAGCAGCCGCCGTATGAATCGAGGACTGGTCTGAGAGGTCACAGACCAATGGCTCAAGATTTGCGCCCGGAACGTGCCGGCGGATGCCCTCCATCGCCTCTTTCGCCCGGGCTGTTGAGCGTCCCACTACCGCGACCAAGGCACCTTCGCGTGCAAGGCCGGTTGCCACAGCGCCTCCCAAGCCTCCAGCGGCGCCCGTTACCAGTGCCACGGTTCCATCCATGGATGCCATCGCCTCGCCTCCTGACGCGTTGCCATCTTGTCGTAACGATGAGCTTTCCGAAAGAGCCGGGGATCTCCGGCGCTATTCCTCGACTAGTCAAAATCACAACACACGCGAGCCGGATTGACTAGGCAACGTGCTCACACCACCAGGCGCAGCGGCCTTTCGGCCAACCGCACCGTGATTTCCTGGCCCCAGGAAGCGCTCAGCCGGTCTTTTTCCATGCCGTCGCCGAACACCACGAGCTGATCGGATGCGACGGTGATCCGGAGTGTTTCGCCGGTCTCCAGCACTCCCTCCGTCAGGGAAGCTCCGGTGATGGGGGAGGGCCAGGCTTCGCGGACGAACCACGCTAGCTGTAGGTCTGCCGGCGCCGGCAGGGCGCGTCCTCCGCGTTCGAGGGCGATGGATGCGCACCAGCCCGTGGCGCCTGTGCCGGTGGAGACGATCACCCCGGACGAGGACTGCCGTTCGGTTCGGTCGTCCGGGGTAATGAGCTGGTACCGGGCCGACTGGTGCGAGGCGTGCCCGATGAAGATCTCGTTGAGCGCCGAGAGCTGCTGCCCGTCGTCGAGGCGTGCTGTCACTGTGGCGAGTTCCTGGGTGTTCAGCCGCTTCGGCCCGGCCAGGGCAGCTTCCCGGAGTAGCTTTGCTGCCCCGTTGGGCGTGTGCCGGACCAGGATGCCGGGATTCGCTCCCGGCTCCGGATCTATCCCGATGACTGGCTGGCCGTTGAGGTACTTGGCCGCGTTGGCCACCAGTCCGTCCTGGCCCACCACGGCCACGATGTCCTCCGGCGTCAGCAGGAAGCGGCTGAGGTCCGTGCGTTCCACTTCGGCGTGACGCCACTCCGCCGGAACGGCGGCCCGGACCGTATCGAGCGCGGCTGTGATCCTGCCGTGGCGCTCCTGGACCTCTTGGATGTTGCGTCCCCGCGTGCGGAGGAAGAATTCGGCCTGGCCGCGGGTGGCGTGCCGGTCCAGCAGTTCTTGGAGTTCGGTCCGTCGGTGGACGATGACAAGGCGGGGATTTGCCATGCCGGGAACCTACTTCCCGGCGTTGCCGGTGATGCCTGCCGCTACGCGGCCTGCATCAGCCAAGGCCGCGCCGCCCACAGGCTCCCGCAGCAGCCCGGCCAGCGCCCCGCTCAAGAGGTCCGGCGTGATGGTCAGGTTCCCGATGTTCGGCAGCGAACCGGCTGCCTCGCGGAGGGCCAGGCCTAGAAGCGTGGCCTTGTCGACATCCTGGTAGACCTCCATGGTGGCGGCCTCGCGTGCAGCAGCAGCCTCGCCCAAGAGCCGGATCTGGTTCGCCTCGGCGTCGGCGCTGATGCCTTGACGTTCGGCCGAAGCATGCGCGTCGATCAGCCCAGCGGCTGCCTTTTCCTCGGCAGCACGCCGTGCGTTGGCGCCTTCCTGCGCCACCAGGTGTTCGCGGCGGGTGGCCAGTTCGATCTGGCTCGCCATTTCGTTCTCTGAAATGGTCCGTTCACGTTCGACGGCGACGGCCCGGCGTTCGTAAACGGCGCGGTCTGCTTCGGCCTGGAGCTGTTCGCGGACCGGTGTTTGGAGGGCTCTTTCGACGTCCGACTCCGGCCGGACGGCCAGGACCTGCACGCCAAGGATCTCGATGCCGGTGGACAGGAGCCGGGCGTCCGAGCGCAGCGCCTCGGTAAGGACCGTGCGGAGCTGGCTGACGGCGCGTTCCAGGGCCTCGGCCAGCGTCGTGGTGGCGATCTGGTCAATGGCGTGGCTTTGGCACAGTTGGCCGATGATGGTGGCGACCTGCTCCCTGCCGGTTGCGGGACCCGCGCCGGACGGTTGGAGGCCGAAGTCGAGCCGGCTGGAGACGGCCACGGGATCGATGAAGCGGTAGGTCACGTTTGCCTGGATGCTCACGTCCTGGTGGTCGCGGGTGATGGCGTGGAAGAGAGTGGGCAGTTCCTGGTCATCGACGGGAACCTCGCTGAGCACGGAGACTGCGGGGCGGTACCAGAACGCCTGGCCCACTCCCTCGTGGCGGACCGAGCCCTTCTGGAGGTGGACGACGTAGCCGGTTGGGCTGCCCAAGAAGTGGCTGATCCAGGGGTAGTTCTTGATGCTGGCCATGGGATTCTCCTCAACGGTCCTTGTCGTCACTCTGACGATAATCAACGATAGGCCGCGCCGGAACTTATTGTCAGGTTGACGATAAGTTCCTAAGATGGGGACATGCCTGAATCTCACCCGGAGCCCGCGCGCTTCCCGGTGACGGTCGACGTCGTCGCCCTCACCGTGGCAGACGACACCCTGAACGTCCTGCTCATCACCCGGCTCATTGAGCCGTTCCGCGGCGCACTCGCCCTCCCGGGCGGTTTTGTACTTGCCGGCGAGGACCTGGCGACAGCGGCTGCCCGTGAACTCGCTGAGGAGACCGGCGTCGAGCACGTCCCCGGCTACCTGGAGCAACTGGGGAGCTATGGCCCGAAGGGGCGCGATCCGCGCGGTGATGTGCTCACCGTGGCTCACTTACTGCTCGCTCCCAATTTCCCGGTACTGTCTGCCGGCAGCGACGCCGAGCACGCCGGCTGGTATCCGGTCAGCCAGATCCTGAGGGGCCAGGTGCAGCTCGCCTTCGACCATAAGCGGATCCTCGACGATGCAGTGGAGCGGGCAAAATCAAAGCTTGAATACTCGCCGTTGGCGGCGGCCTTCTGCGGTGAGGAATTCACCGTTGCCCAGCTCCGTGCTGTGTATGAGGCCGTTTGGGACACCCGACTCGACCCCAGGAACTTCCACCGGAAGGCCACGGGAACGCCTGGTTTTCTGGAGAGCACCGGGCGGATGACCTCGGGCGACGCCGGCCGCCCCGCTGCGCTCTTTAGGCTCGCCGAAACGGCCCGCCCGACAGCAGGCCAGCCAACGCATGCCGTGCTCAATCCACCGCTCATGCGATCGCGTGACTGACGCCTCTTAGCGACGGGGGAGCCCGAGATCCCGCCGTGGCCTGGGCTTCATAAGCCGGCCGACAGTGCCGACCGCCGCGTTGCGGATTCCTGCGCCGGTATCCGTCATGGCGAATTGGCCCATCACGCGCGAGGCCAACACCAGCCGCTGAGTCCGCGCCCTGCGTTTCTTGTCGAACACGGCAAGACCCGCCTCGACAGAGGAGCCCTGCGCCACGGACCGCCCCAGTGTGGCTCCATCCACGATGGCCTCGCAGGCGCCACGCCCAAGGAAAGGCGCCATTGCGTGGGCGGCGTCGCCCACCAGCGCCGTCTTTCCAGTGATGTACGACGGCAACCTTGGTGCCTCGAAGAGACCATGATGCAAAATGGCTCCTTCTTCGATCCTGTCAATCAGCTCCCTCACTCCGCGATACCAGGACCCGAAATGGTTCACTATGTGGGGCAGGTGTGGTCCATCAAACGTCTGGTTGGCGCGGATGCATGCATACCAGTTGGTCGCGTCCGGACCTGCCGGTGTGATGCCGAACAGTGCCCCGGGGGCCCAGATCTCGCCGTATTCGGCTACGGCGCCCTTGACGGTGCCCCGCCATGCGACGGCTCCAAGGGAGCGGGCGCGGAACCGGTCACCGAACATCCGCTGCCGGGTGCGGCTGAAGGTGCCGTCTGCACCGACTACCAGCTCTGCATCGTCCAGCTGTCCGGGGTCGACGATCTGCGTGTTGAAGCTGACGTCGATGTCCCGGGCTAGAGCGGCGAGCAACGCGGGCCGGGAGACCAGGTTCAGGTCGGCGCCGCCGGGGGCTGTCACCAACGTCCGCCCGCCCGGCGTCCAGAGCCGTGTTCCTGCGCCGGCAGCAATATGCGCCCAGCCATCAGTGCGGCGTGAGGCGTCAACACCAATGTCGTCGAGGGCCTTCATCGCGGCCGGCCACATGCCCAGCATGGTGCCCGACGCCGGCAGGGCCGCCGCCTGCTCCAATACTTTCACTGCCCAGCCGTGACGCGTCAGGGCCCGTGCCGTGCTCAGGCCGCCGATTCCCGCGCCGATGATGACCGCTGAATGTCCCACGCCTCAAGGCTACAGACTCCGCCCAGCCGTTCCTTCATCGCGTGAGGCCGGAAGGATAGGCGCGGATAACCGTTAGGCAGTGCGCGGTGCCCGTCCAGCTGCCGTCGGGCGGGGCTGTGCCGGGGCCAACAGTCCGCTTTCCGTCCCGGAGGGCGCCTCGGGGATTACGACGGCGACCATCCGGTTCGCGTCCGACGGAACGGACATCAGTGGTTGCCTCGCCCGGTCCGAATCCGGTGCAGCCGGCCCGGCGGTGCTGGTGTGCCACGAGAACCGTGGTCTGACCCCGCACATCCAGAACGTTGCCCGCCGCTTCAAGGCGGTGGCGTTTGGAGTATATGCAGAACGTGACCAGCGGATCACCGGTGCCATGCCAGCCCTCCGCGATGCCTTGGACGCCACCACGGTGACGCATCAGCTCACCGTTTACCCCGGCGTGGACCATGCCTTCCACAACGACACCGGCGAGCGCTACAAGGAAACCCAGGCCACGGCCGCCTGGAACGACACCCTCGCCTGGTACGGACAGTGTTCTGAGACAGCACATCCGACCTGTCGCCGTATGGGCGATCCTGCCGCGAGTAGTCTTGAAGCATGAGCACCGCTATCCCACTAACGCTCACCTTCGACGGGCGTTTCGCCCGCGAACTCGAGGAGTTGGCGGTTCCCTGGCAGGCAGAGGAAGCGCCAGACCCGCAGCTGCTCGTCCTGAACGAGCCGTTGGCCAGCGAGCTGGGCCTGGTCCCGTCCTCGCTGCGGACGCCCGAGGGGACTCGGTTGCTC
The DNA here is from genome assembly GCF_055412845.1 of Pseudarthrobacter adonitolis. Classification (NCBI taxonomy): domain Bacteria; kingdom Bacillati; phylum Actinomycetota; class Actinomycetes; order Micrococcales; family Micrococcaceae; genus Pseudarthrobacter; species Pseudarthrobacter adonitolis. The sequence goes on along the minus strand of NZ_JBVAYW010000002.1, from coordinate 325,659 downwards.
ATCGGCAACCAGATTCCTGAAGGGGCCACACCGGTGGCCCAGGCGTATGCCGGCCACCAGTTCGGCGGATACTCACCCGTACTCGGCGACGGCCGTGCGCTCCTGCTCGGTGAGGTCACTGACATCCACGGGCAGCTTCGCGACATCCATCTCAAGGGCTCCGGCCGGACGCCGTTCGCCCGCGCTGGTGACGGACTCGCCGTCGTCGGTCCCATGCTGCGTGAATACGTCGTCAGTGAAGCCATGCACGCGATGGGCATCCCCACCACGAGGTCCCTTGCCGTGGTGGCCACGGGCCGGCCCGTCCGCCGCGAAACCATGCTGCCCGGGGCTGTGCTCACCCGGGTGGCGAGCAGCCACCTGCGTGTCGGCAGCTTCCAGTTCGCCCGCGTCAACGGCGACACAGACCTCCTCCGCCGCCTGGCCGATCATGCCATCAGCCGCCATCACCCGGACGCGGCGCAGGCCGAAAATTCCTATCTTGCGTTCTTCGATGCGGTCATAGCCGCCCAGGCGTCCCTGGTGGCGCAATGGATGCTGGTGGGATTCGTCCACGGCGTGATGAACACCGACAACATGACCATCTCAGGCGAGACCATCGACTACGGACCGTGTGCGTTTATGGACGCGTATAACCCGGCCGCCGTCTACAGCTCCATCGACGAGGGCGGACGGTACGCCTACGGCAACCAGCCGCTCATTGCCGAATGGAACCTCACCCGGCTTGCCGAAGCACTCCTGCCCCTGTTCCATGAAGAGCAGGATCAGGCCGTTGCGCTCGCCGTAGAGTCCCTCGGCGCCTTCCGCACGCTGTACAGCGCGGCCTGGTCAGCCGGCATGAAATCCAAGCTTGGGCTGCGCGCGGACACGCACGACGACGTCGCGTCGCCTCTGGTGGACGGCGTGCTGGGCCTGCTTCAGGAAGGTCAGGTGGATTACACGTCCTTCTTCCGGAGCCTTGGTTCGGCGGCCCGCGGTACCCCGGAAACTGCCCGGGCCATGTTCGCGGACCCGGGAGCCTTCGACGCCTGGGCCGAACCGTGGCTGGACCTGGTGCCGGATGCGGACCTGATGGACCGGGTCAACCCCGTCTACATCCCCAGGAACCATCTGGTGGAGGAGGCCCTTGACGCTGCTGTTGCAGGCGACCTGGACCCCTTCAACCTCTTGGTGAACGTCCTTGCGGATCCGTACACGCCGCGGCCCGGCCTGGAACGCTACGCAGGCCCCGCCCCTGAAACCTTCGGGAGCTACCGGACCTTCTGCGGGACCTGAGTGAACACAAGGGGTGGACGACGGCGGCGCGCAGCTGGGTGCCACCCGCCGCCGTCGTGCACGGCCGGATCACGCTACGCGGACGAAGGACGCTCCGGAGAGCCAGCTGATGGAGTGGACTTCGGTCTTGTAACCGTCCACCCCGCCACTGACAACCTGGCCGTTGCCGGCGTAGACGCCCACATGGCCGGCCGTGATGACCAGGTCACCGGCGGCAGGCGTGCCCACCACCGTGCCGTACTGGTAGAACTGGCCCGGCGCCAGGTCTCCCACGCTCTTACCGACCGAGCGCAGCGCTTTCTCCACCATGGCAGTGCAGTCCTGCTGGAGGCCGAGCTGGGAATTGGCGGAAGCCAGGATGGCCGCGCCGAGTGAGCCGGCCGGCGCCTGTGCCGCCGGTGCGGACGTTGAGGCCAGCTGGATGCCGGTGTTGGTTGGGGCGGCCGGGGCCGCGGCGGCCTTCGCCGCCGGGGCCGGTGCTGTGTAGCCGGCACCGGGGATCTGGATCTGGTCGCCGGGGTAGATGATGGTGGTCATCGTCAGGCCGTTGACAGCCAGCACGTCGTTGAGTGCGACGCCGTACTTGGTGGAAATTGCGCCCAGTGTGTCGCCTGAAACGACAGTGTGAACGTTGGCCGCGGCGGGTGCCGGGGCAACTGCGGCCGGGGCAGGTGCGCTGACCTGGCCCTGAACGTTGACAGTCCCGGAATTGTCGGGGCCGTGGACGCCGGCCTGCGCCGGGGCGCCGATGCTGAACAGCAGGCCGGAGGCGGCAACAGCCACCAGGGCCGGCCGGCCGAACGTCAGGGCGTGGGCTTTGGCCGTTGAAGACAGGCCAACGAGGACGGTAGAGCTGGCAGGAACCGCACGGTGGCGTGCGGCAGTTGAAATATTGGACACGGTTGATCGCCTCTCCCATGCCTGCGGGGTGAGCTGTCGGGTTCGGGTCGGAGATACCCGGCCGGCATCGATTCCGCACAGGACGGAGCGATACTGACTTAACCCCAAGGCTTCGAAAAGCCGTGGAAACGTGGTTCCCCCGTCCCTGCCAGTTGGAAAGCGACTGGATCCCGGTCAGCGGCAGGGCTCGGCATACTGGCGGGAATGTCCCGGCTTGAGCCAGGCCACCGCATGACCATAACTTCTATTCGGCGGCAATGTCACATTCCGATAACGGAATGTAGGCCTGGAATCCACCCGTCTTTCAGCACGGATGCGCTACTCCTCGGTAACGATGTTGCAGGTCAGGCCCTGTAATCCGTATATGCCCGGTAAGCTCACCAACTATGTCCCGGTTTGTTCAAAAAATGCGGCTGCCCGCCCTCGCCGGAATGCTGGCCGTTGCCCTGGCCGGGTCGGTTGCGCTGCTTCCCTCACATGCCGCCGACGACGCGCCGCCGGGTGGCTATCCCTCCTGGCAGGACGTGCAGAACGCCAAGCAAAGCGAAGCCGGCAAAGCGGCAGAGGTCGCCAGGATCACCGGGCTGCTGGGCGGGCTCCAGACCGGAGCAGAGGCGCTGGGCAATGCGGCCGTGACGTCCGCCGCCGAGTACGCCCTGGCCGAAGTGGCGCTTCAGGCCGCCACGTCTACCGTGGACGCCCTGACCGCCCAGACTGCACGCGCCACGGCCGAACTGGGACAGTACAAAAAGGAAATCGGTGCCCTGGCAGCCCAGTCGTACAAGACTGGTGGCACCAATATGGGTTTCTTCGTTGCCCTCGACGCTGTGCAGACCAACAGCATCCAAGGCCTGAACATCGTCCAGATCGTCAGCGACAAGACTGCTGCCCTAGTGCACAAATCCGCAGCCGCTGAACGCATTTCCCGCGCCCTGGCTGAGCAGGAGCAGACAGCCAGGGCCGAACGTGAGCGCCTGGCCGGGGAGGCCAGGACCAAGCTCGACGCCGCCCAGTCCGCCCAGCAGGCGATGTCCCGGCAGATCGCGGAGCAGGAGGAGCACGGCCAGGAACTGACCGCGCAGTTGGCCTCCCTCAAGGGCACCACCGCTGCGGTGGAGGGGGAGTTCCGGCAGGGCCAGGCAGCCTTGGCCGCGTACGAAACGGCGCAGGCCGCCAAACGGGCCGCAGCCCAGGAACAGGCACGCCAACTGGCGGAGGCGGCAGCCAAGGCGGCTGCCCTCGCTGCCGCGCAGAAACCTGTGAACCCGGCGCCGGCCCCACCGGCTGTACCGGGAGTGCCCGCCCCCGCTCCCGTCCCCAGCCCGACGCCGCCACCGCCGCCCGTCGTCGTCGTGCCTTCTGTGCCGGGCGGCGCTGTGAACGACCCCGCTGGCGCAAAAAACTACGCGGCCGGCCAGCTGGGAGCCTACGGCTGGGGCCAGGACCAGTTCCAGTGCCTGGCGTCGCTGTGGACCAAGGAATCCAACTGGCTGACCACTGCCACCAACCCCTACTCGGGCGCATACGGGATCGCTCAGGCGCTGCCGGCCAGTAAGTACGGCAGCGCCGGGAGTGACTGGCTCACCAGCTACCGGACTCAGGTCAATTGGGGACTGTCGTACATCGCGGACCGCTACGGGTCACCCTGCGGCGCGTGGAACCATTCCGTGGCCAAGAACTGGTACTGACCTGCTCTGGGACGGCAGTCGGGTCACGTTCCCGGGGCTTTGGCGAATTCCGCGGCGCTGAGGAATTCAATTCCGACGAAGGCCTGATCGCCGTCCACCCAGGCGTCATGCCCTGGCGGAATGGTGTAGGAGTCGCCGGCGCTGATGTTGATCCGATTGCCATCGGTGGTCTCGACGTTGAGGGCCCCGGAAACGCAGTAACCGACGTGGTTGTTCTGGCAGGACTCGGTCTGGACCACCGGCTTGATGCAGTCCGACCAGCGCCAGCCTGGATTGAACGTGAACCGGCCAACCGTGTAGTCGCCCAGGTTGACGAGGTCCACTTCGGTTTTGTCCGGGCGGCGCTTCTCATCCGGCGTGTTGTGGGACTTGACTGCCAGCTCGGTGACGATGTTTGTAGGCATGACACGCAGACTTTCTCTGTGGAGTTTGTGTCCATCAGCTGTCTGTCCCTGGCTGCCAGACGGCATCTGAGGCGCTTACGATTGCCAGCATCCTCCAACCGGCCGCGCTTGTCGAGACCCAAACCACTAGGCTATTCCCATGCCCGATTTTGAACGGTTCCGGGTCATGCTGGAGGACGAGCGCGCGCGGAAACTCGCGCTTCTTCCAGCCCTCCGTGCGGACATCTCCTCAGCCAATGGCGCACGCCAGGATTCCAACGTGGATGACGAGCACGACCCCGAGGGCTCCACTATTGCGTTCGAGCTATCGCAGGCATCGGCGCTCCTGAAGCAGAGCAGCTGGGGCCTCGAACAGGTGGACGCGGCCTTGGCGCGGATTGCTGCGGGCACCTACGGTACGTGCGCCCTGTGCGGGGACCCCATCGCGGACGGACGGCTCGAAGCCCGCCCGTCGACGCCGTTCTGCATAGTCCACGCCGCTGCCGGCCGGCAGGGACGGTAGCGGGCGCCTTGAACCAAAACACGGTGAACGAAAGGGTGCAGGAGGCCGCCGGCTTCATCGACGCCACCCTGCAGGACGAGGGAACCTGGTACCGGGCGGAAGACGTGGAGTCCCGGGTGGGCGGGGCACTTGGATCCTATGGGTCGTCCGTCGGAGCCGTACGCGGCACTGTCCGCGACGCCGGCAGGAAGTTCAAGGAGTTTGACCACGATGAGGTGACCTCGTTGGCATCGCTCCTCTGGGGCCGGCCGAGTCCCGGCAGGCGGCCGATCTATGAGCGCCGGCTCGCCGCCGTTGTGCTGCTGCAGTCCCAGGTGGCGCTCCTCCGCCACTCTGACCTGACCAGGTTGGAGGGCTTCATCAGGTCCGCAGAGACCTGTGAGCTGGTGGACCCCCTGGTTGCCGACGTTGTGGTTCCGCTGCTGAAGGGCCTGGATGGCAGCGAGCGCCAGCGGGCCGACGCCGTCATCACCCGCTGGCACCAGGACCCCGTCGACGCGCTCCGCCATGCCGCTCAGCTCATCGCGACTCAGGGAACTGACCTGCAGCGCCTTTCGGGGGACCGTGACCAGGGACGGCTCTGACCCCTGTTCTCTGGTCTCCGTCAGTCGTACTCTTGGCCTTGGAGGTGATTGCCATGGAGGCAGCGCAGGGCGACAGGATCATCGTCCGGGGGAGGACCGTCGGATCCTCAGACCGGCACGGGATAATCGTCGAGGTACGTGGTCAGGAAGGCCATCCGCCCTACCTGGTCCGCTTCGACGACGGACACGAAACCGTTATGTATCCCGGCGGTGATTTCGCCGTCGAACGCGGTCACGGGGGCCAACCCGGCTGACCCGCGGCCGGCGCCTGCGCGTCAGGGCCGCGGGGCACCTGTCAGACTCGAGTCATGGATCACTCCTTGGCTGCCACGTCCCCTGATGCGAATCTCCAGCTTCCGCCGGCCCGGACAGGCCCGCGGGATCCCGGTGACGCGTGGGTGGAGGGCGACCGCGGTAAGTTCTGGGGCAGGTTCGGTGCCGCCGGCGTTCTGGCCTATGACCCGGGCAAGGGCGTCCTCCTGCAGCACCGCGCCCTGTGGAGCCACAACGGGGGAACCTGGGGGCTGCCTGGCGGGGCCTTGCACCAGGGAGAGGATGCCGTCACCGGCGCCCTCCGCGAGGCGCACGAGGAAGCCGCAGTGCCGGCCGCGGATGTAAGTGTGCTCTTCACCTCTGTGCTGGACTTGGGCTACTGGTCCTACACCACTGTTGTTGTGCTGGTGACCGCGCCTTTTGACCCCGTGATCAGCGATCCGGAAAGTCTCGAACTCCATTGGGTCCTGCTGGATGAGGTGGACCTGAAGAAGCTCCACCCCGGCTTCGCCAAATCGTGGCCGGACCTGCGGACGCGCATGCTGGAGCTTTCTGCCCAGCGGGGCCAATAGGGATGTTCCGCTAGTCACTTGCCGGCCGCGTTGCTGGGTCCAGGGCGTTCAATAATCCAGTGGCTCACTGTGCCATCGGTAGATGATGTTTCCAACATTCCGAGTTTGGCTGCTACCTGCATGGACAGTTGGTTACTTGAGTCGATCGTCGCGGAAATGTCATGGAGCGTGGAGATTTTGAAGACGTACCGTCGCCGACAAACTGCATGACCTCGGCGTCCCCGCAAGGTGCTGCGAAGTCGTCAAGATCTGCCTTTTCAAAAAATGGCGCGCCCTTAGTCTGTCCGTCTCAAACGTGGTGAAACCCTAGCGGCCGCACCCGCGCCGTTGACGAGGCGGCTCAGCGACGGCGTACCAAACTGACTACGGCCTACCGAATTTTGCCGACAGCCGGTCAGTACATTAGGTTAGTCTTACCTAAGTTCGGTGCGTCATGATGGTGTTCCGACCCCTGCTGCACGTGAGGAAGACCATGACGGCCCCGCTCTCCGTGTTGCTCAAGGAATACACCAGTGCAGCCCACGAAGAGGCCGAGTCGTCCCCGTTTATGGGCGACCTGCTCGCCGTCGGGGCCCGTCCGCAACCTGCGGCCTAACTCATGGACCATTTCCTGGATCTGCCCTTCGGCGTGGCGGCGGCCAGCCTGTTCGCCATTGTTATGCTGCGCGTCAACGCGACGTACTGGATCGGCCGGGGAGCCGCAGCAGGCGTGGAACACACACGGTTCGCGTCGTCCTGGAACGGCCGGCGCGCCGGCCAGGCGAAACAGCTCGTCCGCCGCTGGGGACCGTTCGCCGTGACGCTGTCGTTCCTGACCGTCGGCCTGCAAACGGCCGTCAACCTTGCCGCCGGTGCTGCGAAGATGCCGTTGCGGCGCTACCTTCCTGCCGCCGTCGCCGGTTCCATCCTCTGGGCACTGATCTACGCCACCATCGGGCTCGCCGCCGTCGAAGGGTGGCTAGCGTTGGCGGCCGGGTCCGCGTGGGGGATTGTTGTGCTGGCAGCCGCTGCGGCCGGACCTATCGCGTGGCTGCTGGTACGGCGGCGGCGCAGGTCGCGGGGGAGCGCTGCCGCGCAGGCAGAGGCAGGCAATGCGGATAGGGTGGGCTGAACCCCATAAGGACAAGCGAAAGGGTCAATGTTGACTGCTGCACTCCCGGAACTGGCCGATGGCGACTTCTACTACCAGGCGCTGGGCGGCGGCCGATTCCGCTCCACCATCCACGCCCAGGGGGCCTGGAACGAGCACGAACAGCACATGGCGCCGGCCTCCGGCCTGATGGCGGACAGCCTGGAGCGCCACGAGCCGCGCCACGATATGCGCATGGCCCGGCTGAGCTACGAGATCCTGGGCCTGATCCCGGGTGGCGGGTTCGACATCGAAACGACCACACTGCGCCCCGGCCGGACCATTGAGCTCCTGCAGGCAGAACTGGTTGCCAACGGCCGGGTGGCCGTCCGCGCCACCGCGTGGCGGATGATCACCAGCGACACGGCCGCGGTTGCCGCCGTCGAGGACTCCGGCATTGCGGCGCCGGATGAATGCAAACCGTTCGACGGCGCCGCCATCTGGCCAGGTGGGTACATCCGGTCCCTGGAGATGCGCGTTGCCGAGGGCCACCGGCCCGGCGCGGGCATCGTCTGGATCCACACCCAGCACCCCCTGACGGATAAGGCCGACAGCGGCGACCTGGCCCGTCTGATGGGGCTCGTTGACACAGCCAACGGGATCGCGGCCAGGGTCCCGCCGGGCAAAGACAGCTACGCCTTCCCCAACCTGGACCTGCAGATCCACATGTACCGCAGGCCCGAGGGCGAATGGCTCGGCCTGGACAACGCCGTCTCCTTCGGAACCGACGGGATTGGCCTCACATCCACCGTCCTGCACGATCTCCAGGGCCCCTTCGGCCGCGCCGAACAGATCCTGACGCTGCGCCGGAGTTAACCACATAACAGGGACCCTCTGGGCGCCTGCAGAGCCGGATGCTATTCCTGCTTCGGGGCGGCCTCCACGGGGAGCCCGGCAGCAGCCCACTCCGGGTAGCCGCCTTCTAGGCGTGTGGCCGGGATCCCTTCCAGGCGGAGCATTTGTACGGCTTCATCTGCCAATACGCACCAACGCCCGGTAGCACTTTGTTGATCCAGTCGTGCCGCACGCAGGCCTCCAAATATGTGCAGTCAGGAAGCCGGAGGCTCCTGACACGGCGTCGATTCCTGGCCATACTCGGCAGTCACCAGGATGGGCAGGTGGTCGGAGGCGCCGCGGGGCAGCGTTTCCACGTTCTCGATGTTCAGTCCCAAGGACGTGGCGAAGTCGAAGTGGCCCTTGAAAACTTTGTATCGGGTGTACGTCCTGCGGTCGCTGAGAGAGAGTTCGTAACCGGAATTCTTCATGTGTTCGTTGAGGTTCTTCGTGAAGAACGGGTAGTTGAAGTCACCCACCATCAGGGTCATCAGGCCCGTTCCCATACCCAGCAGTTCCTTGTGCGCAGCATGGATCTGGTTGCGCCGCAGCGAGTTGGTGGCGGTCAGCGGAGCGGCATGGAATGAGGCAATGACGAGTTCGTGATCGGTCTCGTTGTCCCGCACGCGCGTGCCAATGAGGCGCTCATGTGCGGGTGCCAGGACCATGTCGTGCAGGGACTTCTTGAGCGCGAAGGTCTTGGTGCCGTGGGCCGTGAATCGGTCAGGCCGGTAGTAGATGGCCAGCCCTAGCCGGTTGCCCTTGGTGGAGTCGGCGAGCTGCAGCGGTCCCAGCGTGTCCGGCAGGTCGGACGTGTCACACTCCTGGAGGCACAGGGCATCGACGCCGAAGTTCTGGGCAAGATCACCTAGTTCCCCGCTGGCCTGGTGCTTACGGAGGTTGTAGCTAATGACGCGTATCAGTGGAATACCTCTTCTGAGGAGTAGCGGGTGGACCCAGTTCCTGAGTTTAGCTACCCGACGGGGACGGTGCAGTAATACTCCGCTGGATGTCAGGTGGAGCGGAACGCCAGCCACCCGGCGAGGGTGGACAGCCCCGTCAGGGCGGCACCCCACAGGATATCCACGACAAGGAGCTGCAGCGGCCACGTCTTGAGCGTGGCGGCATTTGTGAGGTCGTACGTCGCGTAGGCAAAGGCGCCCAAGGCGGCCCCATATCCGATGGCGGTCAGCCAGCTGCCGCCGTCGAGCGCCGGCCGCAGCGCAAAGAAGACAATCCCCGCTATGTACATGACATAGAAAGCCACGGCGTAACCTAAGTGTGGCTTGTCTGCGAGCAGGTCACCGATGTGGCTGCGGTAGAACGGGTTCATGAGCTTGAGCCAGACGGCGTCGATGACCGCGAACGCAGCCGCGACGACAAGGAATTGCAATATGACCATAAGGGAGCTTAGCAACATGCAGGACGCCGAAGCGGGACTCCGGACGCTCACCGTGGTGCGGCAGGATCGTTCCCTCGGCGCCGCACATGACCTGGAATTCGGCCTCGAACTGCTGACCCAGGCGAAGACCGGCAGGATCGGCCCCACGCTCCGGTTGTACCGGCCCGCACCCACTGTTGCCTTCGGTCAGCGGGATACCCGTCTGCCCGGCTTCGACGCGGCCGCCCAGGTCTGCCGGCAGCACGGATTTGAACCTCTGGTGCGGAAGGCCGGCGGCCGTGCCGCCGCCTACCACGAGGGCACGCTGGTGGTGGACCATGTGATGCCCCACGCCGATGCCATTGCTGGGTCCAAGGACCGGTTCGGTTTCTTTGGTGAGCTGCTGGCGCAGTCCTTGCGGAACGTCGGTGTGCAGGCTGCCGTTGGCGAAATTCCGGGGGAGTACTGCCCGGGGGAGTTCAGCGTTCACGGTACCCACCCGGCTGACCCGGCGCGCCGGATCAAACTCGTCGGCACAGCGCAGCGTGTGGTGAGCGGCGGGTGGCTGTTCAGTTCCGTGATCGTGGTGGAAAATTCCGCGCCCATCCGCAGCGTCCTGACGGACAGCTATGCAGCCCTGGGCCTGGACTGGGACCCGGCGACCGCCGGTGCGGCCAACGACCTCGTGCCCGGGCTGACGGTCCAGAATGTCCAGGACGCCGTTATTGCCGCGTACGCGGGCCACGCTTCCCTCCGGCACGCTGACTTCAGCAGCTATGCACGGTTGGACTCTCGGGAGGCGTAGCCCGCGCTGGCGGGGCTGTCCGGGCCGGCCGGCCTGGCTCGGGCCCTTAGTGGCCCCGGGCGATCCACTCGTCCAGGTGCGGGGCTTCGGCTCCGATGGTGGTGCTGTCGCCGTGCCCGGTCCGGATCACTGTTTCGGCCGGCAGTGGCAGTAGCCACGTCCGGATCGATTCGATGATGGTGGGGAAGTCGCTATTGGAGCGGCCCGTGGCGCCGGGGCCGCCCTGGAACAGGGTGTCGCCGCTGAAGATCGAGCCTTCGCCGTCGGGCCCGTCCGCCAGGTGGAAGGACACCGAGCCGGGCGAGTGCCCGGGGTGTGCAGTGCCGTCAGGCTGGCCCCCGCCACCTCAATGACGTCGCCGTGCTTGATGGCGACGTCGGGTTACACATCCGAGTAGACGCTGCGCCACAGCATCCAGTCGTCCGGGTGAAGGTGGATCGGGGCTTGGACGAGGTCCCAGAAGTCGACTCCGACCGGATGTGGTCGTCATGGCCGTGGGTCAGCAGGATCGCCTTGAGCTTCCGGCCACCGACGGCGGCGGCGACGGTCTTGGCATCGTGCGCGGGATCGATCACCACGCATTCCTCATCGTCGCCCACGATCCAGACGTTGTTGTCCACATCCCAGGTGCCGCCGTCGAGTGAGAATGTCCCGGACGTGACGAGACGCTCGATCCGGACGCTTACAGTTCCACCACCGAACGCAGCACCGAACCGGAGTGCATCTTCTCGAACGCTTCCTCCACCTGATCAATGGTGATCCGCTCGGTCACGAAGGACGTCAGGTCCAGTTTGCCCTGCTTGTACAGGCTGATCATGGGGAAGTCCCGGGACGGCAGGCAGTCACCGTACCAGGAGGACTTCAGCGATCCGCCGCGGCCGAAAACGTCCAGGAGCGGCAGCTCAAGGGTCATCTCCGGCGTCGGGACGCCCACCAGCACCACGGTGCCGGCGAGATCGCGCGCGTAGAACGCCAGCTTGTACGTTTCGGGACGGCCGACGGCGTCAATCACCACGTCTGCGCCGAAGCCGCCGGTGAGTTCCCGGATTTTCTCCACCGGGTCAGAATCCGAGGAGTGCACGATGTGGGTGGCGCCGAGTTCCTTGGCACGGTCCAGCTTTTTCGCGTCGATGTCGACGGCGATGATGGTGGTTGCGCCGGCGAGCGCGGCGCCGGCGATGGCGGCCACGCCTACACCGCCGCAGCCGATGACGGCGACGGTATCACCGCGTTTGACGCCCCCGGTGTTGATGGCGGCGCCCAGTCCGGCCATCACGCCGCAGCCGAGCAGGCCGATGGCGGCAGCATCGGCGTCGGGATCCACCTTGGTGCACTGGCCGGCGGCTACGAGGGTCTTTTCGACGAAGGCGCCGATGCCCAGGGCGGCGGACAGCTCGGTGCCGTCCTCGAGCGTCATCTTCTGGGTGGCGTTGTGGGTGTTGAAGCAGTAGTGTGCCTGGCCGCGGTTGCACGCACGGCAGTTGGCGCAGACGGCCCGCCAGTTCAGCACCACGCGGTAGCCCGGGGCGACGTCCGTGACGTCGGGGCCTACGGCGCTGACAATCCCGGTGGCCTCGTGGCCCAGGAGGAAGGGGAAGTCATCGCTGATGCCGCCCAGTTTGTAGTGCAGGTCGGTGTGGCAGACGCCGCTGGTGAGGATGTCCACCAGGGCCTCGCCCGGACCCGGATCCGGGACCAGGATGGTCTCCAGAGTGACCGGGGCGCCCTCGGAGCGGGCTACGACACCTTTGACTTTATGGACCACGAATGGCCCCCTCAATGCAGATAGACAGAACGGGACCAACACGGATGTTGGTCCCGTTTTGTCTACCACATGAGTGCCGTGGTCAGGCTGCGAGGCGGCTCTTTACCTCGGCAGCGGAGGGGTTGGTGGCGGCGGTGCCGTCCGGGAAGAGAACGGTGGGGACGGTGCGGTTGCCACCGTTGAGCTGTTCCACGAGGTCGGCTGTGCCCTCCACCTCTTCGATGTTGATTTCCGTGTAGCCGATGCCCTGCGCGTCCAGCTGCTTCTTGAGCCGGTTGCAGTAGCCGCACCAGGTGGTGGAAAACATGGTGATTGTGCCGTTTTCGGGGGTAAAGTCCACGGAGCTCTCCTGAAATCGTTGACGGGGTTCGTTCCCGTTAACGGTAACCCGGGGCCGGCTATTCCCTGAGCTGGCCTGGCGGATGCGGTGCCGGATGACAGTAGATAACGCTGATGGCATGCTGGATCCATGTGTGGACGCTATGTGATGGCACGGGCCGTGGGCGATTTGCTGGCCGACTTTGATGCCCAGCTGGAAGAGGAAGTGCACCTTCCCCCGTCATGGAACGTGGCGCCAACCGACGATGTCCCGATCGTCCTGGAACGGCTGATCGATGACGGCCCTGTGCGGCAGCTGCATGTGGCCCGCTGGGGCCTGGTGCCTTCCTGGGCGAAGGATCCGGGTATCGGCCCCAAAATGATCAACGCGCGGAGCGAGACTGTGCTGGAGAAGCCAGCCTTCCGCAAGGCCGTGAAGTCACGGCGCTGCGCTGTCCCGGCGGACGGGTACTACGAGTGGAAGCAGGGCACCGGCAAAGCCAAACAGCCCTACTACGTCCATCCGGGCAAAGGCAGCGGGCTGGTGTTCGCGGGCCTGTATGAGTGGTGGAAGGATCCGTCCAAGGCCGAGGGCGATCCCGGACGATGGATGCTCTCCACGTCCATCCTGACGGCAGACACCCCGCCGCCTGGCGCTGAGTCCACAATTTTCGGCAAGCTCACCGCCCTGCACGACCGCGTGCCACTGCCCATGGACCGGGCCACGATGGCCGCGTGGCTTGACCCGCACGCCGACGACGCCGCGGGACTGGTGGACCTCGTCCGGGCCGGGGTGAAGGACGCCGCTTCCGGATGGCACGTGGATTCCGTCGGGACCGAGGTGGGCAACGTCCGCAACAACTCCCCGGAACTCATCCTCCCGGTAGAGGCACTGTTCTAAACCGACGCTCCGGGTGACGTGCCCCTAAACGGTGACCTTGCCGTCGTCGTCCACTGCCCAGGTGGGGTTATAGGCAATCTCCCAGCGGAAGCCGTCCGGATCGGCGAAATAGCCGCTGTACCCGCCCCAGGGCTGGGTGACGGGCGAGGCGACGATGGTGGCCCCGGCCGATGCCGCCTCCGCCATGACCCGGTCCACCGCTTCGGTGCTGGGCAGGTTGTGGCTGAGCGTGATGCAGGGGACCGGGCCGGGAGCACCGACCCCCGCCTCGGCATGCATCTGTGTGGCATCCCAGAGGGAAAGGATGAGGCCGTGGTTGACCTGGATGAACACCACATCGCCGGGGAACTCGCGGTGGACAGGCCAGCCGAGGCCTTCCGCGTAGAACCGGCGGGAGGCGACAACACTGCGAACGCCTAGTGAGATGAAGTCGACTCTGGGCTGCATGCTTCGATACTGTCAGAAGATGGCAACAATTCAAGGAAACGATCGGGATGCTTTGGCCGACAAGGAACAGCTCGCTGCCGTTCGGATTGCGGTCGACGAAGTTGACGAGCAGATTGTCACCCTCATTGCGCGGCGTGAACGCCTGATCCGGATCGCCGGAACCCTGAAGGGGGACGACGCTGAAGTCCGCGCCCCCGGCCGGGTGGAACGGGTGATTGAGCATGTCCGGTCCGCCGCGGAAAAGAAGGACATTGATCCGGACATCGTGGAATCAACCTACCGGGCCATGATCTTGGGGTTCATCGAACTCGAAATGAAGGTCCACAAAGAAAGCAGCTGACGCCGCCCGGGTGCTGTCCGGACATGGTTCCGGCAGCACCTGCTCCGGTGTTTCCTAGAGCGCTTCCTCGACGGCGACGCCCGACTGGAACTCCCGGCCGTCAGCCTCGCTGAAGGCCGACATGATGTGTCCCTTGCCCAGGCCATGGACGGCCGCGACGGGGAAGTTGCCCGTGATGATGTTGCCCGAGTGCGTCACACCGGCAAGATCATAGTTTTCCTCGGCGCTCTGGTCATGGCTGAACGAGTAGAAGGCAATGGCCTCCCCGTTCATGAACTCAATGCCCAACCGTCTTTGTGATGAGTAATCAGGGCTCGCTGCCACCAGTCCCACTACGTACGCACCTGCCCCCGGTATGTTGCCGTCGATATCGAAGGTTGCCACGAGCTTTTCGTCCTGGGCCTTGATGCTTACGTGCTTGAGGAGTGCGTCATGGGTGCTCATGCCACAATCCTGCCCCCCTGCTGCCCGTCCGTCCACCCCTGTCTAGGTTTTGTCGGGGCCCCGTCGTAGACTGGATTTCTTCGAACATGTATTCGAATACCTTGCTTTTTGCATCAGCATTTTGCATCAGCTCCGTTCAGTTCCGGGAGGCGCCCATGGGTATGTTCAGCGAGTCCGTGGACGTCGTCTGCACCACTGCGGGCCAGCCGCTGAAACTCCAGTGGGCCGGGCGGCACTACACGGTGTGTGCCGAGCCTGTCCGGTGGTACGAACGCCGGCAGTGGTGGGTCGAGGAACGCCGTGCACCCCTCGGCAGCGGGCCGGGGCTGGTGGACCACGAAATCTGGCGCGTCCAAGTACAGGCGGACCCGCGGAGTGCCGGCCCTCGGGATGAAGGAGAGCCGCTCACCCTGGACCTGAGCAGGCATATCGGCAGCGGCCGCTGGAGGCTCCTGCGGATCCACAACGCACTCCGGCCTCAAACAGCATGAGCTTCTCCCACCTTCACGTTTCCACGGCCTTCAGCGCACACTATGGCGTGGCCTGGCCCGATGAACTGGCCCAGGTTGCCGCCGCGGACGGCGCAACCGCGCTCGCCTGCACGGACCGGGACGGCCTGTACGGCACCATCAAACACCTCAAAGCCTGCATGGCCGCCGGCATCGACCCCGTCGTGGGTGTGGACCTTGCGGTCTTCGACGACGACGGCGACCACCGCACCCAGCTCGCCGGCAGGGTGGTGGTGCTCGCCCGTGGCCACAACAACGGGGCGGGCTACCGCGCCCTGTGCCGGCTGGTGTCCGATGCCCATGCCCGCACCTCCGGCAAAGCCGGGGGAGCGGTGCCAGTGGCGGTCACCCGTGCCGAACTCGCCTCCCGCACACTCGACCCCAAAACCCTGAAGCCGGT
The DNA here is from genome assembly GCF_055412845.1 of Pseudarthrobacter adonitolis. Taxonomy (NCBI): domain Bacteria; kingdom Bacillati; phylum Actinomycetota; class Actinomycetes; order Micrococcales; family Micrococcaceae; genus Pseudarthrobacter; species Pseudarthrobacter adonitolis. The sequence continues at coordinate 310,188 of NZ_JBVAYW010000002.1, read as the reverse complement.
CCTGACAGTCCTGATCGGCCCGGATTCCGACGTCGGACGGGCCATGAGTGGCAGGCGCTACCTCCGTCCGCGCACCCTTTTCAAGCGCTGGCTGGACGCCATGCCCGCAGGATCCCTGGTGGCGGAAGTCGTTTCCCAGCTCACTGCCCCCGGGGCGCCCCTGAGCACCGCCCATGCAGTGCGTATGCTCAAACTCGCGGAAGAACACCACATACCGGCCGCGCTCACCAATGCGGTCCGCTATTGCGCCGAGGACGGTGCCGCCACGGCGGACGTGCTCGACTCCGCCCGGACACTGAAGTCCCTCCCCGAGCTCGCGGCCGAACCGCTGCTCCAGCCCAACGGGCAGGCCTGGCTCAAATCATCAGCGCAGATGCTTCAGTTGGGCAAGGAAATCATCCGCGCCGCAGGGTATGGCACAGCGGACCTCAAACAGCTGATGGCACAGACCGAGGCGCTCGCCGACTTCTGCCGGATTGACCCGGTGACTGACATGGGATGGAAGCAGCCGGTGGTCCCCGAGGCATCGGTCATTGGCATCAGCCAGGACCCGCACGTTGAACTGGTGCAGCGCTGTGAGGCCGGGATCAGCAGGCGGTTTCCCGGAATATCAGGATCTGCCCACAAGGACATGCGCTCGCGGCTGGAGCACGAACTGGGGATCATCAGGAACCTCGGGTTTTCGTCCTACTTCCTCACGGTCGCGGAGGTCTCCCGGATGATCATGGACATGGGGGTCAGGGCAGCCGCCCGCGGTTCCGGGGCTTCCAGCCTGGTCAACTATCTGATTGATGTCAGCCAGGTGGACCCACTGCAACACGACCTGATCTTCGAACGCTTTCTGTCCCGGGACCGGGCCACGTTGCCGGACATCGACATCGACGTCGAAAGCGCCGAACGGCACAACGTGTACCGGCGGATCTTTGACCGCTTCGGTTCCGAGCGCGTCACGCTGATGAGCATGCAGAACGGGTACCGCGCCCGCGGTGCCGTCCGTGACGCCGGGATGGCCCTGGGTATGGACGATGACGACGTCGGTGAGATCGCCAAGCAGCTGTGGCGTTTTTCGGCCCGGAAATTCCGTGAGGCACTGGTTGAGAAGCCTGAGCTGCGTGAGTTCGCCGGACGGGTGGAACAGCGGGACTTCGCCGAAAACCAGCAGCTTGACCTGCTGGTGGACCTCACCGAACGGCTGGACCGGCTGCCCCGCCATATTTCCATGCATCCCTGCGGCGTGATCCTGGGCGATGCCACGCTGCTGGACCGGACCCCTGTGCAGCCCAGCGGACTGGGGCTGCCCATGAGCCAGTTCGATAAACACGACATGGATCCCATGGGCATGCTCAAGCTTGATGTCCTGGGGGTCAGGATGCAGAGCGCCATGGCGTTTGCCGTCCGGGAAGTCATCCGGATCCATCCTTCCAAAGCGGAAGTGGTGGCGGCAGGGGCCCACCCTGCAGGTCCTGACGGGACCGGGCCGGACTACATCGCCGAGAACGGACACATCGACCTCAACGCCGTGCCGCTGGATGATGAACCAACCTACGAACTGATCCGCAGCACCCACACCCTGGGCTGTTTCCAGATCGAGTCGCCCGGACAGCGTGAGCTGATCGGCAAGCTGGCGCCGCGTGAGTTCAATGACCTCATCATCGACATTTCGCTGTTCCGGCCGGGCCCGATGAAATCGGACATGGTGAGGCCTTTCCTGGAGCACAGGCACGGCTTCGCGCCGGAGGTCTACCCGCACCCCGACCTAAAACCCGTGCTGAAGGAAACGCATGGCGTCACTGTCTTCCATGAACAGATCCTGAAAACCTTCAACGTGATGACCGGCTGCGGCCTGGCGCGCGCAGATGAGTTCCGCCGGGCGCTCGGCAACGAGGTCCTTGAACTGAAAGTGGAAGAGTTCTTCCGCAAGGAGGCCCGGATCAAGGGGTACTCCCCGGAAGTGGTGGACAAGGTCTGGGGGACCCTGAAAGCCTTTGGCAGCTTCGGCTTCTGCAAGGCGCACGGTGCGGCATTTGCTGTTCCCACCTACCAGTCCGCCTGGCTCAAGACGCACCACCCCGAGGCTTTCCTGGCCGGGCTGTGGGAACACGATCCCGGCATGTACCCCAAACGGCTGCTGGTGGCAGAAGCACGCAGGCTGGGCATCCCCATCCTGCCGCTGGACATCAACCGCAGCCAGGCCGAGTACCGGGTGGAGCGGGTCGCGGACGGGCCGGACGCCGGCAAACTGGGGATCAGGCTGAGCCTTAACGGCATCTATGGCCTGTCCGGGGCCGAGCTCAAACGGATTGTCGCCGGCCAGCCCTACGACTCCTTGGCTGACCTCCGGGCACGGTCCAGGCTGAGCAAGCCAAGCATCAAAAGGCTCGCCCAGCTAGGTGCCTTTGATTCCCTGCACCGGGAGTCGGGCGGCTCCGCCAACCGTGCAGATCTCGTCCAACACCTGCAAAAGCTCCAGGCCGCGGGCGGTACCCGGAAGGGCATCGACATCATGGAAGGGCAGCTGTCCCTGCCGCTGGGGGATGTGGAACTGCGGAACGTCAAACCCGGGCTTCCCGCGCCCACCCTGGTGGAAAAGGTCCGGGCAGAACTGGACCTGATGGCCATAGATGTCAGCGGGCACCTGATGGACAGCCACCGGCCCATGCTGGACCGGCTGGGGGTCACCACTGCAGACAAACTGTTGAGCCTGCGCAACAACACCGAGGTGCTGGTGGCCGGGGTGCGCATCGCCACCCAGACACCGCCCATGCGTGGCGGCCGGCGGGTGGTGTTCATCAGCATCGACGACGGCACCGGCTGCGTCGACTCCGTGTTCTTCCATGAAGCCCAGGAGCAGGCGGGGCTGTTGCTGTTCGGCACCAGGCTGCTGCTGATCCGGGGCACCACACGGCGGACAGGTCCCCGGGGAATCAGCCTGAGCGCCAGCATGGCCTGGGACCTGAGCCGGGTGGAATCCCTGCCGTTCGCGGCGGATCGCGTGGAGAGCACCGATGTGCCGCATCCCCTGGACGGGATCAGCCGAAGCCTTGCGATTACCGGAATGGGCGGCTGAGGTGCCGCGGGTCCCGTTGGTCGACCTCCCGGGAAACCGATAGCATTGACGATGGCTGGCTGTGGTCCCCGTATGCCGCAAGCTATGAAGCCTTAACTTTGAATAGGAGACACCCGTGTCAGATGCCCAGCAGATCACCCTCATCGTCGATGGCGAAGAGACCAAGGTGACTACCGGGACAACCGGTGCGGAACTCTTCTTTGAGCGTCGCGACGTCGTTGTAGCCCGTGTCAACGGCGAGTTGACGGACCTGGACCAGGAACTGCCCGAAGGCGCAGACATCCAGGCCGTCACCATTGGTTCGCCCGACGGACTGAACGTGCTCCGCCACTCCACGGCCCATGTGATGGCCCAGGCCGTTCAGCAGCTGCGCCCGGACGCCAAGCTGGGCATCGGACCGTACATCACTGACGGTTTCTACTTCGACTTTGACGTCGCCGAGCCGTTCACGCCCGAGGACCTGAAAACCCTCGAAAAGATGATGCTCAAGATCGTCAACCAGAACCAGAAGTTCGTCCGCCGCGTGGTCAGCGAGGACGAGGCCCGTGAAGCCATGAAGAACGAGCCCTACAAGCTGGAACTGCTGGGCAGAAAGAACGACGCCGCCGAAGCCGGTGAAGGCGTCAACGTCGAGGTCGGCGCCGGAGACATCACCATCTACGACAACGTGGACCGCAAAAGCGGTGACAGCGTCTGGTGCGATCTCTGCCGCGGCCCGCACCTGCCCAACACCAAACTCATTTCCAACGCCTTCGCGCTGACCCGTTCCTCCTCCGCCTACTGGCTGGGCAACCAGAAGAATCAGCAGTTGCAGCGCATTTACGGCACCGCCTGGCCCACTAAGGACGAGCTGAAGGCCTACCAGGAACGCCTCGCGGAGGCAGAACGGCGCGATCACCGCAAGCTTGGCGTGGAGCTGGACCTGTTCTCCTTCCCTGACGAGCTTGGCTCCGGCCTGCCCGTCTTCCATCCAAAGGGCGGCATCATCCGCAAAGAGATGGAGGACTACTCGCGCCAGCGCCACGTCGAAGCCGGCTACGAGTTCGTCTACACACCCCACATCACCAAAGGCCACCTGTACGAGGTCTCGGGCCACCTTGACTGGTACAAGGACGGCATGTTCCCGCCAATGCGCGTGGATGAAGAACTCAACGCTGACGGTACGGTCCGCAAGCCCGCCCAGGACTACTACCTCAAGCCGATGAACTGCCCCATGCACAACCTGATCTTCCGCTCGCGGGGACGCTCCTACCGCGAACTGCCGCTGAGGCTGTTCGAATTCGGCTCGGTGTACCGCTACGAGAAGTCCGGCGTGGTGCACGGGCTGACCCGCGTCCGTGGAATGACCCAGGATGACGCCCACATCTACTGCACCCGCGAGCAGATGAAGGACGAGCTCACCAAGACCCTGACGTTCGTGCTGGACCTGCTGAAGGACTACGGCCTGACCGACTTCTACTTGGAGCTTTCCACAAAGGACCCGGAGAAGTACGTCGGCGAGGACGCAGCCTGGGAAGAAGCCACCCGGACCCTCACCGAGGTGGCCGAGGAATCCGGTCTGGAACTGGCCGCGGATCCGGGCGGAGCGGCGTTCTACGGACCTAAAATCTCCGTGCAGGCCAAAGACGCACTCGGCCGCACCTGGCAGATGTCCACCATCCAGCTGGACTTCAACCTCCCGGAACGCTTCGAGCTGGAATTCCAGTCAGCCGACGGCACCCGCCAGCGTCCCGTGATGATCCACCGTGCGCTCTTCGGTTCCATCGAGCGCTTCATGGGCGTACTCACCGAGCACTACGCTGGCGCGTTCCCGGCGTGGCTTTCCCCTGTCCAGGTGGTGGGCATCCCGGTAGCCGAAACGTTCAACGAGTACATGTTCGACGTCGTTGACCAGCTCAAGGCGGCGGGCATCCGCGCCGAGGTGGATACGTCCTCGGACAGGTTCCCCAAGAAGATCCGCACCGCCAGCAAGGACAAGATCCCGTTTGTCCTGATCGCCGGCGGTGACGACGCCGAGGCCGGCGCGGTGTCCTTCCGCTTCCGTGACGGGAGCCAGGACAACGGCGTGCCGGTGGCCGAGGCCGTTAAGCGGATCACGGAAGCCGTCCGTAACCGGACCAGCTAGCGGAAACGGATAAGAACACGGTGCAGGAGAACACAGGCGCAGGCTATCCAGGGGATGCCGGCGTGACCGATGACTTTGATCTCGCGGGCGTGCCGGATGCTTTCCAGCGCCTGTGGACTCCGCACCGGATGGCCTACATTAAGGGCGGCCAGCACCAGTTCAAGAACGAGAACGACTGCCCCTTCTGCGTTGGTCCGGGCCGGACTGACGGGGAAGCCCTGATCGTCTACCGGGGGAAGGCCTGCTACGTGGTCCTGAACCTGTTTCCCTACAATCCGGGCCACCTTCTGGTCTGCCCGTACCGGCACGTCCCGGACTACACGGACCTCACCGTGGAAGAGACCGCGGAGTTTGCGGAGATTACCCAGACAGCCATGAGGGTCCTGCGCAAGGTAGCGAACCCGGGCGGCTTTAACCTCGGCATCAACCAGGGCGTAGCGGGCGGGGCAGGAATCGCCGCGCACCTGCACCAGCACATCGTTCCGCGCTGGGGCGGGGACGGAAACTTCTTCCCCATCATTGCCCAGACCAAGGCCATCACGCAGACTCTGGACGAAGTCCGCCAGCAGGTCGCAGACGCCTGGCCCGGGGAGACGGATGCTGAATAGGCATGCGCGCGGGTTTTTCACCGCGCTGTTCACTCCGCTTGCGCGCTGGCTCCTGAAAATCGGAGTTTCCCCTGACGCTGTGACGGTCATCGGAACCGCCGGCGTGGTGGTGGGTGCGTTGGTGTTCTACCCCCTCGGCCAGCTCTGGTGGGGAACCCTGTTCATTACCGCGTTCATCTTCTCCGACGTGCTCGACGGCATTATGGCCCGGCTGCGGGACACCGGCGGCCGCTGGGGAAACTTCCTGGACTCCACCTTGGACAGGATCGCCGACGGCGCACTGTTCGCGGGCGTGGCCATCTGGTTCTTCACCGGGGGCGCCGATTACGCCATCGCCGTCGCAGCCATGCTCTGTCTGGTTCTGGGCATGGTGGTCTCGTATGCGCGGTCAAAGGCGGAGTCCCTCGGCTTCACGGCGAATGTTGGCATTGCCGAGCGCGCCGAGAGACTGGTTTCGGTGCTTGTGGTCACCGGATTCACCGGCCTGGGACTGCCCCCTGTGGTCCTACTTGTGACGCTCGGACTGCTGGCCCTGGCCAGCCTCATCACGATCATCCAGCGCGTAGCGACCGTCCATCGCCAGGCCTTTGCGGAGTCCGCGGCTTCTGAATAAGGCTGATTAAGCCCGCCGCCTGCCGTGGGACTAGTATTGTGACTGCCCGGTCAATGGATCCGGCAACCCGGTGCGTGTACTTTCGGCTTTTTGCCGCCCTCACGCCCGGCGAAGATCATCTATCTACCCATAGGGGTTTTTGTGTCTACACCTGATGTAAGCAGCGAAGCCGGTTCGTCCGCGAACAGCGTCACGGGCAGCAACCGCGTCAAGCGCGGCATGGCCGAGATGCTCAAGGGCGGCGTCATCATGGACGTCGTCAATGTCGAACAGGCCCGCATCGCCGAAGACGCCGGTGCCGTTGCAGTGATGGCGCTGGAACGCGTTCCGGCTGATATCCGTGCCCAGGGCGGCGTGTCCCGCATGTCCGATCCGGACATGATCGACAAGATCATCGAAGCCGTCTCCGTCCCGGTCATGGCCAAGGCCCGGATCGGCCACTTCGTCGAAGCCCAGGTCCTGCAGTCGTTGGGCGTGGACTACATCGACGAGTCCGAGGTCCTGACCCCGGCCGACTACGTCCACCACATCGACAAGGGGAACTTCAAGGTTCCCTTCGTCTGTGGCGCCACCAACCTCGGTGAGGCGCTGCGCCGCATCAACGAGGGCGCGGCCATGATCCGTTCCAAGGGCGAGGCCGGCACCGGCGACGTCTCCAACGCCACCGGGCACATGCGCCAGATCCGCGCCGAGATCGCCAAGCTCGCCGCCCTGCCTGAGGACGAGCTCTACGTCGCGGCCAAGGAACTGCAGGCCCCGTACGAACTGGTCAAGGAAGTTGCTGCCGCCGGCAAGCTCCCCGTGGTGCTGTTCACCGCGGGCGGCATTGCCACCCCGGCCGACGCTGCCATGATGATGCAGCTCGGCGCCGACGGCGTGTTCGTTGGCTCCGGCATCTTCAAGTCCGGCAACCCGGCCCAGCGTGCCGCTGCCGTGGTCAAGGCCACCACGTTCTTCGATGACCCCGATGTCATCGCCAAGGCCTCCCGCGGCCTCGGCGAAGCCATGGTGGGCATCAACGTGGACGAGATCCCGCAGCCGCACCGCCTCTCCGAGCGCGGCTGGTAACTCGCTTTACTTGGGCGCCTGGCGGCGCTGATCCTCTGCGCGCTATTCCCCGCGCCCTGCTAGGCCGCTTCGCGGCGAGCTGGGGCGCGGGGCCCCTTTTACGCGCGCTACCGGATCAGCCCCGTCATTCGCTTGGCGCTCCTGGTTTACGACGCCGGTTCCTCACCTTTCTGGGCGAGGGACCGGCGTCGTTCATTAACTGAGTGTTAGTCGAGGCCGCGGCGTTTCAGCAGGGGCTCCAGTTGTGCGTCGCGGCCGCGGAGCGAACGGAAGGATTCCAACGGGTCCCTGCTGTTGCCGCGGGAAAGCAGCTCCTGGCGGAAACGTTCGCCGTTGGCGCGCGTTATGCCGCCGTTCTCGGTGAACCAGTCCACGGTTTCGGCATCCAGCACCTCACTCCAGATGTACGAATAATAGCCGGCAGCATAGCCGGCTCCCGCGAAGATGTGCTGGAAATAGCCGGTCCGGTAACGCGGCGGGATCAGGGCATGAGCCACGCCTGCGGCCGCGAGGGACTTCGCCTCAAACGCCAGGACGTCGTCGGGGATTCCGGTTTCGTCCAGCACATGCCAGGCCAGATCCAGCAATGCAGCGCCGAGGTATTCCGTGGTGGCGAAGCCTTCGCCCCAGAGCCGTGAGTCGTTCAGCTTGTCCGCAACCTGCTGCGGAAGCGGTTCGCCGGTGGCGTGGTGCCGGGCATAATTTGCAAGCACCTCTGGCCACAGGATCCACATCTCGTTGACTTGCGACGGATATTCCACAAAGTCGCGGGGGACAGCAGTCCCGGCGAACCGCGGATACGTCACGTTCGACAACAAGCCGTGGAGTGCGTGTCCGAACTCGTGGAAGGTGGTGCGTAGCTCGTCCAGCGTCAGGAGCGTTGGCTTGCCTGCCGGCGGCTTGGAGATATTGAGGTTGTTGATCACCACCGGCCGGGTGCCGAGCAGGACCGATTGTTCCACCAGCGAGTTCATCCACGCGCCGCCCCGCTTGGATTCGCGGGTGTAGTAGTCGCCGAGGAACAACCCCAGCCCGCTCCCGTCCTGGTCCCGGACTTCCCAGACGCGGACGTCCGGGTGGTATCCTGCGAGGTCCTTCCGTTCGTGGAAGGTGATGCCGTAGAGGGATGTGGCGGCGAAGAAGACGCCGTCCCGGAGAACGCGGTCCAACTCGAAATAGGGGCGGAGCGCCTGCTCGTCAACTGCGTACTTTTCCCGCCGCACCTTGGCTGAGTAAAATGCCCAGTCCCAGGCCTCCAGCGGATGCACTGCCGCCTCAGTCAGGGCCGCGGACTCGGCGTCGGCATTGCGTACCGCGGCGGGGGCCAGCCTGTTCAGCATGGACTGGACCGCCTCAAAGTCGCGGGCCGTCTGGCGGTCCAACTCCAGTTCGGCATAGTTCGTGAAACCCAGAAGGGCTGCCTTTTCAGCGCGCAGGCCGGCCGTCGACCTGGCCAGTTCCAAGACGTCCAGGCCGCTGCCGTCACTGCCCCGGCCGAGGGAGGCCTCAAACAGCCGACGGCGGACATCCCGGTTTTCGAGGGCAGCCAGGGCGGGCTGGTTGCTCGGCTGGACCAGCGTCAGCAGGAATTTTCCGTCGTGGCCAACGGCGCGGGCCGCCTCAGCGGCGCTGGCGACATCATCTGCCGGCAAGCCGGCCAGCTCGGCTGCTGTGTCCAGCAGCAGTGCGGCCGATTTCATGGCCTCCTTGACCCGCTGGCCAAACTCCGTGCCCAGTTTGGACAGCTCCGCGTTGATTTCCTTCAGCCTTTCCTGGCCCGGCTTTTCGAGCTGGATCCCGGTCTGGCGGAACTCCTTCATGTACTCCTCCACGAGCCGGACGGACTCAGGGTCAAGCTCGGTGGTGTCAATCGCCGCGAAGCGGTCGAACAGTCCGCGCTTGAGATAGGTCTCGTCCTGATGGGCCGAAATCCGGGGTGAGAGTTCGGTTTCCAGGTCACGGATTTCGTCTGTTGCGTCGGCTGAGACAAGGGTGAAGAAGGAGTCCACCGCCCGCTGGAGCAGTTGGCCGGACTTCTCCATGGCCAGGGCCGTGTTCTCGAAGTTCGCCGGCACCGGGTTGTCGACGATCGTCTGGATTTCCACCAGATGCTCCGCCAGGCCAGCGCGGATGGCATCGGCGTAATCGGATGGTCTGATCTCGGCAAAATGCGGCAGCCCATAGGGCAGGGTGCTGGCGCTGAGGAGGGGATTCGTCATCACGCTAACCTTTCATACTGGCGCATGCTTCTCAACGCGTGCCTTTCCGGAATTCGGGCGACGGCCAGACCTACAATGGCGCCTATGGGGAACATAAAGTGCGTTGCTGCTATGCGTATTGGGGCGGCGCTTTCGGCTTTCACAGTGGCCGCGGCGCTGCTGGCAGGGTGCGGCCTGATCGCTGAACAGACCGCGCCTTCCTCCGGTGCGGCCGCGGGTGCCGACGCCGGGACAGGGCAGCCAAGCCCGACGGCGACCCCCGCCCCGACGCCCACTCCCACGCCCGGCGCGGGGCCGGCGTGTCCCACGCTGCGCTGCACGTCCGTCCTGGTGACCGGCGACATGTTGGTCCACACCCAGCTCTGGCAGCAGGCCCGTGACGACGCCGCAGCGGCGGGTAAGCCAGGGCTGGACTTCACCCCGCTCCTCGAAGGCCAACGCAAGTACATCCAGGCCAGTGACCTGGCCATCTGCCACCAGGAGACCCCTGTGGCCGGGCCGGACGGGCCGTTCGCGGCCTACCCATCGTTCAACGTCCCGCCCCAGATCATTACAGCGTCCAAGGCAGTGGGCTACCAGGCCTGCACCACCGCAAGCAACCACACGATCGACCGGAGCACCGATGGACTGCTGCGCACCTTGGACGCCTTGGATGCCGCGGGGCTGAAGCACACCGGTTCCTACCGCACCGAAACCGAGTCACAGGGAATCCTGATCCTGCAGACTGAGGCGGCGAAGATCGCCATCATCCAGGGAACCTACGGCCTCAACGGCCAATACCCTGAATACGACTGGCAGGTGGACATGCTGGATGCGCCCACCATGATCGCCAAGGCCGTCAAGGCGAGGGCCCTCGGCGCGGACATCGTGCTCGGTGCCATGCACGCTGGGGACGAGTACGCGAGCCAGGCGAACGCCCAGCAGCAGGAGGTGGCCCGCGCCCTGGTGGACAGCGGCCAGTTCACCATGATCTACGGCCACCACACCCACTCGGTGCTGCCGATCGAAAACTACAAGGGAACCTGGATCGTCTACGGGCTGGGCAACGGCGTCACTGAGCTTTCGCCCTGGTATGTAGTCAACAATGAGGGCTTGCTGGTGCGGGCGCAGTTCAGCCAGGACGCAGCAGGCAGGTGGGCGGCGTCGGACCTCGCGTGGGCCCCCTCGGTGATCGTCCGCGACCCGTACCGCTGGTGCTCGGTGGCAACCGACGCGCCGCAGGGCGGCTGTGCAACTCCCGAGGCGGACGAGGCCACCCGGCTGAGGACCGCCACCGTAGTGGAATCGATGGGGGCGGCTGCTGCGGGCGCGCACGAACTGCTGATTACCAAGGAACGCTGAGGCGCTCCGACGGGGAAGCGGCCAGCGGCCATACTCAGCGCAGCAAGCTCAGCGCGGCCTGCTCAGCGCAGTGCTACTCAGCGCGGACGGCGCGTTGCGTGCTCCCGGGCCAGCACTGCGTAGCGGTCGTCCGGCGCGCCGGCCGTGAAGGTGCCGTACTTACGCTCGGCCGCGGTCCTGATGAGGAAGTCGGCGATGGCGGGGTTCTTGGGCAGCAACGAACCGTGCAGGTAGCTGGCCACCACATTCTTGTAGCGCGCGCCCTCGTGGCCGTCGCTGCTGTTGTTGCCGGTGCCCTTGGCCACGGTGCCGAGCGGCCGGACGCCGGCGCCCAGGGTGGTCTGCCCGCTGTGGTTTTCGTAGCCCAGGACCTCGCCGAATTCCGCGGTGGCCACCTTGACGTTGCCGATCAGGCGTTCCGCGGTGCCGTGCGTCTCCACGTCCAGGACGCCGATGCCCGGAATGACAGAGCCTAAACGTGTCTTGAAGAAGCGCCCGAACAGCTGGTACAGCCCGCAGATCACAAGCATGGGCGCACCGTCTTCGGCCAGCTCCGTGAGGACGCCGGCCTGTGACTGCAGGTCGTCCTTGATGACCAGCTGTCCGCTGTCCTGGCCGCCGCCGCCGACAATCAGGTCCACGTCGGCGGGAAATTCGTCGCCGACATTGTACTCGAGCAGCTCGGGGGTGTAGCCGTGCCAGCTGATCCGCTGCTTGAGGACCAGGGCGTTGCCCCAGTCGCCGTAGATGTTCATGTCCCGCGGGTAGAGCTGCAGGACCCGGAGGGTGCCCTTGCTGTCCGGCTGGACGCCGGTTGATTCAGCGGTCAAGAGACCACCTCCACTGTGGTGATTTTGGACAGCTCGCGGCGGATGGCCAGCATGGCTGTGTACGTGCAGAAGATCCGCTTCGGCTTGCCCTTGGCGTCGCGGATGAACGCGGCGAGTGCGGGCGCGATCTCCGGCTGGACCGCGCCGATCCGGACGTCGTCATACTGCAGCCGCAGCGCCATGTCGTAGGCCCGGAACCCTGTCAGCTGGTCCACGCCGCCGCTGCGGAGCGAATCGAATTCCACGTCCCAGAGCCAGGACATGTCCCGGCCGTCGGCATAGTTGTCGTTGATGGCGATCATGGTGGCGTAGCCACCCGCGGGGAAGGACTTCAGTCCCAGCCGGAAACCGCTGGGGTTCTTGACCAGGACCAGGTCCAGCGGCTGGCCGTCCACCGTGAGGCTTTCGCCGCGGCCGAACGCCGGCTCCACCTGGGACAGCGCGGTCAGCAGGGTGGCGTGGTCGGCGGTGGCGGCACCGCCGCCACAGATGCTGCGGGCCAGGGTCAGGGCAGCGGCTGCATTAAAGATGTTGTAGACCCCGCGGAGCTTCATCGCGGTGGTGACCGTGGCGCCGTCGTACTCAAAATCGGCCGTGTCCGGCCCCACTTTACGGAGTACGACGTCGGCGGGCGGCTTGTGGGGGAGCGTCGCGGGGGCGGGGCTGCCGGGCGCTGCCCGCATGTCGTCGTCGTTGGGGAAGGTGCTGAGGAGGGAATCGTCGAGGCCGAAGTACTGGACGTCCTGGCCGGTGAGGGTGTCCGCGATGCGGGCGACCCGGGGGTCCTCCCGGTTGAGGACCACTGTTCCGGTGGTTTTGCCGGCGATATGCTGCAGCAGCTGGGCCGTCTTGTCGATCTCGCCGAACCGGTCCAGCTGGTCGCGCAGGACATTGAGCAGGAGGCTGTACCGGGGTGGAACGCGGTTCACAAAATGCACGGCGTGGGCTTCGTCGAGCTCCAGGACAGCGACGTCGGCCGTGAGCCTGCCGCGCCAGTCCACTTCACCCAGCAGGGCAGCCGCTACGCCGCGGGTGAAATTGCTGCCTGTGCGGTTTGTGAAGACCTTCAGGCCCTGGCTTTCCAGGAGTTCCACCACCATCTTGGTGGTGGTGGTTTTGCCGTTGGTTCCGCTCACCACCGCAACGCCGTGCGGGAGCGTGGCGAGCGTCCGCTGCATAAAGCCGGGGTCGATTTTTTCGACCACCAGCCCGGGCAGGGCGGACCCGCCGCCCCTGAGCCGGGAGACCCGGCGGACCAGCTTGCCGAGCGGAACACTGATGTAAAGCATGCTCTGTAATATATCCCAGCAACGGCACAGACCCCCGACCGGGAGGGCTCTCCGACGCAGTCCTGGGCTGCGCGCACATTATGCTGATTGGATGACAAACCCCCTTTCGGCTGCTTCTGCACGCGTGGGCTCGGGCCTGCGGATCGGCGTCCTGGCACTTCAGGGCGACTTCCGTGAACACCTCCGGGCCGTGGAAGCCGCCGGTGCCGCGGGCATCGGAATCCGCAGGTCTTCGGAACTGAACGGCCTGGACGGTCTCATCATTCCCGGCGGCGAATCAACAGCCATCGACAAGCTGGCCCGCGCCTTTGAGCTGGCCGGACCGTTGAAGGACCGGATCCTCGACGGACTGCCGGTCTACGGTTCCTGCGCCGGCATGATCCTCCTTGCCGACGAGATCGCCGACCCGGCCACGGACCTGGCCGGCAACCCGCAGCAGACGTTCGGCGGCCTGGACATCACAGTGCGGCGCAACGCCTTCGGCCGCCAGCGCGAGTCGTTCGAAACGGATCTGGACTTCAAGGGCCTGGACTTCAGCGCCACGGAATCCGGCGTTGCCCCAGTACATGCAGTGTTCATCCGCGGCCCCTGGGTGGAACGCGTCGGAGCCGGCGTGGAGATCCTGGCCCAGGTGGAGCCCGCCGACCCGGAGCACGCCTCCCATGCGGCCAGCCTGCCGGGGACAGCTAGAATTGTTGCAGTGCGTTCCGGCCACCTGCTGGCCACCTCCTTCCACCCGGAAGTGACTGGGGAGAAACGCGTACATGAGCTTTTTATCCGCATGATCAGAGGAGACGCGTAAAGCATGTCAGGACACTCCAAATGGGCAACGACCAAGCACAAGAAGGCCATCCTCGATAGCCGCCGCGCAAAATCGTTCGCCAAGCTGATCAAAAACATCGAAGTCGCTGCGCGTATGGGCGGCCCGGACCTCGCCGGTAACCCTGGCCTGGAACTCGCCGTCACCAAGGCCAAGAAGACGTCGGTGCCCGCCGACAACATCGACCGTGCCATCAAGCGTGGCGCCGGCCTCACCGGTGAAGTGGTTGACTACACCGAGATCATGTACGAATGCCGCGGCCCGCAGGGTTCGGCGCTGCTGATCGAGTGCCTAACGGACAACAAGAACCGCGCGGCCTCCGAAGTCCGCTTGGCCATTTCCCGCAACGGCGGCACCATCGCCGATCCGGGTTCGGTGAGCTACCTCTTCAGCCGCAAGGGCGTCGTCTCGCTGCCGAAGAACGGCCTGAGCGAGGATGACGTCCTGATGGCCGTCCTCGACGCCGGAGCCGAGGAAGTCAAGGACAACGGCGACAGCTTCGAGATCCACTCTGAGCCGACCGACCTCCAGGCCATCCGCGATGCCCTCAAGGAAGCCGGCATGGAGTACGAGACCGATGAGCCCGAGTTTGTGCCGTCCATGCAGGTGCCGCTGGACCTCGATGCCGCCAAGAAGTTCATGAAGCTCGTGGACGCCTTGGAAGAGCTCGACGACGTCCAGAACGTCTACAGCAACGCCGACCTCAGCGACGAAGTCCAGGCCGCCCTGGAAGCTGAGTGACCTTCTACTTTGTGGCGTAGGACGGATGTCCCAGGTGACCCTGCGCGTATTGGGCGTTGATCCGGGCCTCACCCGCTGCGGCATCGGCGTGGTTGACGTCGAACGGAACCGGCGGGCCACGATGGTGGCAGTCGGGGTGGTGGGTACCTCTCCCGACGAGACGTTGGACCAGCGGCTGCTGGTTATTGCCTTGGCCATCGACGAGTGGCTGGACCGCTACGAGCCGCACGTTCTCGCCGTTGAACGCGTTTTTTCCCAGCTCAACGTCAGCACGGTGATGGGCGTGGCGCAGGCCTCTGGTGTGGTGATTGCCGCCGCGGCCCGGCGCGGGATACCGGTGGCACTGCACACGCCGTCGGAAGTGAAAGCGGCAGTGACCGGCAGCGGCACGTCCAACAAGGAAGCCGTGACCAAACTCGTTACAAAAATTCTCAGGCTGGAGGCGCCGCCGCGGCCGGCGGACGCTGCAGATGCCCTGGCCCTTGCCATCACCCACGCCTGGCGGGCGGGCAGCGGCGCCGCCGTGGCCACCACCGGCCCCGGCAGCCTTTCGCTGACGCCGGCCCAGCGCGCTTGGGCCGACGCCGAGGCGAAAGCGCGCCGCGCACGCTGAATGTCCGCGGCGCTTGCTAGGGTATTCGTAGATATGTTCGGATAGCCGGTCCTACCCCCAAGTGCCCGGCAGTACACCAGGAGCCCGGCTTTGATCAGTTTCCTTCGCGGAACCGTAGCGCACGTTGGCCTTTCCACTGCCGTAATCGACCTCAACGGGGCGGGCATGAGCGTCAACGCCACGCCGCAGACCCTCAGCCGCCTCCGCACGGGCGAGGAGGGCAAGCTTTTCACCTCGCTGATCGTCCGTGAGGATTCACTCACCCTGTTCGGGTTTGCCTCGGACGACGAACGCGAAGTCTTTGACGTCCTGCTCAGCGTCAGCGGCGTGGGTCCGAGGCTCGCGCTGGCGGTTCTCGCCGTGCACGAGCCTGAAGCGATCCGGGTTGCTGCACACACAGGTGACAGTAAAACGTTCACGAAGGTGCCCGGCATCGGCCCCAAGGTGGCCGGGCGGATCGTGCTGGAACTGGCCGGCAAGCTGGTGCCGCACGGTGCGGCAGGTGCCGCCGGCGCTTCCACCCCGGCCGAAGCGGCCTGGAAGCCCCAGGTGGTGGCGGCCATGACCAGCCTCGGGTGGTCGGAAAAGGATGCCGCTGCCAGCATCGAGAAGGCCCTTGCGGACGATCCCGAGGTTGAATTCCGTGGCAATGTGGCAGAGATCCTGCGGACCACGCTGCGCTGGCTGGGCCAGGATGGCGTGCGGGCCGGCAACCGCGTAGGCAGCCGTGGCTGAGCAGTCGGTGGTGGCGGCAGGGGAGGAACCCGAGGAACGGGCGATCGAAGCCGCCCTCCGGCCGAAGAACCTGGATGACTTCGTAGGCCAGCACCGGGTCCGCAGGCAACTCTCGCTGGTCCTGCAGGCCTCCCGGATGCGGGGACGCAGCGCGGACCACGTGCTGTTTTCCGGCCCCCCGGGCCTGGGCAAAACCACCCTGGCCATGATCGTGGCCGCTGAAATGAACGCGCCACTGCGGATCAGCAGCGGTCCCGCCATCCAGCACGCCGGCGACCTCGCCGCGATCCTTTCCTCCCTCTCCGAAGGGGAGGTATTGTTCCTGGACGAGATCCACCGGATGTCCAGGCCGGCAGAGGAAATGCTCTACATGGCCATGGAAGATTTCCGTGTGGACATTGTGGTGGGCAAGGGCGCCGGGGCCACCGCCATACCGTTGGAGCTGCCGCCCTTCACCCTGGTAGGTGCCACCACGCGCGCCGGCCTGCTGCCCGGCCCGCTCCGGGATCGGTTCGGGTTTACCGGGCATCTGGAGTTCTACAGCGTGGCCGAGCTCGAACTGGTGCTCAGGCGCTCCGCCGGCCTGCTGGACCTCAAGGTCAACTCTGCGGGTTTCAGCGAAATTGCCGGCCGGTCCCGCGGTACGCCGCGTATTGCCAACCGGCTGCTCCGCCGGGTCCGGGACTGGGCACTCGTGCATGGGATTGAGCAGATTGATGCCCGTGCCGCTTCCGCAGCCCTGGACATGTACGAAGTGGACAAACGAGGCCTGGACCGGCTGGACCGGGCGGTCCTGGAAGCACTCATTACGAAGTTCGGCGGGGGACCCGTGGGACTTTCTACCCTGGCCATTGCGGTGGGGGAGGAGACCGAGACCGTGGAAACGGTGGCGGAACCGTTCCTGGTGCGCGAAGGCCTGCTGGGCCGGACGCCCCGGGGCCGCATCGCCATGGCTCCGGCCTGGACCCACTTGGGCTTCGCCGTACCGGCCGGAGTTTTCGGTCAGGAGCCGCTGGATCTGTTCGAACCGGACCCGGACAACGCCGAGTCCGCGGCCGAATGGGCGCCGAACGGTCAATAGCACTGTCCTCCCAGCTTTTCCCTTTAGACTGGTATGACACCCGGCACGTTCGGGTCTGTGTTCCCGCGGCGGCTCCGCGGAGCCGTTGCCTGTCAGGCACGATTTTTTGCAACGGGGAACGACGCGGACGCTGCCAAACACTCGATACGCCAGTACAGAACGGAATCTTCCCTGTGGATCCAATGAACATCGTCTTGTTCGCAATGCTCGGAATCTTTATCTTCATGATGTTCCGCCGCAACAAGAAGACCAAGGAGCAGCAGGCAACGCTGCAGTCCCAGTTCGAGCCCGGTGTTGAGGTTATGACGAGCTTCGGACTCTTTGGCCGAATTGTCTCCATGGACGACGCCGAGAATAAGGTCGTCCTGGAACTCTCCCCCGGGAACCTGGCCACCGTCCACCGCCAAGCCGTGACCAAGATTGTTGAACCGGCCATCGAAGCCGAGACTCCGGCCGTCCCGGATGACGCCTCCTCTCTGACCACTGAAGAAGCGGGCACCCCGACTGCATCCGCCGAAACCCCGGACGAGACCCTGAAGCGCCTCAACGACGAGGGCAAGAAGGACAACTAGTCCGCGCCGCACGGCAGCCCGCGTTACAACACCTCTACGGCTGGGGACAACCGCTGGTGGGACTGATAGGTCCCGCCGGTGGTTCCTCCGTAAATAAGAGAAAGATCGACAATGGCACGAACTGGCCCTAACAACTCAGGCCTAAGGGTACTGGTGTGGCTCGGTGTAGTCCTCGCCGTGCTGACCGCTGTCCTGGCCGGCGGCACCCTTGCCGGACAGGCAAGCTGGGCACCCAAGCTGGCACTGGACCTCGAGGGTGGCACCCAGATGATCCTGGCGCCCAAGGTTGAGGGCGGTTCGGACATCAATGAAGAGCAGCTCAACCAGGCCGTAGCCATCATCCGCCAGCGGGTGGATGGTTCAGGTGTTGCCGAAGCGGAAATCAGTACGCAGTCCGGCCGCAATGTCGTGGTCAGCCTTCCGGGTACACCCACGAAGGAAACCCGGGACCTGATCCAGGCCTCCGCGGACATGAATTTCCGCCCGGTACTGCTGAACGGAGACGGCGCGCCCGTCCCCACGGAATCCCTCACCCCCGAAGACCAGCTTCCGAAGCCCACGGCAGAACCCGCCAACGGCAGCGATGTCAACTGGATCACCGCGGACATCTACCGGCAGTTCGAAACCATGGACTGCAACAATCCTGCGCCGGAGAGCCCCGAAGCCTCCGATCCCGCCAAACCCCTTGTAACTTGCGAACCGGCAACTGAGGCCACGCCAGCCATCAAGTACATCCTGGGACCGGTGGAGGTCAAGGGCGGCAACATTGTCACGTCCTCCTTCCAGCTGCAGCAGGGTGCGCAGGGCGCTGTGACCAACGACTGGGCAGTCAACATCCAGTTTGACGACGATGGCACCGCCAAGTTCAAGACGGTCACCGAACGCCTGAACCAGTTCTACGTGGCGGCAGGCGGCGAGACCGGCAACGACCCCAAGGCGCAGTTCGCCATCGTCCTTGACGACCAGGTCATTTCCGCGCCGCGCTCCTTGGCCGTCATCACTGACGGACGTCCGCAGATCACCGGCGGATTCACCGAACAGACCGCCAAGGTCCTTTCCGACCAGCTTCGCTTTGGTGCACTGCCCATCAGCTTCGAGATCCAGAGCGACCAGCAGATCTCCGCAACCTTGGGTGGCGAACAGCTGCGTATGGGCCTCCTCGCCGGCATCATCGGCTTGCTCCTCGTGGTGGTCTACTCACTCTTCCAGTACCGGGCCTTGGGCCTGGTGACCATTGCATCGCTGGTGGTGGCCGGCGCCCTCACCTATCTGGCCATTGCCCTGCTGGGCTGGACAGAAAACTACCGGCTATCCCTGGCCGGCGTGGCCGGCATCATCGTCGCCATCGGCCAGACCGCTGACTCGTTCATCGTCTACTTTGAACGCATCCGCGATGAACTCCGCGAAGGACGTGGATTGGTCTCCGCGGTGGAGAACGGCTGGAAGCGGGCCAAGCGCACTGTCCTGGCCTCCAAGGCCGTGAACCTGCTGGCCGCCCTGGTGCTCTACTTTGTGGCCGTCGGCAACGTCCGCGGGTTCGCTTTCACGCTGGGTCTGACGGCCATTGCCGACCTCATCGTGGTCTTTATGTTCACGCACCCGACGCTGCAGCTCCTGGCGCGTACCAAGTTCTTCGGGGAGGGCCACCCGCTCTCCGGCCTGGACCCCAAGCGGCTGGGTGTTGTGCCGCTCTACCGCGGCGCCGGGCGCCTGCGTACGCCGGAGGCCAAGCCTTCCGTAGTCCGGGCCAAGAATACCGGGGCCGTCGCCGAAGCTGAACGACGCATGACCATCGCAGAACGCCGCCTCGCGGAAAAACAGGAGCAGCTCACCGGCTCCTCCAAGAGCGCAGCCAAGGAGAACAAGTAATGTCCAGCAGCTTCGCCAATTTCGGCAACGAGCTCTACACCGGGAAGCGCTCCTACAACTTTGTGGGGGCCAAGAAACTGTGGTTCCTCATCGCCGCGGTGGCGGTGGCGCTGTCCATCCTCATCCCGGTTGCCAAGGGCGGCTTCAACCTTGGCATCGAGTTCCGCGGCGGTTCGGAGTTCACCGTCTCCAACGTGCAGAGCACCGACTCGACCCTTGGTGAAAAGATTGTCGAAGATGTTGTGGCCGGCAGCGTTCCGCGTGTGGCCAATGTCGCCGGTACCACTATGCGGATCCAGACGGACAAGCTCACGGACGACGAGACCCTCCGGATCAAGGAAGGCCTCACCTCTGCCTACGGCGTCACTGACAACGAGGTGACATCCACCTTTATCGGACCCACCTGGGGCGCGGATGTCACCAAGCAGGCCCTGATTGGCCTGATCGTCTTTGTGGCCCTGGCCGCTGTGCTGATGGCGCTGTACTTCCGGACCTGGAAGATGTCGCTGTCCGCGATGGCTGGAATGCTGGTGACGATGTTCATCACCGCCGGCGTGTACGCCCTCAGCGACTTCGAGGTAACGCCCTCAGCCATCATCGGGTTCCTGACGGTGCTCAGCTACTCGCTGTATGACACGGTGGTGGTCTTCGACAAGATCCGTGAGAACACCGCTGATCTCGATGCGTCCACGCGGCGTACTTTCGGTGAGGAAGTCAACCTCGCCGTCAACCAGACCCTGGTGCGTTCCATCAATACCATGATGGTGGCCATCCTCCCGGTCGGCGCCATCCTGTTCATTGGTGCCGGCCTTCTGGGGGCAGGCACGCTGCGCGATCTGTCGCTGGCATTGTTCGTCGGCATTCTGATCGGTACGGCGGCCACCATTTTTATCGCTGCCCCGATGTATGCATGGCTGCGCCAGAACGAACCTGACCTGCTGAAGCAGGCGAAACGCGTCGAGCACCGCAGGTCCACGAACAATGCCCGGACCGAAGAATCGGCTACGCCCGCAGGGATCTGACCCTTCGCATCACAGCGGGCCGGGCGGCGTCGGAATACCGACGTCGCCCGGCCGTTTCGCATTTAGGCGCCGGTTACATAAGTGAACTGACGGGGGAATAGACTGGGGTAATTAAACAGTCGTGAGGGGTGCTTCATTGGAAGAACGTTCGGCGTCGGTGCCAACGTCAGGCGGGGATAACAGTTCAGGCCACGGAGTTCAGGCCGGGCTGACCGCTTCCGCACGCCCGGCGTCGGTTGTTCCCGTGGACAAAACGGGCGCCCGCCCTACATTTCCCGGCCGACGCGAGCGGACGCGTTCCCGACTTGCCCGACTGACCGGCCGCGGCACGGCAACCTATTCGCCCATTCTTGAGCCGCTGCTGCGTACCGTCCGTGCCAACAACCCCAAAGAAGATTTTGATCTCATCCAGCGCGCCTTCGAGGTGGCCGAGCAGAGCCACCGCGGGCAGAAGCGCAAAAGCGGTGATCCGTACATCACCCACCCCGTGGCCGTAGCCACCATCCTCGCTGAACTGGGCCTCAGTGGAACCACCCTCGCCGCGGCCCTGCTGCACGACACTGTCGAGGACACCCCTTACACCTTGGCGGACCTCAAAAGGGACTTCGGTCCTGAGGTCGCCATGCTGGTGGACGGCGTCACCAAGCTCGACAAAGTCAGCTTTGGTGAAGCCGCACAGTCTGAGACCGTCCGCAAGATGGTTGTGGCCATGGCCAAGGACATCCGGGTCCTTATGATCAAGCTCGCGGACAGGCTCCACAACGCCCGTACCTGGCGGTTTGTCTCCGCGGAGTCATCGGCCCGAAAAGCCCGCGAAACCCTGGAAATATTCGCGCCCCTGGCCCACCGCTTGGGTATGAACACCATCAAGTGGGAGTTGGAGGATCTGTCCTTCGCGGCACTCTACCCGAAGGTCTATGAGGAAATCGTCCGGATGGTGGGCGACCGCACCCCGGAACGGGAGAAAAGCCTTGGCGTCATCCGGGACCAGATCACCGAGGACCTCCGTACCGCCCGCATCAAGGCCACCATTACCGGCAGGCCGAAACACTATTACTCGATTTACCAGAAGATGATCGTCCGGGACAAGGATTTCGACGACATCAACGACCTCATGGGCGTCCGGGTGCTCGTCGATTCGGTCCGCGACTGTTACGCCGCGCTGGGCACCATGCATTCGCGCTGGAACCCGTTGCCGGGGCGTTTCAAGGACTACATCGCTATGCCCAAGTTCAATATGTATCAGTCACTGCACACCACGGTGATCGGTCCCGGCGGCAAGCCCGTGGAGATTCAGATCAGGACCCACGAAATGCACCGCCGTGCCGAGTACGGTGTGGCCGCCCACTGGAAGTACAAGGATCAGCCCAACCGTACGGCAGTGGGGCCGGGCAGTCCCCGCGACGGCGACATGGGGTGGCTGAGGTCCCTGGTTGACTGGCAGCAGGAGACTTCCGATCCCGGGGAGTTCCTGGACTCGCTGCGGTTTGAGATCAACGCCCGCGAAGTCTTTGTCTTCACCCCCAAGGGTGAGGTCATGGCACTGCCTGCCGGATCGACTCCGGTGGATTTTGCCTACTCCGTCCACACCGAAGTGGGGCATCGCACCATCGGCGCGCGGGTCAACGGCAAGCTCGTTCCCCTGAACAGCGAGCTGAACCACGGCGACTGGGTTGAGATCTTCACTTCCAAGGCAGAAGGCGCCGGGCCCAGCCAGGACTGGCAGCACTTCGTCAAAAGTGCCCGCGCCCGGAACAAGATCCGTCAGTGGTTCAGCAAAGAACGACGCGAAGAAGCAATCGACCGCGGCAAGGAACTGCTGACACGGGCGATGCGCAAGCAGAACCTGCCCCTGCAGCGCCTGATGACGCACGAGGCCCTGGCGGCGGTGGCTGCAGACTTCAAGTACCTTGACATCTCGGGCCTGTACGCCGGGGTAGGCGACGGTCATACGTCGGCGCAGTCGGTCATGGAGAAACTCGTTGAAAGCCTGGGCGGCCACGAGAGCACTGATGACGACATCACTGAAGTCAGCATCCCGACGCAGGTGGCCAAAACCAAGTTCTCCGATTCCGGCGTGGTGGTGCGCGGCGTTGGCGATGTTTGGGTGAAGCTCGCGCGCTGTTGCACGCCCGTTCCGCCGGACCCGATTCTCGGCTTTGTCACCCGCGGCTCCGGTGTTTCGGTGCACCGTACAGACTGCACCAACATTTCGGATCTCCGGGACCAGCCCGACAGGATTGTCGAGGTGGACTGGGCACCCACCCAGTCAAGTGTTTTCCTGGTGGAGATCCAGGTTGAGGCGCTGGACCGGAAGTCCCTGCTCTCCGACGTCACGCGCGTCCTGTCCGAGAACCACGTCAACATTCTGGCAGCCAGCGTGAACACCTCCACCGACAGGGTGGCCATCTCCAGGTTCGCCTTCGAGATGGGCGACCCCAAGTACCTCAGCCACGTCCTCAGTGCCGTGCGGCGCATCGACGGCGTGTTCGACGTCTACCGGACCACCGGGAACAAGCGCCGGAGCTAACAGGGCCAGTTTTTCCAGTGCGGCTCTTTTGTGCGGGACCCGAGGGCTGGCTTCGATGGCCAGGATCAGCAGGCGCAGGCGCACGTCCCGCTCCGGGCGGGCCAGCAGGCTTTCCAGTGCAGGCAAGGCCCGGTGGGCGTCGACGTGCAGGGCAATGTCCACGGCGGTGCGCAGTGGACTGGACACCATCAGCCCGCCCATGCTGACAACGTCGCACGGACCAAGCCTGACTTCATGAAGGGTGCAGCCGCGGGTGTTGCGGAGGCTCGAAATCCGCCGCTTTGCATCCACGAGCAAGGCCAGCCGGTCCGGTTCAGCCGCACAGCCGTAGATCCAGGCCGCCGTCATCCGCCCGGCCACCACGCGTTGCCTGACCGCTGCCGGAACCGCGTTGGCCACTGTTCTGGCCCGCACCTGAGGTGACGCGGGAGCGTCCGGCAGTGTGAAGCCGTGCTGGTGGAACTGCGCCAGGACACCGTCCGCCGCCAGCGCCTGGAGTTCGGGCCACGCGAACGGTTTCCCCGGCGAATACAGGTGCGGGTATTGGGGTGGTGAGGAGGTGGCCATCCCCCCATCCTGCCGCGTCTTCCCTTAACGCGCACAGGCCCGGTTCCGGCTATGTGGATAACCGGGACCGGGCCTTTGCGTCCTGCGACAGGGACCTTACGAAAGGCGTCCTACAAACTACTGACTAGGAAAGTTCGCTGGCTGAGCGCTGGATCTGGTCCAACCAGGCCTGCCTCGCCTCGAGGGCTTCGCGGGCCCCCTTGATCTTGCGCTGGTCGCCGGCTTTCTCTGCCTTGGCGAGATCGTCCTGCAGGCCGGAAATGGCTGCTTCCAGCTGCGACAGGGCGCTGTTGGTGCGGGCCTTCGTCTCCGGGTTGGAGCGCTGCCAGTTTTCCTCTTCGGCGTGGCGGACAGCGTCCTCCACCTTACGGAGGCCCGCTTCGATGCGTCCCATGTCGGCGCGGGGGACCTTGCCGGCTTCTTC
This sequence comes from Pseudarthrobacter adonitolis, assembly GCF_055412845.1. NCBI lineage: Bacteria > Bacillati > Actinomycetota > Actinomycetes > Micrococcales > Micrococcaceae > Pseudarthrobacter > Pseudarthrobacter adonitolis. The sequence continues at coordinate 286,054 of NZ_JBVAYW010000002.1, read as the reverse complement.
CCAGCGGTCGCGGACAGACTGGAGCGCCTTCTTGGCCGCGCCCAGGTCCTTGACCGGCAGGATGGTGTTCGCTTCGACGAGGAGCGCTTCCTTCACCGTGAGGTTGGCGGCGTATTCCTGGTCGATCTCCTCATTGGCTGCCTGCCGGTGCGTGAAGAACACATCCTGGGCGGCACGGAATCGGGCCCAGAGGGCGTCGTCGTCCTTGCGGCTGGCGCGCGGTGAGGCCTTCCATTCATCCATGAGCCGGCGGTATTCGCCAGCGGCAAAGCCCCAGTCGGTGGACGAGGACAGGGCCTCGGCTTCCGCGATGAGTTTCTCCTTGGCCGATTTCGCGGCCGAATTCGTGCTGTCCAGCTGGGAGAAGTATGCACGGCGGTGACGGTCGAAGACGGTGCGGGCGGCACGGAACCGCTTCCACAATGCGTCCTCGTTGCTGCGGCCAAGCCGGATGCCGCTCTTCTGGGCTGTCTTCCAGCTTTCAAAAAGATCGTTCATCCGGGCGCTGGAGGTTTTCCACTGGATCTGCGCGGGATCCTGGCCCGAGATCTCTTCGGCTTCGGCCACGATGGCCTCGCGGGCCGCGAGTTCGGCCGAGCGAACGGCGTCGTGTTCGGCCTTCTCTGCCTTTTCGAGTTCGGCGATCTGCGCGGATACCGCATCCAGCCGCGCTTCGGTGGAACGGAGGTCTCCCACCATGTTCCGCTCTGCCAGCTGCTCGCGCAGGTGCGTGACGGTCTTCTGCATATCCGTGCTGGGCGCCTTGGAGCTGATGCGCTGCTCCAGGAGCAGGACCTGCGCAACAATGTCGTCATACTTCCGCGCAAAGTAGCCAAGGGCTTCGTCATTGCTGACGCCGGGGTACTGGCCCACCGGGTGCTCATCGCCGTCGATCGTCAGGAATACGTGGCCGTCACCCTCGACACGGCCCCATTTTGCGGCTTCCGCCAGCGAGGTCGCGGACGCGACGGGTGCCGGTGCTGCCGCAGGTGCGGCTGCTGCCGGCTTGGGCCGGGCGGCGAAGGCTGCCGGCGACGGGGCGGGTCGAGCTGCCGGAGCAGGCGCCGGTGCCGGCACCGGGGCTTCTTCAGCCGGGGCCTCATCACCCTCGGCCTGGGCGGCCACGCCTTCTTGATCCACGCCCGCTGGAGCCTCGGTTTCGTCAACCGTGGCCTGTTCGGCGGTTGCCTGGACAGCGTCTGCCTGGTCAGCCACGGGGGCTGTTACCTCGGTCAGGTCTGCTGCTGTTTCGTCGGATTTCTGACTGTCTGTCACCGCTAAAAGTCTTTCGCTTGGAGGGAAATACTCACGTACTGCACCGCGGCCGTTAGGGCCTGGCTTCCTACTTCAGAGAAACCGAGTCTATCGTGACTGATTGCACAGGTGCGCCGTCTGATGCGCTGGAGCCGGGGGTGATTCCCGCGGCGGCGATAGCGGTCACTGCTTCCAAGCCAGAGGTCACCTTGCCCACCACCGTATAGCCCCCGGCAGAGTCGGCGGGAATCACCGTGTCTTTGTAGACCACAAAGAACTGCTTGCCGTTACCGTAGGGGTTGTCGCCGGACCGGGCTACGGCAATGGTGCCCGCAGGGTAGGTGTTGTCTGCCGGGGTGTTTTCGAGGGGTCCCCAGGTGTACTCGGGGTCGGCGGCAGCGGAGGCGCCACCGCACTGCAGGAGTCCGAAGGTTTCGCCCGTGGTCAGCCGGTGGCACGCGCTGCCGTTGTAGAAGCCCTCGTCCGTGAGTGCTTTGAAGACCGCGGCGGCCTGGGGCGCCTTGGTGCCGTCAATTTCGACGCCGAGCACATTCCCGTTCAGTGCCAATTCACCAGTGAACACCTTGCCGGCGGCAGTGTCCGGGGCCGGGATGTTCGCGCCGTTCGTGGCGGGCGCGGAAGGTGTGGGGGAGTCGGTTGGGCTGATCAGGCCGGCCTCTGCAGCGGCGAATTCGTCTTCCGTGGGGTTGCCGGCAAAGGCCGTCAATTGGAGCACGACGGCGAGCAGGACGGCGGCGGTTCCCGCGCCGACGGCAACGAGGTTGTCGCGCTTGCGCCGTTTCTCCTGGTCCCGCCGCAGCTCGCGCTTTGCCTCCATCTGCTGGATGCGCCGTTTGGCTTCGCGGGCGCTGCGTGAACTGGCCGCCAATGGTCCTCCTGTGTGTCGGGCCGCGTCCGGTCGTTACTGAATCCGGAGGCGGTTGTCTGCCGGCAGCCTTCTGCGCTGCCGGCCGCCGTATTAGAGATGCCGGCGGATGACGCATAAACTGACTGCCGCACATAGTTTATGCATGAGTTGCCGGACTGCCGCCGTTCCCCGCCCGTTTCGGGTGGAATGCCGGGCAAAGTCCCAGGCACCCTTCATCAAGAGGAGAACATCCACCATGGCACGCACCGCCTCCCTGTCCGGATTCCCCGAGTGGCTTCCCGAGGAGCGGCTGGTGGAGCTGCACGTGTTGGACACCCTTCGTAAGGTTTTTGAGCTGCACGGCTTCGCGTCCATCGAGACCCGTGCGGTGGAAACCGTGGGCCAGCTGCTGCGCAAGGGCGAGATTGATAAGGAGGTCTACGGCCTCAGCCGCCTTCAGGACGACGACGCCGAGACCTCCGACGCGGGCAAGGCCGGCAAAGCTGACCCCCACGCCCTCGCGCTCCACTTCGACCTCACGGTGCCTTTTGCGCGATACGTCGTCGAGAACGCCGGCTACCTCGCGTTCCCGTTCCGGCGTTACCAGATCCAAAAAGTCTGGCGCGGGGAACGCCCGCAGGAGGGCCGGGCCCGAGAATTCACCCAGGCAGACATCGATGTTGTGGGCGACGGCGAGCTGCCGTTCCGCTATGACGTGGAAATTGCCCTGGTCATTGCCGAAGCCTTGAGCGCACTGCCGATTCCGGACTTCCGCCTGCGGATCAACAACCGCAAGCTTGCCGAGGGCTTCTACCGCGGCATTGGCCTGGACGACACCGCCGGCGTGCTCCGCAGCATCGACAAACTGGAAAAGATCGGCGCAGCCAAGGTCGCAGAGCTGCTCAAGACCGAACTGGGTGCCTCCGATGACCAGGCGCAGGCAGCGCTGAAGCTGGCAGGAATCCGCGCCGAGGACACCTCGTTTGTGGCCCAGGTCCGCGCCCTCGGCGTGACGAATGACCTCCTCGAGGAGGGCCTGAATGAACTGGAACAGGTGATCGAAGCCGCCGTGCAGCGCGCGCCGGGCAAGGTCATTGCCGATCTCAGCATCGCCCGCGGCCTGGACTACTACACCGGCACGGTGGTGGAGACGGTCCTGGTGGGCCACGAACAGCTCGGTTCCATCTGCTCCGGCGGCCGCTACGACGCCTTGGCAAGCAAAGGTAACCGCAAGTTCCCCGGCGTCGGACTCTCCATCGGTGTGACCCGGCTGGTGTCGCGCATCCTGAGCCAGGACCTGGCCAAGGCCTCCCGTTCGGTCCCTACCGCCGTGCTGGTGGCGCTCACCACTGACGACAGCTGGGGTGCGGCGCAGGACGTTGCTGCCCAGCTCCGCAGCCGGGGCATAGCCACTGAAGTGGCTGCCAAGGCGGAGAAGTTCGGTAAGCAGATTAAATTCGCGGACCGCCGCGGCATCCCGTTTGTCTGGTTCACCGACGACGACGGCAAGCACCAGGTCAAGGACATCCGGTCGGGCGAGCAGGCCGACGCAGATCCCGCAACCTGGACGCCACCGTCGGAAGACCTCAAGGTCCAGGTCACAACGGTCCAGGTGCCAACGGCAGCAGCCCAGTCGGCCTGACACTGGAGGTGGCGACAGGGTCCGGATCCGGCCTTAACGGGGCACTTTGACGCGGACCCGCCGCACACTGAGCCCGTTTCTGCATTGGCCGGACCCAAAGTGCCCCACGACGGCGTGACTGGCGCAGTCTGGCGGCGCCGGCTAGCGGCGCCGCCGAAGTACCACGAATCGGCAGGCCGCTCCGGCGGCCAGCACAGCGGCCATCCCCAACACCGAGGCGGGCGGCAATGTGAAGGCCAGCAGCAGGCAACTGATGAAGCCGGCCACATTGAGCCACCTCGGGCCGTGGGCCGGGTGCTCCTCCAAGGTGTACGCCGCGGCATTCGTCACCGCGTAGTAGATGAGCACACCGAAGCTGGAGAAGCCCACTACCGTCACCACATCAGTAATCAGGATCAGGAAAAGCACGACGGCGGCCACCGCCAGTTCTGCCACGAACGGCACCGTGTGTTTCCCGCCGACGCGGGCCAGTGGCGCAGGCAGGTCGCGTTCCCGCGCCATAGCCAGGGTGGTGCGCCCCAATCCGGTGATGAGCGCAAGCAACGCACCCAGGCACGCCGCTGCCGCGCCGGCCTGTACCACTGGCGCGCCGGCGGCAAGCTGCGAATTGAGCACAGCGTCCAGCAGCGGGGCCGTGGTGGCGGCCAGGCGGCCTCCGGTCAAGTGGTTTTGGAGCAGCAGCGCCAAAGCCAGGTAGATAATGAAGGCGCCGGCCAAGGCAGCCAGGATCGCACGCGGAATGGTCCTGGCCGGGTCCGTGACTTCCTCACCGAGCGTGGCGATGCGCGCGTAGCCAGCGAAGGCGAAGAACATCAGGCCGGCGGCCGGCAGCACCCCCTCGATTCCCCCTACTCCGCCAGGGAGGGACGAGCCAAGGGACGTCCCTCCCGACGGATGCGGCCCCACAATCGCGGCAGCAGCAACAAACACCAGGGTGGCCAGGACAACGCACAGCAGGATCCTGGTCAGGAACGCTGTGCGGGTAATGCCAAAAAGGTTCACAGCGGTCAGCGCCACCACCGCAGCGATAGCAACCGGGACCGCGTAGCCCGGTGAGATGTAGTGGCCGAACGTCAGGGCCATGGCGGCGCAGGAGGCCGTCTTGCCGCTGCTGAATCCCCAGCCGGCCAGGAAACCAGGCCATTCTCCCAGGCGCTTCCGTCCGTACACGTACGTTCCGCCGCTGGCCGGATACCGTGCAGCCAACTCTGCGGAGGCCACCGCGTTGCAGTAGGCCACGGCACCTGCGATCAGGACAGAGAGGACCAGGAAATTTCCGGCCAGACCCGCGGCGGGGGCGAAGACTACAAAAACGCCGGCCCCGAGCATGGAGCCGAGGCCGATGGACGTGGCGTCAAACACGCCCAGCCTCCGTTGAAGCTGCTGGTGTTCGGACATGGGGGAGGCGGTCCTTTCCAGCGGGTAAACTCAGACGGGATTGTTCCCGGAACGATCCTATGCAGTTTTTATCTTTTGTTTTCCTGCTGTCGTCTTCAGAAAGGCGTGCTGTGCTGCGCACACATGACCTCGGATCCCTTCGCTCCGAGCACATTGGACAAACCGTTACCCTGGCTGGCTGGGTGGGCCGCCGTCGTGATCACGGTGGTGTTGCATTCGTGGATTTGCGCGATGCGTCCGGCGTGGCCCAGGTTGTGGTCCGTGAGGAAGAGGTCTTCCACGGTCTGCGCAACGAGTACGTCCTGCAGATCACCGGCACCGTCTCCGAGCGTCCCGAGGGCAACGAGAACCCCGCCCTGGCCACCGGCGCCATTGAGGTCATGGCGGACAAGGTAGTTATCCTTAACACCTCCGATCCGCTGCCGTTCCAGATCGATGAGCATGTGGAGGTCGGTGAGGAAGCCCGCCTGAAGCACCGCTACCTTGACTTGCGCCGCCCCGGCCCCGCCCGCAACCTCCGGCTGCGCTCCGAAGCCAACCGGATCGCCCGCGAACTGCTCCACCAGGACGGTTTTGTTGAGATAGAGACCCCCACGCTGACGCGTTCGACGCCGGAAGGCGCCCGCGACTTCGTGGTCCCCGCCCGCCTGGCGCCGGGTTCCTGGTACGCGCTGCCGCAGTCCCCGCAGCTTTTCAAGCAGCTCCTGCAGGTGGGTGGTTTCGAGAAGTACTACCAGATCGCGCGCTGCTACCGCGACGAGGACTTCCGTGCCGACCGCCAGCCCGAATTCACCCAGCTGGACATCGAAGCCAGCTTCGTGGACCAGGACGACATCATTGCCCTGGGCGAAAACATCGTCAAGGCGCTGTGGAAGCTGATCGACGTTGAGATCCCCACGCCCATCCAGCGCATCACCTACGCAGACGCCATGGCGCGCTATGGCTCGGACAAGCCCGATCTCCGCTTCGGGGTGGAACTGACTGAGCTCACCGAATTCTTCAAGGACACCGGCTTCGGCGTCTTCAAAGCTCCGTATGTCGGCGCCGTGGTGATGCCCGGCGGTGCTTCCCAGCCGCGACGCACCCTGGACGGCTGGCAGGAATTCGCCAAGCAGCGCGGCCATAAGGGCCTGGCATACGTCCTCTTCAAGGAAGACGGCGAACTGGCCGGCCCGGTTGCCAAGAACCTGACGGAAACCGAGCGTGCAGGCCTCGCCGACGCCGTGGGCGCCAAGCCGGGCGACTGCATCTTCTTCGCCGCCGGTGAGAAGTCAGCGGCCCGCGCCCTCCTGGGTGCTGCCCGCGTGGAGATCGGCCACCGCACCGGCCTGATCGATCCCAGCGCCTGGGCCTTCTGCTGGGTGGTTGACGCCCCCATGTTCGAACCGGCTGCCGCAGCGGTGGCGTCCGGCGATGTGGCTGTTGGCGCCGGAAAGTGGACGGCCGTCCACCACGCCTTCACCTCGCCCAAGCCCGAGTTCATGGAAACGTTCGACAAGGACCCGGAATCGGCCCTGTCCTACGCCTACGACATTGTTTGCAACGGCAACGAAATCGGCGGCGGCTCCATCCGTATCCACGAGCGTGACGTCCAGGAACGGGTATTCGAACTGATGGGCTTGGACAAGGAAGACGCCCAGACCAAGTTCGGGTTCCTGCTGGAGGGCTTCAAGTTCGGGGCACCTCCCCACGGCGGCATCGCTTTCGGCTGGGACCGTGTGGTGGCACTGCTGGCGGGCGTAGAGTCCATCCGCGATGTCATTGCCTTCCCGAAGACGGGCAACGGCTACGACCCCCTGACGCAGGCTCCCGCGCCGATCACGGCGCAGCAGCGCAAGGAAGCCGGCGTGGACTTCAAACCGGAAGCCAAGAAGGCCGAGTAATCTGAACCGCAGTCGAGAGGCTCCCCGGGAACCGGGGAGCCTTTCGCATTGGAAAGGTGGAACGCCATGACAGCTTCAGGTCCTGCTCCAGCCCTGCCCGGGCTTGAGGCGCTGATGGACGCCGCCTGGCCGGCCCCGGACCGCGAGGAATCCGGCGGCTGGGTGCTTCGCGCGGCCTCCGGCGTGACCCAGCGCGCCAATTCGGTCTGGCCGCGCGAGCCGGAGGGCGACACCCACCAGCAGCACGAGGCTCTTCGTGCGGCGCGGCTCTGGTACCGCGGCCGGCGCTTGCCGCTGATTTTCCAGGTCTTCGATGATCCCCGATCCACCGGACTCAATATCGTCCTCGACGGGGAAGGCTTCACCAGGCAGTCCGAAACACTGGTGATGTCCCGGAGCAACGGCGCGCAGGCGGCGGACCAACCTGCGCTGACCCAACCCGGCGTCGAGATCTCTGGGGCCCCCAGCGATGAGTGGCTTGAGCTGTGGTGGAGCGTCGATGGCCGCGGCGGCCCGGCCGAGCGCGAGACCGCACGCAGCATCCTGGCAGGCTGCCCGTCGATCTATGCCCTGGTGAGGTCCGACGACGGCGTCCCCGCCGCCGTCGGAAGGCTGGCTGTTCCTGACGGGACGGCAGTAAACGGTTGGGGCGGGCTTTACTGCATGGCCACCCGTCCGGACGCCCGGCGGCGCGGCCACGCCCTGCGGATCATGCAGGCACTCCTGCAGCAAGGCGCCGCCCGGAACTTCGCCGGCTACTGGCTGCTGGTCACCGCGGCGAACTCCGGTGCCCAGCAGCTCTACGCCAAGGCAGGATTCCAGGAAGCCGGCCGCTACCTCTACCGGCAGGAACGGCCCAAGCGCCATCTGACCGGCTGCTGACATCAGCGAGCGCCGGACGGCTGCAAAGCACGGGCCCGTCCAAGGGAAGTGCACATTAGGGCTCAGGCACGTCAGTGCTTATCCCAAGGAGCCTCGCCGGTCAGCAGGCCCGGTGGCACCGGCGATCATCAACTTTTCCCCCGCGATCCCGAGGGCATAACACTGAGATCCTCCTGTTCGAGTGCAGCGTGGTCCACGGGCCGGGCCGCGAACCGCCGCCCGTCAGCGCTCACCATAAGAACAGGCGGGTGATGACGTGGTCGCCCCTGGGTTGCCAGCAGCACAAACCCTTCTCCATTGACAGCGACCCGGGGGAGGGCCACATCCTGGTCAGGCGAGGGAGCATCCAGATCCGTTCCGTGGTCCCAGATCAGTCCGTTGTCGGCGCTGGAGTAGGTCGAATAGCGAATGGGTTTACCCGTGGAGCTCTGTTGGACGAGGGCGACCGTCCGCGATGGCCCCCGTAGTGAGTGACATGATGTGGGCGTCCGTGTAGCCCTCGGTGCTGGGGAGTAGAACGGGCGTCCAGGTCCGGGCGTCAGAGGATGCCCACACTGCTGCCGTACTTAGCTGCCCCTCCTCGACGGATCCGCCAGCCAGCACCGTCCGGGCCGGTGTCTCGGCGAGCGAACCGATGTAACGGCCAGCGGATGGCTTACCCCGGAGATCGCTTCCCTGGACATGGCTCCATTCGGCGCCATCGGCGGTGACGGCGATTCCCGCGTGCTCGGCACCGTCCGCATGGAACCATCCGGCTGCGACGAAGCCATGGCTGGAGGGCAGCACTGCTTTCACCGGAGAATCCCCGTTTTCTGTGCCGGCGCCGAAGATGTTGCCGGTGTACACCGACCATGCTCCGCCTTCGGGCGGTGACCAGATGACCGGCAGCTGGCTGTTCGCTGTCCTGGTCACGTGCCAGAGGCGGACCTGGTTATTTCCATGGTTGGAGTCTGTGCCGGCCACCAGGAAGCCGTCAGCTACTGCTGTCATTCGCAATAGAGGCGAAGCCCGCCGTCTGCCGGTTCAGGCATCTGCAGTTCAGACCAGGGTTGCCCAGGCCGCTGAAGCAGGACCTTAGGTATGTCGATACTCAGCCCGCCGATCATCTGAGTGGCGATCGCTCCCGCGGCACCGTAGGTCACGTCTGACTGCTGGGGGTATTCCTGGTCCTGGCGGCTCCACGAAGGGTCGGCAGTAAGCTGCCATGCACCTCCCGGCGTCCACTGCCGGACATGCCCAGGGGAAAGCCTCTCGGCCTGGAAACTCCAGGCCACGCATGGCCGGTCACCCTGAAATCTGTTCCCGACCAAGCCGCGGTCCAGAGGGCATTTCCGAGGAGACCGACGCCCGAGCTATCCGGTGTGGCATCTTGTCAGCTACTCCCGCCGACGCTGGAGTCGAACGCCCGTGAATACGGTGGCCGGCTGGGATCGACCTCCTGCCCCACGAGAAGCACGGCGGCCATGCTCATTGGATGGAGGGTGCCGTGCGCAGGGGGGGGCAGCCCGGCAGCTGTCCCGTCCCGCCCGGTCCACACTGCACCGTCGGTGCTTTGGTAAAGGGTCATGGCCGTGCCGCCGGACTTGCGGTCGGGTGTTGTGGCGACGAGCCAGCCCTGGGCAGTACCAATGGCTGCGTTCACGCTGGTGCCGGTGGTTTCAAGAATTGGTTCGGCTGAAGGACGAAGTCCGTGCCGTTACTGCTGGTGAAGGTGAAGACCTCTCCGTTACGGTGCCCCAGCAGGAGCCATTGGCCCTCGCGGGCGGTGGGCTTGTTGGCCAGCGCCATGTCCGGATCTGCCTGGCCGTCAACAAGACCGGCTGCCAGGATACGCCGTTGTCCGGTGAGTAGGCGGCGCGGTGGCCGTCGAAGGTTGACGTATTAATGTCAAGGACGGCGGGGACTTCCTGCTCATTAGTAAGTTCATATCTTCCCCCCGGCAGCTGATCCGGGCCGCAGCAGCAGCCCATGGGGAGTCTAGGCAGGAAGGGTCGGCCGGCGCTTGTCACCGACGGCCGGTTGTGGATAACTATGCCGGCGGGTCGGCCACCTGAATCCGGACGGCGCAGATATCCGCGGCGGCTTTCCTCAGCACCGAGCCATTGGGATCAGGCACATCCAGGAAGTCCAGCCGCGGGACTGGGGCATAGAGCCTCAGGGCCGGATGGTCCATGACCAGCCCCGCAAGGGTCCGGTCCCCGCCCGGAGCAAGATACTCCATCGGCTGGCCGCCGAAGACCGCTGCTGCGTGCACCGCCACTTTCTCCACCAGCTCATCAGCCTGGTTGGCCCGGCGGCGTGCAAACCGCTGCTGGGACTGGCCACCGGCGGCGGTCCGGGACTGCACATAGCGGGACCCTGTCTTGGACGCGAGCAGGATGCCTTCCCTGGCCACGGCCACCGCATAGCCGCCGCGCCGCACGAGCACCAGGCCGGCCGTCCGGGGCTGGGCGGCGACGGAGGCCAACCGCTCCAGCGGATCGGCGCCCCGTCCCGGCCTTCCGTCCGGTGGCCAGGGCGCCTGGAGCAACGCATTGGTGCCGTCGCCCGCCACCAGCCGCACGCCGTCGTCGTCATTGCTGATCCGGAAGCCGCCGTGCGCGGCACCGAAGCGTTCCGCCCATCCGGCCAGGCGTTCGCCGGACACAAACGCGGTCCTGACGGGCCCCGGACGGCCGGCGCCGGAGGTACTGCGTGCGCTCATGGCGGGATCCTTGCATGGAGGGCGGAAGTGGGACGGTGAACTAATGAGTAGCCTATCTATGTGGATGATCTCTTCGCCCAAGGGCATGGCAATGACGACGACGACGGTCACGAACCGTCGCCGGCCGGCCGTTCCGCCGCGCCCCGCAGTCCTTTGGCCGTCCGGATGCGGCCACGCACGCTGGATGACGTGGTGGGCCAGCAGCACCTGCTGGGGCAGGGATCGCCGTTGCGGCAGTTGGCGGCCGGGACCGACGCCCTGGGTCCTGCAGGCCCCAGCTCGCTGATCCTCTGGGGACCGCCCGGGACCGGAAAAACCACGCTCGCCCACGTGATCGCCAAGGGCAAGGGGCGGAAGTTCGTGGAGCTGTCCGCCATCACCGCAGGCGTCAAGGACGTTCGGCGGGTCATGGACGAAGCCCTCACGGCACGGGATCTATACAAGACCACCACGGTGCTTTTCCTTGACGAGATCCACCGATTCAACAAGGCACAGCAGGATGCCCTGCTGCCCGGCGTCGAGAACCGCTGGGTGGTGCTCGTGGCGGCAACCACCGAAAACCCGTCCTTTTCGGTGGTCTCGCCACTGCTGTCCCGTTCCCTCCTGCTCACTCTGAAACCGCTGACGGAGGCGGATATTGAAGGGCTCGTGCAGCGCGCCGTGTCGGACGCTCGGGGCATGAACGGGAAAGTGGAGCTCAGCGCCGAGGCCCAGGCGCACCTCGTCCGGCTCGCCGGCGGCGATGCCCGGCGCGCCCTGACGGCCCTCGAAGCCGCAGCTGGCGTGGCATTCGGCGATGCAGACGACGCCGATGCCGACGCGCGGGTCACCGTGGAGCTCAAGCACACCGAACGTGCCCTGGACGTGGCCGCCGTCCGCTACGACCGCGCCGGGGATCAGCACTACGACGTCGCCAGCGCCTTCATCAAATCAGTCCGCGGTTCTGACGTGGACGCCGCACTGCACTACCTCGCCAGGATGCTGGAGGCAGGGGAGGACCCGAGATTCATTGCCCGGCGCATCGTGATTTCCGCAGCGGAAGACGTGGGAATGGCAGACCCCACAGCGCTGCAGACGGCGGTCGCCGCCGCCCAGGCGGTACAGCTGATCGGCATGCCCGAGGGGCGGATCGTCCTGGCCGAGGCCGTGGTGCATCTGGCCACGGCGCCGAAATCCAATGCTGCGTACATGGGAATTAACAAGGCCGTCGCGGATGTCCGTGCCGGCCTGGGGAACGGGATCCCGGCGCACCTGCGCGATGCGCACTACCCGGGGTCCAAGCAGCTGGGCCACGGGCTCGGCTACAAGTACGCCCACGATGCCCCCCACTCCGTGGCCAGCCAGCAGTACCCGCCGGATGATCTGGTGGGTCGGGACTACTACGAGCCCACTGCCAACGGCGCGGAACGGGACATCGCCGTGCGCCTCGAACGGTTGCGGAAGATCATCCGCGGCACCTGACCGGCGTCGGCGGTGGAGTGCCCGGGCAGTGATGCCACTGGAGTGACGCGGGCGAGCGGCGGCCGGAGTGCGGGATTGCATACGAATCCTGCTAAGATTGTTCGTTGTCTGGCAAGGCGCGGACGCAATCTCCCCATCCTTCAGTATTTTCTGCTGTTTCGTTGGGGTAGCCCTGTGCCCAGTAGCAAAAGGCAGCGGTTGGCCGATGCTCTCCATCGTGGAGGCCAGTAACACTGACACACCGCAGATATTGGAAGGACACAAGTGGCTAACAACACTCGTGCTCGCCGTACAGCACGCCTCTCGCGTGCACTCGGCATTGCTCTGACCCCCAAGGCCGCCAAGTACATGGAGCGCCGCCCGTACGGCCCCGGTGAGCATGGCCGTGCCCGTAAGAAGCAGGACTCCGACTACGCCGTACGTCTGCGCGAAAAGCAGCGTCTGCGCGCCCAGTACGGCATCCGCGAAGCCCAGATGACCCGCGCCTTCGAAGAAGCCCGCCGCACCAAGGGCCTGACCGGTGAAAACCTGATCGAACTGCTCGAAATGCGTCTCGACGCCCTCGTGCTGCGTGCCGGCTTCGCCCGCACCATCGCCCAGGCCCGCCAGCTCGTTGTGCACCGCCACATCATGGTTGACGGCATTCGCGTTGACCGCCCGTCCTTCCGCGTAGGCGAAGGCCAGCTGGTCCACGTCCACACCCGCAGCGAAACCATGGTTCCGCTTCAGGTCGCAGCAGCCGGCGCACACCGCGATGTCCTGCCCCAGGTTCCGGCCTACCTGGACGTCAAGCTTGACGCCCTGCAGGCCCGCCTGGTCCGTCGCCCGAAGCGCTCCGAGGTCCCCGTAACCTGCGAAGAGCAGCTCGTCGTCGAATTCTACGCACGCTAAATCCCAGCAGCGTATACAAAGAAGCCCGTGGCAAGCGCCACGGGCTTCTTTGTATGTAAGGTACTTGGGGGACATCTGCGGAACGCATCAAGGCAGCGTGCGCGGAGGTAACGGATCCACGACAGTTTCAAGGAGATGAACGTCTATGTCTGGTGGCGATATTGCTGGCCTGATCGCAGCCGGGGTGTTCGCGCTGCTGGTGCTGCTGCTCGCCGTGCCCATCCTGAAGCTCGGCAGTGTGCTGGAGGAAATTAGGACCTCCATCCGCTCCCTCAGCGACGGCGCCACGCCCCTGATGGACGAAGTCACGGCGACCGTGTCCACCACCAACCAGCAGTTGAAGAAGGTGGATGGCATCGCCTCCAACGTTTCAGATGCGTCGGCAAACCTCTCCGCGCTGTCATCACTCGTTGCATCGACGGTCGGTTCCCCGCTGATCAAGGTGGCAGCCTTCAGTTACGGCGTGCGCTCCGCCCTCGCCAACCGCAAGAAGCCCGCCCCCGGCCGCCGCAGCCGCTAAGCCACCGGAGAACTGAAATGAAACGATTTGTCTGGATGGGAATCGGCGTGGCCATCGGAGTCATCGCGTTCCGCAAGGTCACCGAAGCCCAGGCCAACCTGGGGCCGGAAGGCCTGAACCGCGCGGTGGGCCGTTTGGCTGACGGCGTGTACGACTTCGCCGATGCGGTGCGTGCCGGAATGCGTGAGCGCGAGACGGACCTTCGGGCCGCACTCGGGATCGACTCCCAGGACGTAGCCCGCCGCTGAACGCGCGGGAAAAACGCGCGAGAATTAAACCAGCAGCCGCCGCTTGCCGGCACTGCCGTCTGAACCAATAAGTCATGCGTGGCACAACGCGTGAACCGAGAAGGGTATGTAATCAGCTCATGAAGTCGCAGGAGATCACAAAGCGCTGGGTGGACTTTTTTGTCAGCAAAGGACACACCGCGGTTCCCTCCGCCTCGCTGGTCTCCAGCGACCCCTCCCTCCTGTTCACCGTGGCCGGCATGGTCCCATTCATCCCTTACCTGACTGCCCGTGAAGAGGCCCCTTTCGCCCGGGCCACCAGCGTTCAGAAGTGCATCCGCACCGGTGACATCGAAGAGGTGGGCAAGACCGCCCGCCACGGCACCTTCTTCCAGATGTGCGGCAACTTCTCCTTCGGTGATTACTTCAAGGAAGACGCCATCAAGTACGCCTGGGAGCTGCTCACCAAGAGCGTGGACGACGGCGGCTATGGCCTTCCGCCGGAACTGCTGTGGGTGACGGTTTACGAAGAGGACGACGAAGCCAAGGAGCTGTGGCTGACGAACACCGGCGTTCCGTCCGAGCGCATCCAGCGCATGGGCAAGGCCGACAACTACTGGCACACCGGCCAGCCGGGCCCCGCAGGCCCCTGCTCGGAGATCTACTACGACCGGGGCCCTGCCTACGGCGTCGAGGGCGGTCCCATCGCCGACGAAAACCGTTACGTTGAAATCTGGAACCTGGTGTTCATGCAGTACCAGATCGACAACGTCCGCTCGAAGGACGACTTCGACGTCGTCGGCGAACTGCCCAAAAAGAACATCGATACCGGCCTTGGCATGGAGCGCCTCGCGATGATCCTGCAGGGCGTCGAGAACATGTACGAGACCGACCAGGTCCGGCCTGTGATCGACAAGGCTGCTGAGCTGTCGGGCCGGGAGTACACCTCGGCCGAAACACCTGAGGATCCGCACCACACGGACGACGTCCGCATGCGCGTTGTGGGTGACCACATCCGTTCGGCCCTCATGCTGATCGCCGACGGAGTGACCCCGTCCAACGAGGGCCGTGGCTACGTCCTGCGCCGCCTGATCCGCCGCGCCGTGCGTTCCATGCGCCTGCTCGGCGTCGAAAAGGCCTGCCTGCCGGACCTGCTCCCCGCCTCACGCGATGCCATGAAGGGCGTCTACCCCATCGTGGCGACGGACTTTGACCGCATCAGCCGTATCGCCTACGCCGAAGAGCGGGCCTTCCTGCGCACCATCGCTTCAGGTACCGCCCGCCTCGAAGACGCCGTGACGGATTCCAAGGCCGCCGGCACGCCGCTGTCTGGCGCCGATGCCTTCGCCCTGCACGACACCTACGGCTTCCCGATCGACCTCACCCTGGAAATGGCCGAGGAAGCCGGACTCAAGGTCGATGAACCGGAATTCCGCCGCCTGATGCTGGAACAGCGCCAGCGTGCGCAGGCCGACGCCAAGGGCAAGAAGGGCGGCCACGCCGATCTCAGCGCCTTCCAGGAACTGCTGGCCCAAGGCGAGACTGTCTTCACCGGATACACCGAGCTGGATGGTGAGTCCCGGGTCCGGGGCATCCTCAACCGCGGACAGAACGTGGGGCACGCCGCCACCGGCGACGAAATTGAACTCGTCCTGGCGGAGACCCCGTTCTACGCTGAAGCCGGCGGGCAGTCGGCTGACACCGGCCTCATCACCGGTGATGGATTCGTCGTTGAAGTCCTGGACGTCCAACGCCCCATCAAGGGACTGAGCGTCCACAAGGCAATCGTCCGCGAGGGCGAGATTGGCTCCGATTCACTGGTCCGCGCCGCCGTGGACCGCGAGCGGCGCCACGCCGCCGAGCAGGCCCACACCGGTACGCACATTGTGCACGCCGCCCTGCACCAGATCCTCGGCCCCGAAGCTACCCAGCGCGGCTCCTACAACAAGGCCGGCTACCTGCGCTTCGACTTCGCCTGGGGCGAAGGCCTCAGCACCGCCACGCGTTCGGAAATCGAGGAAGTTTCCAACCTCGCCATCCGCAACAACTTCCGCGTGGACACCAAGGTCATGGGCCTGGCAGAGGCCAAGGCGCTGGGCGCCATGGCGCTCTTCGGAGAAAACTACGGCAGCGAAGTCCGTGTTGTGGAGATCGACGGCACGTGGTCCCGGGAACTCTGCGGCGGCACGCACGTAGCAAACACGTCCCTGATCGGCAGCCTGTCGCTGCTCGGCGAGCAGTCAGTAGGTTCAGGCAACCGCCGTGTTGAAGCGTTTGTGGGCATGGATGCCTTCCGCCACCTGGCCGCCGAACGCGCCCTCGTGACCGAACTGACCGAGATGCTCAAAGTGCCTTCCGGGCAGCTCGCCGACAGAATCGCCAGCACGCTGAACAAGCTCAAGGCCACGGAGAAGGAACTCGACCGGTTGCGTAAGGAACAGATCGCCGCGGCGGCCGGAAACCTTGTCGGCACCGCGCGGGACGCAGCCGGCGTCCAGGTCATCGCGCACGACGCCGGCCAGATCGGCGGCGCAGACGACATCCGCAACCTTGCCCTTGACCTGCGTAACCGCCTCGGTTCGGGAGCATCCACCGTGGCAGTGGCCGGCGTTAGCAATGACCGGCCCATGATCCTCGTGGCCACCAACGAGGCAGCCCGGGAAGCCGGGGTGAAGGCCGGCGCCCTGGTCCGGCTCGCGGCCGGAATCCTCGGCGGCGGCGGCGGCGGCAAGGACGACGTCGCCCAGGGTGGCGGCACGGACGCCGCTAAGGTCGCACCGGCGCTGGCCGCCGTTGTGGACGCCATCTCCCGGCGCTAGGGAAGCTGTGACAGAATCCGCTGGCGCCGCCGTCGTCCCCCAGGGCATCAAACTGGGGGTAGACGTCGGCACCGTCCGCGTTGGCGTCGCCATCTGCGACCGGGACGAAATCCTGGCCACTCCGTACAAGACCCTGGACCGCAACGTAAAGAAGAACTCCGACGTCCGCGTCATCGCGTCGCTCGCTGGGGAACTGGGCGCCGTCCAGGTCTTCGTGGGGTTGCCACGTACCATGAAGGGCGAGGAGCACGCTTCTGCCAGAATGGCCACCGACTACGCCGAACTGCTGGTTGCGGAGCTCTTTGCCCGGGGAATGGATGTTCCGGTCAATCTGGTGGACGAGCGCCTGAGCAGTGTTACGGCGCACCGCAACCTGCACGAAGCTGGCATGAGCAGCCGGAACCACCGTAAAGTGGTGGATCAGGTCGCGGCGGCAGGCATCCTCCAGCACGCCATAGACATGCAAAAAGCCAGGGGAACGGACGTTGGCAGCCGCGTGACTGCGCCGCCCCGTACTCGGCCATCCGGAGCAGGTTCGGCAGTTCAGCCCGAGCATGCGGCCCCGGAAGGCACGACTCGATCTCAGAACACGGAAGGCTACAGTGAGCCCGTCCAGTAACGACGACGCCTCAGGCGCCACGAGCAACGATGGCGCCAGGCCGCTGACCCGAAAAGAGGTCCGCGCCCTGGAGAAGCACACGGGAAGCAGCGATGTTGTTCCCGAGCAGGCCTACGAAACGGGGCAGGACGCGCCTGCACCTGCCACGGCATCTGAACCCGAAGCTGCACCCGCTCCGGCGCCGGCCCCCGAACCGGTCCAGGCGGCCGAACCCGTTCGAGCGCCCGATCCGGAGCCGCAGCCGGCTATTCCCGCAGCCCCGGATACGCCGCCTTCCATCCAGGACGCCGGTCCGGCCGCAAACCACCATCCGGATGACGCCCAGGTCCAGGAATACCACCCCAATGACGAGCACTTTAATGAAACGCACGACGCCGGGCCCCACTACCCTGACGAAACGCTCCATGAAGCCGGGCACCACTATCCGGACGAAGAACACCACGATGCAGGCCACCATGATGATCACCACGCCGATGACCACTACCTTGATGATCACCACCCCGACAACGGCCTGTTCGCCGGCGCAGCCGCGGCTTCCGTAGTGGCAAAGCCCTCAAAAAAGGTGCGGCGCCGGCGCCGCCTCCTGGCCCTGTTCCTGACTCTTGTGGTCTTCGTGGCAGCGATCGCCGTGGGCGCGCAGTTCCTGAAGCCCCTGCTTGGAAACGACAAAGCGGCCGACTATCCCGGTCCCGGCACCGGCGAAGTCATTGTTTCGGTCCAGCCAGGCGAAGGTACCCGCTCCGTGGCCACCAAACTGGAGAGCGGGAAAGTAGTGGCCAACGCTGACACATTCCTGCAGGCCTTTGCTTCATCCGGCGGAACGCTGTCGCCGGGGGACTACACGTTCAAGACGGAGATGAAGAACTCTGACGCGGTCAGCGTCCTGCTTGGCACCGACAAGAGCAAAGTCATCTACTTCGCCCTGAGCGCCGGTCTCAGGATCGGCGAGTCGCTGCAGGCCATCTCAGAGGGCTCCGGTGTGTCGCTGCAGCAACTGAAGGAATTCAGCAACGCTCCGGCGCAGTTCGGCCTTCCGGCCAACGCCAAAAACCTTGAGGGCTTCCTCGCTCCGGGGGAGTACCGCTTCCCGCTTGGCACACCGGCGAAGGACATCCTCCAGTCGCTGGTCAAGGGAACCACGGACGAACTTGTGGCACAGGGGATCACCGATCCGGCGAAGCAGTATGAAGCTGTGATCGTGGCGAGCATTGTGCAGGCCGAAGGCGGACAGGCTGAGTACGGCGACGTTGCCGGAGCCATCTACAACCGCCTCAAGCCGAATGACCAGACCTCCGGCTACCTGCAGGTGGATTCGGCCGTGACGTACGGACTGGGCACCAAGAGCTTCAACTTCACCGATGCAGAGCGCCAGGACAAGTCCAACCTGTACAACACGTACGCCAACCCGGGCCTGCCGCCAGGCCCCATCGGTTCTCCGGGCAAAACCGCCATCGATGCGGCGGCGAAGCCCAAAACCAACGACTACCTGTACTGGGTAACCATCAACCTGGACACGAAGGAGACAAAGTTCTCCAAGACGCTCGACGAGCACAACGTCTACGTCACCCAGTACAACACCTGGTGCCAGGCCAACGTGGGCCGCTGCACATGAGTCTCCGGGCTGCGGTCCTGGGCCACCCGATCAGCCACTCCAAGTCCCCGGCCCTCCACCTGGCGGCCTACGGCAAACTTGGCATGGACATTGGATACACGGCCCTGGACCTGACCGAGCAGGCGCTGCCCGCATTTATGGAACAGGTCAGGACGGAGCAGGGCTGGCGTGGACTCTCAGTGACCATGCCCCTGAAATCCGGCATGGTTGCCGAAGTGGACGAAGTCCGCGGTGTGGCGCGGATACTGGGCGTGGTCAACACCGTCGTCTTCGAGGAAGACCTCGGCTCCGTCAGGCGCATCGGCTACAACACCGACGTCGCCGGCATCGTCAACGCTGTCCTTAACGCCGGAGTGGCGGCCAGCCCCGCTGCCGTGGTCCTGGGCGGAGGCGGTACAGCCGCAGCCGCAGTGGCCGCGCTGAAGGATCTGGGCACGCAGCACGCCCAGGTGTTCGTCCGCGATACCTCCCGGGCCGAAGAAGCGCGCGCTGCCGCTGCCGGAGTAGGCCTTTCCGTCGTTGTCCGGCCGCTGACCGAAGCCGCCGTTCCTACCGCAAGTGCCGACGTCGTGATTTCCACGCTCCCGCCGCGCGCAGCGGACGGTCTGGCGGGGGAGATCGCTGCGTTGGGAACCGGGACGCCCGGTGTCCTCCTGGATGTGGCCTACGATCCCTGGCCGAGCCGGATCGCGTCGGTGTGGCAGTCCGGCGGCGGCGCCGTGGTACCCGGACTTGAGATGTTGTTGTACCAAGCTGTGGAACAGGTACGCCTGTTCACCGGCCGCGGTGACGACGTTAACGCAGCTGTCATAGATGTGATGTGTGACGCAGTCGGCCTTCCCCGACGGGCGTTCTGACCGCCATACGTGGCAGGATGGAAATTATGTTGCGTTGGTTGACTGCCGGTGAATCCCATGGTCCGGCCCTGATGGGAATTATTGAAGGCGTCCCCGCCGGTGTTGAACTCACTAGCGGGCAGATCGCCGATTCATTGGCTCGCCGCCGCCTTGGCTATGGCCGGGGCGCACGTATGAAGTTCGAGCAGGACGTCGTCACCATTCTCGGCGGCGTCCGCCACGGTCTGACCCAGGGCGGTCCGGTGGCCGTCCAGGTCGCCAACACCGAATGGCCCAAGTGGGAGCAGATCATGGCTGCCGATCCGGTGGATCCGGAAATCCTCGCCGACCAGGCCCGCAACGCGCCCCTGACCAGGCCCCGTCCGGGACACGCAGATTTCACCGGGATGCAGAAGTACGGGTTCTCCGAAGCCCGGCCCGTCCTGGAGCGTGCCAGCGCCCGGGAGACCGCCACCCGTGTTGCCATGGGCACGGTTGCGTCCCAGTTCCTCAAGGCGCTCGGCATCGAACTGGTCAGCCATACAGTCTCCATTGCCAGCGTGACGGTGCCCGAGGGCCGTCCGCTGCCCGTTCCCGCCAATGTGATAGCGCTCGACGCCGATCCCTTGCGTTGCTTCGACCGCGAGACGTCCGATGCCATGGTGGCCGAGGTTGACGCCGCACACAAAGAAGGCGAAACCCTGGGCGGTGTGGTGGAGGTCCTCGCGTATGGGCTGCCGCCGGGACTGGGCAGCTACGTCCACTGGGACCGCAGGCTCGACTCCCGGCTCGCCGCTGCCCTAATGGGCATCCAGGCCATCAAGGGCGTGGAAGTCGGCGACGGATTCCTCACCGCCGCGCGCCGCGGCTCCGCTGCCCATGACGAAATCGTCAAGGACGCGGACGGTAAGATCATCAGGACCAGCAACCGGGCCGGCGGCATTGAAGGCGGCATGAGCATTGGCGACGTGCTCCGCGTGCGTGCGGCCATGAAGCCCATCGCCACGGTGCCCCGCGCCCTGCGCACGGTTGACGTCAGCACGGGGGAGCCTGCGAAGGCGCACCACCAGCGCTCGGACGTCTGTGCCGTGCCGGCTGCCGGTGTTGTGGCCGAGGCGATGGTGGCGCTGGTCCTGGCGGAAGCCGTTACCGAAAAGTTCGGCGGTGACTCCGTGGCGGAGACCGCCCGCAACATCAAGGGTTACCTGGACAACATTCCGGCATCCCTGGACTCGATCGGCCACTAGTGCCCGGGAGCCGCAAGGTCGGTGTGCCTGGCAACCGGCCCATTGTCCTCATCGGACCCATGGCGGTGGGAAAGTCCGCGATCGGCCACGAGCTGGCCAAGCTGCTGGACGTGCCGTTCGTCGATACGGACAATCTGATCGTGGAGGCCCATGGCAGTATCGCGTCCATCTTTGCCGGACGCGGCGAGCACGCGTTCCGGGAGATTGAGGCCCGGACCGTAGCCAGCGCGGTGGAGCAAGCAGGAGGCTCGGCCAGCGTGATTTCCCTGGGTGGCGGTGCGGTGCTGGATTCCGGAACGCAGCAGCTCCTGGCCGGCTGCACCGTGGTGTACCTCGAATGTGATGAGGAAACCGTGGCCGTCCGCATTGCCCGCAACTCGGGCCGGCCGCTGCTCGCCGGCGATGCCATGGCCCGATGGTCCGCACTCTTTATTACCAGGAAACCCGTTTACGAACGGCTGGCCGACCTTGTGGTGGATGTCCGCCATGGCTCAGTCAGCGAGCTGGGACACCGGCTCGAAGTTGCGCTGCGTGACTACGCGGCCGCCAAACAGGAAGTTGAAAATTGAGCGTCGATTCAACAGTCATCAAGGTCACCGGCGAATCCGCAGGGCAGAATTACGACGTCGTAGTTGGCCGCGGTCTGCTGGGGAACCTTCCCGCGTTGCTGGGGGAGCGGGTCCGGCGTGTGCTGGTCATCCATCCCCGTGCGCTGCGGCTCACTGGTGACACCGTCCGCGATGAGCTCGCTGCAGCGGGTTTCACCTCGCTGACCGCGGAAATCCCGGACGCCGAAGAAGGCAAGCACATCCAGGTCGCCGCTTTCTGTTGGCAGGTCCTGGGCCAGAACGACTTCACGCGCTCGGACGCCATCGTGGCAGTCGGCGGCGGGGCCGTCACCGACCTGGCCGGTTTTGTGGCGGCTACCTGGCTCCGCGGCGTGAAGGTCATCCACATGCCCACCAGCCTGCTGGGAATGGTGGATGCTTCCGTGGGTGGAAAGACCGGCATCAACACGGCTGAGGGCAAGAACCTGGTGGGCTCCTTCCACCCGCCGGCCGGAGTGCTGGTGGACCTGGACACCCTGAACACGTTGCCTAGGAACGAAATCATTTCCGGCATGGCTGAAGTCATCAAGTGCGGCTTCATCGCCGATCCGGCCATCCTTGACCTGGTGGAAAAGGACCCGGCGGCGGCCACCGACCCCGGATCGGATGCCCTGCGTGAACTCATTGAACGCGCCATCGCGGTCAAGGCAAAAGTGGTCTCGGAAGACCTCAAGGAATCCGGGCTGCGCGAAATCCTGAACTACGGCCATACTTTGGCCCACGCCATTGAACTGGTGGAGCGGTACTCCTGGCGCCACGGCGCGGCAGTATCGGTGGGCATGATGTTTGCCGCGGAACTTGCCCGCAGCGTTGGCCGGCTCAGCGATGCCGACGCCGACCGCCACCGCAGCATCCTGGAAACACTCGGACTCCCGGTCACGTACCGGCGGGACCGCTGGCAGGGGCTGCTGGACGGCATGCGGCGCGACAAGAAATCACGCGGGGACCTCCTGCGCTTTGTGGTTCTGGACGGCATTGCAAAGCCGGGCATCCTGGATGTCCCGGACACGTCGCTGCTCTTCGCCGCCTACCAGGAAATCGCCTCCTGATGCAGGGCGACGTGGCGGGCACCAGCGACTGGCCCGAGGCTGGCTTCCCCGGAATCCGCATCAACCCGGTCTCCCTGTTGCCGGAGATCGTCAACGGGGATGCATGCCGCGCGGCCCTGGCGGCGTCCACGGACCCGTCGGACCAGATCTTCGTCCTGATCGTGGAGGGGCATGCTGCGGAGGCGGCCGAACTGCTCGCGGAGGCCCGCTTCAAGGACCCTGAGTCTTTCCGCCTTCGCACGTTCGAGGCAGAGGTGCTGCGTGTCTCGCACCGCACGGACCGCGCCCTGGAGCTGTTCAGGCAGTTGCTCGCTGAGTTCCAGGGGACTGACCGTGAAGCCCTGGTCCTGCAATACCTGGGCAAGACCCAGTACGCCGCCGGACACGCGTCCGCCGCGGTGGAAGCCTTTGCCCGGGCGCTGGATCTTCGTGTTGCGCAATCGGCTGATGCCGCACTGATCTACTCGTCCACCGTGGCGCTTCAGCGGGCCCGCGACGTCTTGGATCTTGCCTGCTGACACTCCTGTCACGTTCTGGCGTGGGTGACCGGGAGGCTTGGACACAAGCCGCCCGGGTTTTACCGGTAGAATAGTTCTTGGATTTTTGATAAACACGCGCTGGCGGGCCGTTCGGCATGCCTGGCCGGCATAGAACGTCTGACAACTGACCAGACAGATAGAAACCAGAGGATACCAGTGGCAACCACTAACGACATCAAGAACGGAACGGTCCTTAAGCTTGAGGGCCAGCTCTGGAACATCATTGAATTCCAGCACGTCAAGCCGGGCAAAGGTGGCGCGTTTGTGCGGACCAAGATGCGGAACGTGATGTCCGGCAAAGTTGTAGACAAGACGTTCAACGCCGGCCTTAAGATCGAGACCGCCACGGTTGACCGCCGCGATTACCAGTACCTGTACCAGGACGGTGCAGACTTCGTGTTTATGGACACCTCGGACTTCGACCAGCTCACCGTCTCCGGCGCCACTGTTGGCGACGCCACCAACTTCATGCTGGAGAACCAGATGGTGAACATCGCCATCCACGAAGGCAACCCGTTGTACATCGAACTTCCGCCCAGTGTTGTGCTGGAGATCACTTACACCGAGCCTGGCCTGCAGGGTGACCGCTCCTCGGCCGGCACCAAGCCCGCAACCCTGGAAACCGGCTACGAGATCCAGGTTCCGTTGTTCGTCGAGAACAACACCAAGGTCAAGGTCGATACTCGCGACGGCAGCTACCTCGGCCGGGTCAGCGAGTAGTGAGCGCACGCGGTAAGGCCCGTAACAGGGCGCTGGATGTCCTCTTCGAAGCTGAGCAGCGCTCGGTTTCCGCTTTTGACGTGCTCAGGTCCCGGCGCGAACTGACCGACCAGATCGTGAACCCGTACACCTTGGAAATCGTGGAGGGCGTCGTCTCACAGCAGACGGCCATCGACGAATTCCTTGAGACCTATTCCCAGGGCTGGACCCTGGAGCGTATGCCTTCGGTGGACCGCATCATCCTGCGGATCGGCACGTGGGAACTGCTGTACAACGACGACGTTCCCGACGGTGTCGCGGTCAGTGAGGCAGTGGCGCTGTCCAAGACGCTGTCAACGGATGAATCGCCGTCGTTCATTAACGGCCTCCTGGGCCGGCTGCAGCAGCTGAAGCCCTCGCTGCTCGCCTGAGCAGGACCCCCTGAACAGCACTTCGTGACGGGAGGGACCGGCACCACCCATACGGTGGTGCCGGTCCCTTCTGTGTCAGCCCGCGACGGCGCCGCGCAGGGACAGAATTTGCTGCAGTTGCTGCTGTTCCTCCATCTGGTGAAGCCGGACATCGCGGCCACTCAGGATGCGCTGCCTGATAAAGGCGAGCTGGGTGGCGGAGTGCAGGAATGCCTTCATCTGCGGGCGGCGGTTGTAGCCGGCCGCCCACTGCAGGGCGGTCCGCCTGCCGCGCGGTGTGGCCAACAGCTCAACTTCGGCGGGGCTGAACCAGCCGGCCGCGGAATATTCCATCAGCCGTTGGCGGGTGAGCCGGTTTTCAGCGACGCGGAGCAGGATGATCCCCACAGCGGCCAGCACAAAGATAGGCACCTGGATTAGGATGTACTCCGCCAGGAACCCCGCGCCCATGCTGTTCCACCGGTTATGCAGCAGCATCGCCGGGATCAGTCCGATGACAAAGGCCAGCACCGAGGCCCCGGAGTGCCAGCGGCGGGCAGCGAAACCCATGATGAGTCCGGTGGTCCCCGTGAAGATGGCATGCGCGAACGGCGACATCACCCCGCGGAGCAGGAAGATCTGGGCCAGATCCGTTCCCGGGTTGGCGGATTCGGCGATGGCCCGCCCAAAGTAGAGGATGTTTTCGGTGAACGCGAAGCCGCCGGCGATGGTGAAGGCGAACACCACACCGTCCACCGGACCGTCGAAGTGTTTGCGCGCCAGCAACAGAATCAGCAGCAGGCCCAGGGACTTCGCGAACTCCTCCACCACGGGCGCCTGGACGGTGGCCATAAACGTCTGGAAGTCAGCCACGTCGCTGAACTGGAAGGTCAGGGCGAAGAACGGCTGGATCAGCAGCGTGACCGCGATGGAAACCGCCGCGCCCCAGGTAAACGCGAAGAATAGGAGCCGCTGGGGTTCCGGTTCCCACCTGTCGATCAGGTAAACAGCCAGGAGCACCGCGGACAACGGAATCAGTGACAGGACAAACCCCACCAGGAACCCGCCCACGCCGGTGCTGGCCAGCAGGAACGGGACCACCAGGAACAGGCTCAGGAAGACGAGGGCGGCGCCTCCCACCGTGAGTGCCAGGAGGCCGGTGGACCGCCTGCCCGCCAGACTTGCCGGCGGAGGCCCCAAAGGCGGCAGCGGAGCCGCGTTGGTTCCGGGTGCGGGCCGGTAGTACTCCGGTTCAATCCGGCCCATCCAACTGGGGTTGGCCTGCCTGGGGAAGGGATCCTGGGGACCGGCCGGCCCGCCGGGCTGGCCGGAACCCGGCTGATGAGGGTGCATGGACATACTGGAAGCCTATGATGCCCCTGCCGGTGTGGTAATTTTGAAACGCAAATGATCCTTTTTTAATTCCGTCCCGTGAGGCGGGGAAAGGGGAGACGAGAGTTTGACTTCTGTCACAAACGCAACGGTTCCAGCCAGGGTTGTCCTCAACCAGGCAGACATTGACCGTGCACTCACTCGAATCGCCCACGAGATCCTTGAGGCCAACAAAGGGTCCAAGGACCTGGTCCTGCTGGGCATCCCGCGCCGCGGCTATCCGCTGGCCGTCCGCCTCGCACACAAGATTGCAGCCGCGGACCCCACGGTGGACGCCACCGCCATTGTTGGGCAGCTGGACGTCACCATGTTCCGCGATGATCTTTCCCACCAGCCCACCAGGCCGCCGTACCCCACGCAACTCCCGCGCACGGGAATCGATAACAAGGTTGTGGTGCTCATTGATGATGTCCTGTACTCCGGCCGCACCATCCGTGCCGCCCTTGACGCCATCATTGACCTCGGCCGTCCGCGGATCGTCCGGCTCGCTGTGCTGATCGACCGCGGCCACCGTGAGCTGCCCATCAGGGCGGACCACGTGGGCAAGAACCTGCCCACCTCGTCCGCCGAGAAGGTCCGGGTCCGCCTTGAGGAAACCGACACCGCCGCCGACGGTTCCGTAGTCAACGAAGTGGTTATCGAGGGTGGCGCGTGAAACACCTCCTCTCCACTAAAGACCTCAGCCTGGCCAACGCCATCCGCATCCTCGACACCGCCGAAGAAATGGCTGCCGTCGGGGACCGCGAAGTCAAGAAGCTCCCGGCCCTCCGCGGCCGCACCGTGGTGAACCTCTTCTTCGAGGACTCAACCCGCACGCGGATCTCCTTTGAAGCGGCCGCCAAGAGGCTGTCCGCCGATGTTATCAACTTCGCCGCGAAGGGCTCCTCCGTCTCCAAGGGCGAATCCCTCAAGGACACAGCCCAGACGCTGGCAGCCATGGGCGCGGACGTCGTTGTGATCCGCCACTGGGCCTCGGGCGCGCCGCACCGGCTCGCCGCGACGGACTGGATCGACGCCGCTGTCATCAATGCCGGCGACGGCACCCACGAACACCCCACGCAGGCCCTCCTGGACGCCTTCACCATGCGCAGGCACTGGTCACAGCTGGCGGGCTCCGCGTCCATCGGGGCAGACCTTAAAGGCATGCGCGTAGCCATCGCCGGGGACGTCCTGCACTCCCGCGTGGCCCGCTCCAACGTCTGGCTGCTCCGCACGCTCGGCGCCGAAGTCACCCTCGTGGCGCCACCCACCCTGCTGCCTATCGGCGTTGAACACTGGCCGTGCAAGGTCAGCTACAACATGGATGACACCCTGGCGCAGGGTGTGGACGCCGTGATGATGCTGCGCGTGCAGGGCGAGCGGATGAACGCCTCGTTCTTCCCCTCCACCCGCGAATACTCACGCCGCTGGGGCTTCGATGACAACCGGCTCCGGGCCCTCGACAGCCTGGGACTGAAGGACACCATCATCATGCATCCCGGACCCATGAACCGTGGCCTGGAGATTTCTTCCGCGGCCGCTGACTCGCCCCGCTCCACCGTGCTCGCGCAGGTGCGTAACGGCGTCTCGGTCCGGATGGCGACCCTCTACCTGCTGCTCTCCGGGGATACCCGCGAACCAGCCGCCACAGCGGGCGCAGCCCGCAACAATGCAGCGCGTTCGAACGCCGCCCATTCCACCAAGGAGAGCAACTGATGGCCGAGAACAACGGAACCTACCTGATCCGCGGTGCGTCGATCCTGGGCGCCGGGGCCGAGGACCTGCTCATCCGTGACGGCGTCATCGCCGCCCGGGGCACCGCCGTTGCCGCCCACAAAGACGCACACGGCGCCACCGTCATCGAAGCCGCCGGCCTGGTGGCACTTCCCGGCATGGTGGACGTGCACACGCACCTACGCGAACCCGGCCGCGAAGATGCCGAAACCGTAGAGACCGGCTCCCGCGCCGCCGCCTTGGGCGGCTTCACCGCTGTCCACGCCATGGCCAACAGCAACCCGGTGGCAGATACCGCCGGAGTGGTGGAACAGGTCCACAGCCTGGGCCGCGCGGCCGGCTGGGTGGACGTCCGCCCCGTCGGCGCCGTGACCGTCGGCCTGGCCGGCGAGCAACTCGCCGAACTCGGCGCCATGGCGGATTCCCGCGCCCAGGTCCGCATGTTCTCCGACGACGGCCTCTGCGTCCACGATCCCGTGCTGATGCGCCGCGCCCTGGAGTACGTCAAAGCTTTCGACGGCGTGGTGGCCCAGCACGCGCAGGAACCCCGTCTCACCGCCGGCGCCCAGATGAACGAGGGCGCCGTCTCCGCCGTCCTGGGACTCACGGGCTGGCCGGCGGTCGCCGAGGAGAGCATCATCGCCCGTGACGTCCTGCTGGCGCAGCACGTGAACTCCCGCCTGCACGTCTGCCACGTCTCCACGGCCGGCTCCGTGGAGATCATCCGCTGGGCCAAGAAACGCGGCATCAACGTCACCGCCGAGGTCACCCCGCACCACCTCCTGCTCACTGACGACCTGGTCCGCAGCTACAACCCTGTCTACAAGGTCAACCCGCCGCTGCGGACGGATGCAGATGTAAAGGCACTGCGCGCCGGCCTGGCCGACGGGACCATCGACGTGGTGGGCACCGACCACGCCCCGCATCCGAGCGAGCACAAGGAATGCGAGTGGGCGCAGGCCGCAATGGGCATGACCGGGCTGGAAACCGCTCTGTCCGTGGTCCAGCACACCATGATCGAAACCGGCCTCATGACCTGGGCCGATTTTGCCCGGGTGACCTCCTCGGCCGCGGCGCAGATCGGCCGAGTAACGGACCAGGGCCGCCCCCTGGACGCCGGTGAACCGGCCAACATCATCCTCGTGGACCCCGCTGCCCGCTGGACGGTTGACCCCGCCAAGATGGCAACCATGGGCCGCAATTCCCCGTTCGCCGGCCTGGAGCTGCCAGGTAAGGTGGTGGCCACCTTCTACAAAGGCCACCCCACCGTCCTGGACGGCAAGCTCAACACGCCGTACCGCGAACCGGCGGCGTCTGCGGCAGGCGCCTCCTGATGGACACCAAACTCCTCACTGGCCTCATCACGACGGTGCTCATCGCCGTCGTCCTGCTGATGATCTGGGCGGGCTGGCGGAGCCGCCTCAGGCGGCAGGCCGACGTCGGCCGGTTGCCGGCCGTGCCCGAGGCGCCCGGGGTCCCGCTCGCCGGCGCCGACGGCCAGTACGTGGCGTCCACCACCGCCGGGGACTGGCTGGACCGGATCGCGGTACACAGCCTCGGCATCCGGACCAATGCCGTTCTCAGCGTGTACCCGCACGGCGTCCTCTTCGACAGAACCGGTGCGCCGGCGCTCTACATCCCGGCTGGAAGCCTCTCCGCCGTCCGGCAGGAAAGCGGAATGGCCGGCAAGTTCGTTGAAAAGGAGGGTCTCCTGGTCCTTACCTGGGACCTCGGAACCCACGAAGTCGATACGGGCTTCCGGACCCGCCGGGCCGCCGACAAAGACGCCCTCTATGACTCCCTTCAGCAATTGATCGCCGCAGCCCCACAGGCAGATCCCCAGAGTGGAAAGTAAGACAGTGACAGAAACAGCGACAGCAAAAGCAGAGGCTGCGGCACCAGCAGCCCTTTCCACCCCGGCGGTATTCGTCCTGGAGGACGGCCGCATGTTCCGCGGCACCAGCTACGGCGCGCAGGGCGCTGCCCTTGGCGAAGCGGTGTTCGCCACCGGCATGACCGGCTACCAGGAAACCATCAGCGACCCCTCCTACGCCCGCCAGTTGGTGGTGCAGACGGCGCCGCACATCGGCAACACGGGTGTGAACAGCGAGGACGCCGAGTCCCGTCGCATCTGGGTGGCCGGCTACATCGTCCGCGACGCCGCCCGCCGCCCCTCCAGCTGGCGCTCCGAGCGCTCCCTGGACGAGGAGCTCGTTGAGCAGGGGATCGTTGGCATCCAGGGCGTGGACACGCGTGCCATTACCCGGCACCTGCGCGAGCACAAGACCATGCGGGCCGGCATCTTCTCGGGTGATGCCGCCAAGGCCACGGACAAGGAACTCCTGGACGCGGTCCTGGCCAGCGCCCCGATGGAAGGCGCCCGCCTTGCCGAGGAAGTCAGCGTCAGCGAAGCCTATGTGGTGGACCCCCAGGACCACGGCTGGGATGGCGAGCCCCGTTTCAGCATCGCAGCGATAGACCTCGGCATCAAGGCCATGACCCCCATCCGGTTCGCCGAGCGCGGTGTCCGTGTCCATGTCCTGCCGGCAACCTCCACCCTCGAGGACGTCAAGGCAGTCAACCCGGACGGCTTCTTTATGTCCAACGGCCCCGGTGACCCCGCCACGGCAGATGCCCAGGTCAAGCTGCTGCGCTCCGTGCTGGACGAGAAGCTGCCGTACTTCGGCATCTGCTTCGGCAACCAGATCCTGGGACGTGCCCTGGGCTTTGGCACCTACAAGCTCCGATACGGCCACCGCGGCATCAACCAGCCCGTCCTGGACCGCCGCACCGGCAAGGTGGAGATCACCTCGCAGAACCACGGCTTCGCCGTTGACGCACCGCTCGACGGCGCCACGCAGGCTCCCGAGGAGCGCTACGGCCGCGTCGAGGTCAGCCACATCAGCCTTAACGACGACGTCGTCGAAGGCCTCGCGTGCCTGGACATCCCCGCCTTCTCGGTGCAGTACCACCCGGAAGCCGCAGCCGGCCCGCACGACGCCGCTTACCTGTTTGACCGTTTCATCGACCTGATGGCGGACACAAAGGCAGCCGGCACCAAGAACACCACCGATTCCAAGACTGAGGACAAGAAGTAATGCCCAAGAGTACTGACCTTAAGAGCGTCCTGGTCATCGGTTCCGGCCCGATCGTCATCGGCCAGGCCGCGGAGTTCGACTACTCCGGCACCCAGGCACTGCGTGTCCTCAAGGAGGAGGGCCTGCGGGTCATCCTGGTGAACTCGAACCCGGCCACCATCATGACGGACCCCGAGTTCGCCGATGCCACCTACATCGAGCCCATCACCCCCGAGGTGGTGGAGAAGATCATCGCCAAGGAGCGCCCGGATGCGATCCTGCCCACCCTTGGCGGCCAGACTGCGCTGAACACGGCCATCGCGCTGGACAAGAACGGTGTGCTGGCAAAGTACAACGTAGAGCTCATCGGTGCGAACATTGCGGCCATCGAGCTCGGCGAGGACCGCGAAAAGTTCAAGGGCGTGGTGGAACGCTGCGGCGCCGAATCGGCCCGCAGCCACATCATCCACACCATGGACGAGGCCTTCACCGCCGCCGAGGACCTCGGCTACCCGATGGTGGTCCGGCCCTCGTTCACCATGGGCGGCCTCGGCTCCGGCCTGGCCTACAACGAAAATGACCTCCGCCGCATCGTGGGCCAGGGCCTGCAGTACAGCCCCACCAGCGAGGTGCTGCTTGAAGAGAGCATCCTCGGCTGGAAGGAATACGAGCTTGAGATGATGCGCGACAAAAACGACAACGTCGTGGTGGTCTGCTCCATCGAGAACTTCGACCCCGTGGGCGTGCACACCGGAGACTCCATCACCGTGGCACCTGCGCTGACCCTGACGGACCGTGAATACCAGCGGCTGCGCGATATCTCCATCGCCGTCATCCGTGAGGTCGGCGTGGACACCGGCGGCTGCAACATCCAGTTCGCCATCGAGCCGGACACCGGCCGGGTAGTGGTCATCGAGATGAACCCGCGCGTGTCCCGGTCCTCCGCCCTGGCGTCCAAGGCCACGGGCTTCGCCATCGCCAAGATCGCCACCAAGCTCTCCCTTGGCTACACGCTGGACGAGATCCCGAACGACATCACGCAGAAAACCCCGGCGTCGTTCGAACCCACCCTGGACTACGTGGTGGTCAAGGTTCCTCGCTTCGCCTTCGAGAAGTTCCCGGCTGCAGATGACACCCTCACCACCACCATGAAGTCCGTGGGCGAAGCCATGGCCATGGGCCGTAACTTCACCGAAGCGCTGCAGAAGGCCCTCCGCTCCCTGGAGCAGAAGGGCTCGCAGCTGGACTTCACCTCCGTCCCCGAATGGGAAGTCCCGGAGCTGATCGAGAAGGCCAAGCGGCCCACCACGGAGCGCCTGCACCAGGTCCAGCGCGCCCTGCTCGGCGGCGCCACCGTGGAACAGCTCTTCGAAGCCACCAAGATCGACCCCTGGTACCTGGACCAGCTCCAGCTGCTCAACGAGATCTCCCACGAGATCCGCCAGGCCGGAGCCCTGACCGTGGAGATGCTCAAGCGCGCCAAGCGCCACGGCTTCTCAGACGAGCAGATCGGTTCCCTCACGCACAACTCCGAAGCCGTGGTCCGCGGCGTCCGGCAGGCCCTCGGGATCCGTCCGGTCTACAAGACGGTGGATACCTGCGCCGCCGAGTTCGCCGCCTACACCCCCTACCACTACTCGTCCTACGACGAGGAGGACGAGATTGCGCTGCACTCTAAGCCGTCCATCCTGATCCTCGGCTCCGGCCCCAACCGCATCGGCCAGGGCATCGAGTTCGACTACTCCTGCGTCCACGCCTCCATGGCGCTGCGCAAGGCCGGCTACGAGACCGTTATGGTCAACTGCAACCCGGAGACCGTCTCCACCGACTACGACGTCTCCACCCGCCTGTACTTCGAGCCGCTGACCCTGGAGGACGTCCTCGAGGTCATCGCCGCCGAAGAACGCACCGGCGGCGTGATGGGCGTCTTTGTGCAGCTCGGTGGGCAGACCCCGCTGAAGCTGGCACAGCAGCTGGCCGACGCCGGCGTCCCCATCCTGGGCACGTCCCCGGAAGCGATCGACCTTGCTGAGCACCGCGGCGAGTTCTCCCGCGTGCTCGACAACGCCGGGCTGATCGCCCCGAAGAACGGCACCGCAGTGTCCTTCGACGACGCCAAGAAGATCGCCGACGAGATTGGCTACCCCGTCCTGGTCCGCCCGTCCTACGTGCTCGGCGGCCGCGGCATGGAAATTGTCTACGACGAGCCGAACCTCTCCCGGTATATCGCCAACGCCACGGAAATCACCCCGGACCACCCGGTGCTGATCGACCGCTTCCTAGAGGACGCCGTCGAAATCGACGTCGACGCACTCTTCGACGGCACCGACATGTACCTGGGCGGCATCATGGAGCACATCGAGGAGGCTGGCATCCACTCCGGCGACTCCGCGTGTGTCCTGCCTCCCATCACCCTGGGCAACAACGTGATTGAACGTGTCCGCACGGCAACCCGCGCCATCGCCGAGGGTGTGGGCGTCCGCGGCCTCATCAACATCCAGTTCGCGCTGGCCTCGGACGTTCTCTACGTGCTCGAGGCCAACCCGCGAGCCTCCCGCACTGTGCCGTTCGTCTCCAAGGCGACGGGCGTTCAGATGGCGAAGGCCGCTGCGCTGATCGGCACTGGCGTCACCATCCATCAGCTCCGGACCGCCTACAAGATGCTGCCGGAAACCGGTGACGGCTCCACGCTGCCGCTCGACGCTCCAGTCTCGGTCAAGGAAGCCGTGCTTCCGTTCAGCCGCTTCCGGACCCCGGACGGCAAGGTTGTGGACTCGCTGCTCGGGCCGGAGATGCGGTCCACCGGCGAAGTCATGGGCATCGACAAGCACTTCGACACCGCCTTCGCCAAGAGCCAGGCAGCCGCCAACAACGCCCTGCCCACTGAAGGCAAAATCTTCGTCTCCGTGGCCAACCGGGACAAGCGTGCGGTCATCATGGCCGTCAAGCGTCTCTCTGACCTCGGCTTTGAGATCGTCTCCACCGGCGGCACCGCCGACGTCCTGCGCCGCAACGGCATCCAGGCCAGCACGGTCCGCAAGGTCGCCGAGGGCAGCAGTGCCGAAGGAGAGGGCACCATCGCAGACCTCGTCATCGCCGGCGAGATCGACATGGTCTTCAACACCCCCTCCGGCGGTGAAGCCCGCAGCGACGGCTACGCCCTGCGTGCCGCCGCGACATCCATCGGCATCCCTTGCATCACCACGGTGGCAGAGTTCAACGCGGCGGTGCAGGCCATCGAGGCGATGCGCACCTACGAGTGGTCAGTGACGAGCCTGCAGGAGCACGCCGCCGCCCTGGTGGCGTCCCAGAAGGCAGCTGCAGAGAATGCGGCGGCCGAGTCTGCGGTTTCGCAGAATGCCTGAGGCCGGCTCCACCTCATCAAGCCCCGCCGGCCGGGAGTCCTTTGGCTCCCAGCTCGGGGCGGCCATGGCGGCCCGCGGGCCGCTGTGCGTGGGCATTGACCCGCACCCGGCACTCCTGAAGGACTGGGGACTGGCCGACGACGCCGCAGGGCTGAGGCGGTTCTCGCTGACTGTCCTGGAGGCTGTCGGTTTCCTCGCTGCCGCCGTGAAGCCGCAGGTGGCGCTTTACGAGCGCCACGGCTCGGCCGGGATGGCAGTCCTTGAAGAGGTCCTGGCAGCAGCAGCGCAGGCACAGGTCCTCACCATTGCTGACGCCAAGCGGGGGGATATCGGCTCCACGATGGCTGCCTACGCGGACGCCTGGCTGCGGGACGGCTCGGCCTTGGCAGCCGACTCCGTGACCCTCAGCCCGTACCTGGGGTTTGAGTCGCTCCGCCCGGCCCTTGACCTGGCGGCGGATAACGGCCGCGGTGTATTTGTCCTGGCCCTGACCTCCAATCCGGAGGGGGCTTCCGTGCAGCATGTGGGCGGAGCCGACTCCGTGGCTCGGCGGATCATCGAGGCGGCAGCGGCAGAGAACAAGCGCTATGCCGGCAGCCTGGGGTCCGTTGGACTCGTCGTCGGAGCCACCGTGGGGTCAGCGTTGACTGACCTGCACCTGGACCTGCCGGCGGTCCGCGGGCCCATCCTGGCCCCGGGACTGGGCGCCCAGGGGGCCACCCCTGCGGACCTGCGCCGGACTTTCGGGGCCGCGTACCCGCAGGTCCTGGGAACGTCCAGCCGGGATATCCTGGCTGCCGGTCCAGGGCCCCGGGGTCTCCGTGATGCTGCGTTGCGCACCCTTGATGGGCTCCGCGGCGAATAGGTGCCCAATGGCGGCATCCATTGATTCACCGCCCACCA
This sequence comes from Pseudarthrobacter adonitolis, assembly GCF_055412845.1. NCBI lineage: Bacteria > Bacillati > Actinomycetota > Actinomycetes > Micrococcales > Micrococcaceae > Pseudarthrobacter > Pseudarthrobacter adonitolis. The sequence goes on along the minus strand of NZ_JBVAYW010000002.1, from coordinate 251,436 downwards.
AGGGGTAGGTTTCAGGACAAGTCCAATGGCGGTCGCCTTGGACTCAGCCGATGAATCCGGGGGTGTCCTCCATGAGCCTGCGACCCTTATCCGCTTCGGAACGCGCGGCCGCCCTGAACAAGGCGGCCGCCGCGCGGGCCTCCAGGGCGGCCGCGAAAGATCGCCTCAAGAACGGCAAGACGTCGGCAGCGGACCTCCTTGACGCCTCCGCAGCGGATGACGCCCTGGCCCGGATGCGGGTGGTGGAGCTGTTGGAGGCCCTGCCGGGCATTGGAAAAGTCAGGGCTGCCGCCATAATGGAGCAACTGGGCATCGCGGCGTCCCGCCGGCTCCGCGGCCTGGGCATTCACCAGCGCCAGGCGCTGGTAGATTTTATAGACGAGAAATAGGGCGTTCATAGCATCGCCCGAACCCAAACTCCGCCGCAAAGGAATACGTGAGCAAGAAACCGGGACTGACAGTCCTCGCTGGTCCGACGGCTGTTGGCAAAGGCACCGTGTCCACCTACATCCGGGATAACTACCCCGAAGTCTGGCTTTCCGTATCGGCCACCACCCGCGCTCCGCGGCCCGGGGAGCAGGATGGCGTCCACTACTTCTTCAAGTCCAAGGAAGAGTTCGAGTCGCTTGTTGCGGCCGGCGAGTTCCTGGAGTGGGCCGTAGTCCACGGCCAGAACACCTACGGCACCCTGCGGAGTTCCGTGGACGAGGCCATCGCCGCCGGCAGGTCCGTCCTGTTGGAGATCGATCTGCAGGGTGCACGCCAGGTCAAGCAGGCCGTTCCGGACGCCCAGTTTGTGTTCCTGGCACCGCCCACCTGGGACGAAATGGTCCGCCGCCTGGTGGGTCGCGGCACGGAAACTGAGCATGAGCAGCAGCAGCGGCTGGAAACAGCTAAACTGGAACTTGCCGCTGAACCGGAGTTTGACCACACCGTCATCAATGATGACGTTCGCCGGGCAGCGGACGAGCTTGTTTCACTCATGGGGCTGACCCCGCACCCGCACTCGTAGCCGGTACCAGTCAGCCCGTTAGAATTTGGAGAATTCGTGTCCACGAACCTTGAAGGCATCATCAACCCGCCGATCGACTCACTGCTCAAGGCAGCTGATTCCAAGTACGGCCTGGTGATCTTCGGTGCCAAGCGTGCACGTCAGATCAACGCTTACTACGCCCAGCTGCACGAGGGCCTGTTCGAATACGTCGGCCCCTTGGTCGACACCAAGCTGAACGAGAAGTCGCTCTCCATCGCCCTGCGCGAGATCAACGAAGGCAAGCTCGTTTCCACGCCGATCGAAGCCGCAGAGTAAGTCAGACTGCCCTGTTGACGGAGGTCACGTGCGCATAGTCCTCGGAGTCGGGGGAGGGATTGCGGCCTACAAGGTTGCATCGCTCCTCCGGCTTTTTACTGAAGCCGGCCACAATGTCACGGTGATGCCCACTGAGGCATCCACCCGCTTTGTAGGTGTCGCCACGTGGGAAGCCCTGTCCGGGAACCCGGTCAGCAACAGCGTCTTCGACGACGTTCACCAGGTCAACCACGTCAGGCTTGGCCAGGAGGCCGACCTCATCGTGGTGGCACCCGCGACGGCCGACCTTCTGGCGCGCGCGGCCACCGGACAAGCCAACGACCTCCTCACCAACACGCTGCTGATGGCACGGGGACCCGTGCTTTTTGCCCCCGCCATGCACACGGAAATGTGGCAGCACGCCGCCACCCGCGCCAACGTTGAAACGCTGCGGAGCAGGGGAGTGGCCGTCCTGGAACCGGCCAGCGGCAGGCTCACCGGCACCGACTCCGGTCCCGGTCGCCTGCCTGAGCCCGAAGCCATCTTTGACGCCGCCATGGCACTCTCCCAGGGTCAGTCCGATTACCAGCTTCCGCTGGCCGGCCGGACCGTCACCGTCAGTGCAGGCGGAACCCGGGAACCGCTGGACCCCGTCCGTTTCCTGGGCAACCGGTCCTCCGGTAAGCAGGGTGTGGCGCTGGCCGTAGCTGCCCGCAACGCGGGCGCCACGGTACGGCTGGTTGCCGCCCATATGGAGGTCCCGGCGCCGGCCGGAGTCGACGTGGTGACCGTTGAGACCGCCCTGGAGTTGCGCGGGGCCATGCTGGCAGCCGCTGCGGATTCCGACGTCGTGATCATGGCGGCGGCCGTGGCAGACTTCCGCCCCGCGGAGATCTCCGGCACGAAGATCAAAAAACGTGATGACACCGCTGACCCCTTCATTACCCTGGTCCGGAATCCTGACATCCTCCAGGAACTGGTCGAGGTCAGGGACAATGCTCCGGAAAATCAGGCAGCCCGCCGCGGCCAGCTGATTGTGGGCTTCGCGGCCGAAACCGGTGACGGCCAGGGCGACGTCCTCTCCTATGCGGAGGCAAAGCTCAAGCGCAAGGGCTGTGATCTCCTGGTGGTCAATCATGTGGGATCGGACAAGGTCTTTGGCCAGGACAGCAACTCGGTAGTCATCCTTGCCCGCTCCGGCGCCGAACCACAACTGGCCGCCGGATCCAAAACAGAGGTTTCGGTCGCCGTCATCACCCGGGTCGGCTATGAGCTGAACCACGTTTCGCCACGCGCCTGACCGAAAGCCACGCACCGTTTCCTTAGCACGGGGACACACGCTGCCGGACGTCCGATTCCCAACCAGTAAGGTAGTTGAGTGACTTTACCGCTGCACATTCCCCACACCCACGGGGCCACGCCCTCCGCACTCCGGCTCTTCACGTCCGAGTCGGTCACTGAAGGCCACCCGGACAAGATCTGCGACCAGATCAGTGACGCCATCCTGGATGCACTGCTCGCCGCGGATCCCGAGTCCCGCGTCGCGGTGGAGACCATGGCCACTACCGGCCTGGTCCATGTTGCCGGTGAGGTCACTACAGACGCCTACGTCGAAATCCCGCAGATCGTCCGGGAAACCATCCTGGGCATCGGCTATGACTCCTCGGCCAATGGCTTTGATGGCGCCCGCTGTGGTGTGTCTGTATCCATTGGACAGCAGTCCAACGACATCGCCGGCGGTGTCTTCAACTCCCTCGAAGCCCGCGAAGGCCGCCAGGAGGACGACTACGACCTCCAGGGCGCCGGCGACCAGGGCCTGATGTTTGGGTACGCGAGCGACGAAACGCCGTCCTACATGCCGGTCCCGATCTGGATCGCGCACCGCCTGTCCGAACGCCTCACCGAGGTGCGCAAGTCCGGCGAGCTCTCTTACCTCCGCCCCGACGGCAAGACTCAGGTCACCATCGGCTATGACAAGGACGTGCCGGTTTCCGTGGAAACCGTCGTTATCTCCAGCCAGCACGCCGAAGGAACCAGCCTGGACCGCCTGCGCGCGGACCTCGCCTCCTTTGTGATTAATCCCGTGTTGGCCGCAGCCAACCTGGACATCTCCCGGACGGCCAACATCCTGAACCCGGCCGGCGAGTTTGTCATCGGCGGACCCGTCGGTGACGCCGGCCTGACCGGACGCAAGATCATTGTGGACACCTACGGCGGGATGGCCCGCCACGGCGGCGGCGCCTTCTCGGGCAAGGACCCCTCCAAAGTGGACCGTTCCGCTGCCTACGCCATGCGCTGGGTTGCCAAGAACGTCGTGGCGGCCGGACTGGCAAAGCGTGCCGAGATCCAGATTGCCTACGCCATCGGCCAGGCCCGTCCCGTGGGCACGTACGTGGAAACCTTCGGCACGGAGACGGTGGATCCGGCCCGGATCAGCGCCGCCATCGCGGAGATCTTCGACCTCCGCCCGCGGGCCATCATCGATGCCCTGGACCTCAAGCGTCCCATCTACGCCAAGACCGCCGCGCACGGACACTTCGGCCGCGACGATCCCGACTTCACCTGGGAGCGCCTGGACCGGGTGGAGGACTTGAAGGCCTTCTTCAACGCGTAGGCCAGCCTGCCATGGCCTCTGATGAGTCTGTCCCTCCCGGCGCTGTCCAATTGTCGCTGCTGCAGGGCTTCCCGGCGAAGGCCAGGCCGTCCGGACCTCCCCTGGCCGCGCACCTTCCGGTGGCTCGGGTCCTTGTAGAGACGCCGCTGCCGCATCTGGACCGGCCCTTCGACTACAGCGTGCCGGCCGAACTGGATGAGGCCGCGCAGGCCGGCGTCCGGGTCAAAGTCAGCTTCAACGGCCAGGACCTGTCCGGGTTCATCATTGAACGGACTGCAGAATCCGACGCCGGCCACACCCTGGTGCCCCTGCAGAACGTGGTCTCTCCCGTCGTTGTCCTGACGCCGGCTGTCCGGGATTTGGTGTCCGCCGTCGGGGCCCGGTATGCGGGCACGGTCAGCGACGTGCTTCGCGTCGCGGTTCCTCCGCGCATGGCGAGGCTCGAGAAGGAGTTCCTCACCGCCTCCGTAGTAGAGTCTGTTGCCCCGGCTCCGCTCTCCGACGCCGACGCCGTTACTGGCCCGGACGCCCCTTCCGGGACGGAGACCGACTGGGCCGGGTACCGTAATGGGCCGGCATTTGTCCGCCACCTGCGGGACGGCGGATCTCCACGGGCAGTCTTCAATCCACTCCAGGGATTCGGCCCGGAAGCATGGCCGCACCTGATGGCAACGGCCGTGGCAGCAGTCCGTGCCTCCGGCCGCGGCGCCGTGGTGGTGGTACCGGACTACCGGGACCTGGACCAGCTCGAAAAGGCTCTCCTGGCGGTGCTGCCTGCCGATGATATCGCCCGGCTGACGGCCGAGGACGGTCCCACCCCCCGCTACCGGAATTTCCTGCGCCTTCTGGCCGGGTCCGCTCGCGTGGCCATCGGCACGCGTTCTGCAGCGTTTGCTCCGGTTCAGGATCTGGGCCTTGTTGCCTGCTGGGACGACGGCGATGACCTCCACATCGAACAGCGTGCCCCGTATGCCCATACCCGCGACGTGCTGTTGCTTCGCGCGGACCAAGAAGGCACCGCCTGCCTGATGGCGGGTCATTCCAGGAGCACGGAACTCCAGCGGCTGGTGGAGGCCGGCTGGGCCATGCCCGTCGAGGCCGATCGGGCGTTCGCACGACGGACCGTGCCCCGGGTGCTGAACACGGCGGACAGCTTCGAACAGGAACGGGACCCCCTGGCCCTGGTTGCGAGGCTTCCCGGTGCCGCGTGGCGGGCTGCCAAGGAAGGGCTGGAACGCGGGCCCGTCCTGGTGCAGGTGGCCCGCGCCGGCTACGCCCCGTCGCTCGTATGTGAGACCTGCCGCGAACCTGCCCGATGCCAGGCCTGCCAAGGTCCCCTTGCCCTGGCCGGCGCCAGCGGCAGTTCTGCGATCCCGCAGTGCCGCTGGTGTTCCACGCCGACGCCGGAGTGGCAGTGTGCCCACTGCGCGGGGCACAAGCTCCGTAAGGGCGCCACCGGAGTCCTGCGGACAGCCGAAGAGCTGGGCCGGGCATTTCCCGGGAAAGCAGTTATTACGTCCTCGGGCGGCAACGTCAAGGCCGGCGTTGGCAGCGCCAAGGCCCTGGTGGTGGCCACCGTCGGGGCCGAGCCCGTGGCGGATGGCGGTTACGCTGCGGCGCTGCTCCTCGACGGCGACTCCCTGCTTCGACGGGAGAACCTCCGCGCCGGGGAGGACACCGTGCGCCGCTGGTTCAATGCCGCAGCTTTGGTGCGCCCGGCGTCCGAGGGCGGACTGGTGGTCATCACCGCGACGGAAAGTGTTGCTGTTGGCGCGTTGCTGCGGTGGGACCCGGCCGGGTACGCCCGGCGCGAGCTGGAACTCCGGATGGAACTCCAACTGCCTCCGGCCGTCAGGATTGCCTCGCTCACCGGCCCCAGGGCCGCCGTCGTACATTTTTCCGGGGCCGTGGAGAAGGAGCTGGCCACCGCCGGCGTGGCACTGCGGACCGCAGGACCGGCCCCGCTGGTGCTGACCGGTCCCGCGGCCGCCGCGGGGGCCGGTGACGACGCCCGTACCCTCCTGTTCTTTGCGTACGGGCAGGCAGCCACGGTCACCCGCGTGCTGCGTGCAACAAAAGCTGCGGCCGCCGCCAAGAGGAGCACGGAACCGGTCCAGGTCAGACTGGACGGCGTGGACGTCCTCTAACGGTCGCCCCTCGCGGCGTCCGCTACCGGCTGCGCCGCGCCATGATGTCGTGGGCCACGTCCACCAATTGCTGGGCGGATTCATCCCAGCTGAACTCCTGGGCACGCGCCACAGAAAGGCGGGACACCTGTTGCCAGTGGGCGTCGTCGCGCAATGTCTGCACTGCCGCGGCGAAGTCTGCCGGGGACGCGGGGTCAACGTAAGTTGCCGCGTTGCCGCCCACCTCGCGGAAAATCGGTATGTCGCTGGCAATGACCGGGGTGCCAAGGGCCATGGCCTCCACCAGCGGAAGACCGTATCCCTCGGCGCGGGAGAGGCTCACCAGCGCCGTGGCGCGCTTGAGCATGACGGCATATTCGTCATCGGTGACCCCGTTGCGGAAGACCACCTTGGCGCCGGGCGGCACCATGACCTCCAGCTCGGCCCGGCGTTCCGCGGTGATCCTGCTCAGCAGGTACAGGGTGAAATCAGGGAGCTCAGACATTCCAGCCACCATCGTTTCAACGTTCTTATAGGGCATAAACGAGCCCATGTACACCAGCGAATGGTCCGCCCCGGCGGCAGGATCGCGCGGTTCCTGTGCGGGCTGCGGGGCGTTGCTGATGATCCGCACCGGCCTTTTGGTCAGCCGGTACTTGGCCATCAGCGCTTCTGTGGTCCGGCTGATGGTGGCCACGGTGTCCGCCCGGTTGAGGAGGACGCGCTGCGGCCAGAACGCCTTGTGGTAGAGCCGCCACAGCACGCGGACGGGTGCCGGCAGGAATCCCGGGGGAGCGGGGTGCTCGTAGTAAATGAGGTCGTGCAGGGTCAGGACCAGGCCGTACTTGCGCCCCCAGCTGCCCATGGTCTGCATGGGGCACACCACAACGTCGGCCCCAAGCGGGTTGATCCTGCGGGCCACGAACAGCTCCAGCGGGGACAGCGGACTGTTGATCAACGTGTACGGAACATCCGGGAGAAGCGCCAGTTGGCGCGTGTCGCTGATGAGCATGGAGACGTCGGCCACCTTCGCCATGGCGGCGATGAGGCTGGCCCCGTAACGGCTGATGCCGTCGTGGTGGTCGGTCCGGGTGAATCGTGCATCGATGACAATCTTCACGCGGGGTGGTCCTTAAGGAAGCTGCGGATGAAGCCGGCTGCGGGTCCGGGCGTTTCGTAGTGGATCAGGTGGCCGACGCCGGGAATGACTTTGAGGACACCGTCGGGGAGGAGCGCGGCGAGCCGGTGCTGGTCCGGCATGGTGGCAATCTCGTCCTTTTCACCGGCAACCAGGAGCACCGGCAGGTCCAGCTTCCCGGCAACCTCGGCCACATGGCCGCTGACGGACGCCGTGAACGATTCGAGGAGACTTTCCCGGTCCGCGAACGCACTGAAGTAAGCATGGTGCTGGCCGTGGATGAAGCGGCGCAGCTCTTTGTCGGCCGTCTTGGCCATGGCCTCGCTCATGACCCGGACAATCAGTGGACTGCGCAGCAGTGCCAGTCCCAGCGGGCGGGGGAGCCGGGCCGCCAGCCGGTAGTAGAGGACGGCCAGCTTGGTCATGATCCCCTTGGGACCTTCCAGGGCGGGCGCGGCGATGGGATTGATCAGGATCAGAGGTGTGACGCTGCCCGGGTGGGTCGCGACAAAATGGGAGGCGACGATCGAGCCGAAGGAGTGCCCCAGCAGCACAGTGTCCGCACCAAGGCCGAGCGCCGCCATAAACGCGGTGACAAACGTGCCGTACTGCTCCACCGAATGCTTCCCGGAGGCGAACGCGGCGGAGCTGCCGAACCCTGGCAGGTCCGGCATGATGATGCGCATGTCCGGCAACTGGTCTGCCACCCGGAGCAGGCCGTGGTGATCGCCGCGGAAGCCGTGGATGACCAGGATGGTGCGGGTATCAGGTGAGGCCTGGACTGGTTCGTAGGTCCAGTACGCCACGGCGCTGCCATTGATCACGATGTCGGCGGCCCGGGTGCGGGCCGCCAGCCCGGGGCTGAAGAACGAGGGCGCAGGGGATGGCTGTTGATCGGCGGTTTTCATGACCCTCGGTCCTAGTTGACGTTGTCGGGGTGGGACCCGGTGCGCTGCCCGCGGTCAAGCTCAGCCAAGGCTGCCATGTCGCGGTCTGAAAGTTCAAAGCCAAAGACGTCCAGGTTTTCCCTGATCCGGGACTCGGAGCTTGCCTTGGGGATGGCGATGTTCCCCAGCTGGATATGCCACCGAAGAATGATCTGGGCCGCTGTCCTGCTGTGTTCGGCCGCCAGGGCAAGGACCACGGGATCCGACAGCACGTGTCCGCGCCCCAGGGGGCTCCAGGCTTCCGTCCGGATGCCTACGGTGTGGTGCTTGTCCCTGAGCTCCGCCTGCTGAAGCCACGGGTGCAGTTCAATCTGGTTCACGGCGGGTACCACTTCGGCACTCTCGAGCAGGCGGTCCAGGTGCGCCGGCTGGAAGTTGCAGACACCGATGGCCCGGGCCTTGCCTTCGCGGTACAGGGTTTCGAGGGCGCGGTATGTGTCGGTGAACAGATCCAGCTTGGCGCAGGGCCAGTGGATCAGGTACATGTCCACGTAGTCCAGGCCGAGGTTGACCATGGAGGTATCGAAGGCACGGAGCGTCGCGTCGTACCCCTGGTCATCGTTCCAGACTTTCGTGGTAATGAATACGTCTTCCCGCCGCAGGCCAGGCGAGGATTCCCCGGAGCCGCCGCTTCTGCCTTCGGAATCCATGGCGGGGCCGAGTCCGCGCGCCACGCCGGTTTCGTTGCCGTACATGGCTGCCGTATCAAAGTGGCGGTATCCGGTGCCCAGTGCCGTGGCCACCAGGCCGGATGTTTCCGCTGCCGGAACTTTGTACAGCCCGAATCCCAACTGGTCGATCAGCACGCCGTTGTTGAGGCTGAGGCGGGGTGAGGTTTTCATAGCATTGACTTTACCCATTGGGCCAGGCGACACCGCCAAAGCCCACCAGACGGCGCGCGGTGGCTTCATCCAAGATAAGGTCGGTGGCAAGTCCGGCGGAGAGGGCACCGCGCAGACCGTTGATCTTCGACGCACCGGAGACCACGCAGATCCGACGCCGGACCTGGCGCAGCTGGGAGAGCGCCGGACCGGTGGAGCGTTCGTTCAGGACGATGCCGTCAGAGGATCCGTCACGCCGGAAAAAGACCGTGGCAACGTCACCCACGACATCCGAATTGGCTAGGTTCTTCAGGTCGCTTTCGTCCAGGTATCCGCCTGCATAGACGTGGCTGGGGTAGTCCGCATCCACGGATCCGACGCCGAAGACTGCGATGCTCATCCTGGCCTGCAGGTCCAGGATCCGCTGCACGCTGCGCTCATTCCACATGGCGGTCTTGGTGGCGGCGTGGTCAAAGAACGCCGGAACGGGGAACTGCTCTACCCGCGCCCCGTAGGCACTTCCGAAACGGCGCATGATGTCACTGGCGTAGGTGATGCCGGTGGTGTGCATGTTTCCGGCGCCGTTCAATTGGACCACCACCGTGTCGTGGGTGATCTTGCGGGTGAGGTGCCTGCTGACGGCGCTGAGCGTTGATCCCCACGCGACGCCGATAATCGCATTGGAATCCACCAGCGGGCCGATGGTGCGTGCTGCCTGCATAGCCACGCGGTCCAGTGTTTCCGCCTCGTTGAGGGACTCAAGGACCGGAACAACGTGCACGTCCACGCTGTACTCGCGCCGGATCATACTTTCCAGCTCGGGGCCGGTGTCCAGCGGATTGCGGATCTGGATTTGCACCAGGCCCGTATCCCGGGCCGCGGAAAGAAGCCTGGAAACGGTGGACCGGGACGTCCGAAGTTCCCGGGCGATCGCGTCCATGGTCAGATCCTGGAGGTAGTACATCTGTGCAGCCCGGAGCGCATCCGAGTGTCGGGAAAGCGTCATTCTGTTTCCATTCTGCACGTTTGTGCATAGTGCTTGACACCATTTTCCAATAGTCCAAACAATAGTTGAAGAACGGCGGTGCATCCGGCGGATGCCCGCACGCCAACAAACCCAGGGAGCAGTTTTGGGACTCAAGGATTCACTCGGTCATACCGGCGCCACGCCCGCCCACAGCACCGTGCCGCGCGCATCGGTCCAGGGTCTGCGGAATCGTCCGCACGCCAAGGTATTGATCATCGGCGGTGGCATCAACGGCGTGGGAACCTTCCGGGACCTCGCCCTGCAGGGAGTGGACGTGGCCCTGGTGGAGCGTGGCGACTACTGCCAGGGTGCCAGCGGTGCGTCCTCCCATATGATTCATGGCGGCATCCGTTACCTCGAAAACGGTGAATTCCGCCTCGTCCGGGAATCCGTGATGGAACGCAACCGCCTCCTGCGGATCGCACCGCACTATGTGAAGCCCCTCCAGACCACTATCCCCATCTTCAGCACCTTTTCCGGCGTCCTGTCCGCACCCTTGCGGTTCCTCACGCACAAGCAGCAGGGCAAACCCAAGGAGCGCGGCGCCTTCCTGATCAAACTTGGGCTCAGCATGTACGACTCGTTCTCCCGCGACGGCGGCACCGTGCCGCGCCACCAGTTCCGCGGACGTAAGCGGGCCCTCGCCGAGCTGCCGCACCTGCACCCCGGAATCAAATACGCAGCCACCTACTTCGACGCCTCGGTACACAACCCCGAGCGGCTCACGCTCGATGTGCTCCAGGACGGTGAGAAGGCAGGGCAGGCCAGTGGCGGACCGGAAAGCTCAACAGCCCGGGCGAGCAACTACCTCGCACTGCATTCTCTCGGCGGGGCTGCCACGCAGTCCGGCACCACGGTCCAGCTCCGCGACGAACTGACTGGCGAGCTGTTTGATTTCACCGCGGACGTCATCGTCAACACCACCGGCGCCTGGGTGGACCTGACCAACGAAGCCATGGGGGCGGCGTCGGCCTTTATGGGCGGCACGAAGGGATCGCACATTGTGCTGGACCACCCGGTCCTGCTCGAGGCCTGCAAAGGCCGGGAGATCTTCTTTGAGCACACGGACGGCCGGATCGTCCTCATCTATCCCATGGGCGACCGGGTCCTGGTGGGAACCACTGATGTCAACGCGGACATGACGCAGGACGCGGTGTGCACGGATGAGGAGATCGAGTACTTCTTCAACCTGATCGGCCACGTCTTCCCGGACATCAGCGTGCGGCGTGACCAGATCGTTTACACGTTCTCCGGCGTCCGCCCGCTGCCACGCCACGACGCCACCCAGCCGGGGTTTGTCTCGCGCGACTACCGCATTGAGCGGCGCACCCCGGCTGCCGGGGCACCCGGCGCAGGAACCGCCGTCGTACTCAGCCTGGTGGGCGGCAAGTGGACCACTTTCCGGGCTCTGGCCGAGCACATGGCAAATGATGTGCTTGCCGAGCTGGGGATGGAACGGAAGGTCTCGACGGCGAAGCTCGCCATCGGAGGAGGGGCCGGCTTCCCCGAGGATGAGACCGGAATCCAGAAATGGATCAAGGCGCACATGGGCGCCGGCCGGGACGCTGACCGCACCGCCATCCTGCTGACGCGCTACGGCACGAGGGCCGCCGACGTGATCGCCTACCTTGATGCCGGCCCGGACAGGCTGCTCCGTTCCACCCGCGAACTCAGCGTCCGGGAGCTGGAGTTCATGGCCCGGAATGAGCAGATCGGGCACCTCATCGATGTCCTGGTCCGGCGTACGTCGCTTGCCTTCCGGGGGCTGGTTACGGGTGAACTCCTCGTCGAGGTGTCCGATGTCCTTTCCGCCCCGCTCGGTTGGGACGCGGCAGCCAAGGCTGCCGAGATCCAACGAGCGCGGGAGGTGCTGGAGCGCTTCCACGGCGTGCAGATCCACAGCCTGGTGGCCTAGGCAGGCCAGGCTGCAGCCGGGGCGTCTAAGCGCTCCGGTTCAACGGTCCTTCAACCCGCGAAGGACCGAAAACAGAAATAGAGGAGTCAACGATGTCTCTTGAAATTGTTTTTCTTTCCGAAGTCTTCGGAACGGCGATGCTCACCCTTCTGGGTTGCGGTGTCGTGGCCAACGTTGCCCTGAAGGGCACAAAAGGCAACAGCGGCGGGTTCCTGATGGTCACCTGGGGGTGGGGGATCGCCGTCTTCGCGGGTGTTTTCGTTGCCGCCAAATCCGGCGCCCACCTCAATCCCGCCGTCACGCTGGGCCTACTGGTTAACGGCAAGAGCGAGTATGCTCCCGGTGTCACGGTTGACATCGCCTCGACTCTCACGTACTTCGGCGGTGAATTGCTGGGGGCATTCCTGGGCGCGGTCATTTGCTGGGCCGCGTACAAGCAGCATTTCGATGTCGAACCCGTGGCAGCCAACAAGCTAGCGACGTTCTCCACCGGTCCGGCCATCCGCTCCACGCCATGGAACCTTGTTACGGAGATCATCGGCACGTTCGTCCTGGTATTCGTCATCCTGACATTTGGCGGGACGCCCTCGGGCCTGGGGCCGCTGGCGGTCGCCCTGCTCGTGGTGGGCATCGGTGTATCACTGGGCGGACCGACGGGCTATGCCATCAATCCCGCCCGTGACCTCGGGCCGCGTATCGCACACGCACTCCTGCCCATCAAGGGCAAGGGTTCAAGTGACTGGGCTTACTCCTGGATCCCCGTGGTGGGGCCGCTGGTTGGCGGGACGCTTGCCGGTCTGGTCGCCCTCTGGGTTCCCATGATCATGCCTGCCCTCGCCGGCTAGTAACCATTTCAAACGCACACGAAATACAGACAAGGACGTCACCATGAACCAATACGTAATCGCCATCGACCAGGGCACCACCAGCTCCCGCGCCATCATCTTTGACCACAGTGGCACCATCGTGTCCTCGGGCCAGATGGAGCACGAGCAGATCTTCCCGCAGGCGGGCTGGGTAGAGCACAACCCTGCCGAGATCTGGAACAACACCCGCGAGGTGATCGCTTCCGCCCTCTCCAAGGCGAACCTGACCCGGCACGATATCGCCGCCGTCGGAATTACCAACCAGCGCGAGACAGCCGTCGTCTGGGACAAGACCACCGGCGAGGCCGTCTACAACGCGATTGTCTGGCAGGATACCCGGACTCAGGACATCGTAGATGAGCTGGCCAAGGACGGCGGCCCGGAGCGGTTCAAGCAGAAAGTCGGACTGCCCCTGGCCACCTATTTTTCCGGCACGAAGATCAAGTGGATCCTGGATAACGTCGACGGGGCCCGGGCCAAGGCGGACGCCGGTGACCTGGTCTTCGGCAACACCGATTCCTGGGTGCTCTGGAACCTGACCGGCGGGGTGGACGGCGGCGTGCACGCCACGGACGTCACCAATGCCTCCCGCACTCTGTTCATGGACCTCGAAACGCTGAGTTGGGATGAGGAGATCCTGGGCATCTTCGGAGTGCCGCTGAGCATGATGCCGGCCATTAAGTCCTCCTCGGAGGTCTACGGCAGCGTGCACACCTCCCAGCTGCTGCGCGAAGTTCCCGTCGCCGGCATCCTGGGTGACCAGCAGGCGGCCACGTTCGGCCAGGCGGCGTTCGAGGCCGGTGAAGCCAAAAACACGTACGGCACCGGGTGCTTCCTGATCTTCAACACCGGCGAGGAGATTATTCATTCGAAGAACGGACTACTCACCACGGTCGGGTACAAGCTCGGCGATGCCCCAACGCACTATGCGCTGGAAGGCTCCATCGCGGTCACCGGTTCCCTAATTCAATGGCTGCGCGACAACCTGGGCATGATCAGCAGCGCGCCGGAAGTGGAAACGCTGGCGGCGGCCGTCCAAGACAACGGCGGAGTCTACATTGTTCCGGCGTTCTCGGGCCTCTTTGCCCCGTACTGGCGCTCGGACGCCCGCGGCGCCATCGTAGGCCTGACCCGGTTCGTCAACAAGAACCACATCGCCCGGGCGGCGCTGGAGGCCACGGCCTTCCAGACCCGCGAGGTACTGGACGCGGTCAACGCGGACTCCGGCGTCCCGTTGACTGAACTGAAGGTCGACGGCGGCATGGTGGCCAACGACGCGCTCATGCAGTTCCAGGCGGACATCCTGGGCGTTCCGGTGATCCGGCCCAAGGTAGTGGAAACCACCGCACTGGGTGCGGCCTACGCCGCGGGCCTCGCCGTCGGGTTCTGGAAGGATCTCGGTGAGCTGTCGGCCAACTGGTCTGAGGACAAGCGGTGGGAACCGAAACTGGACCAGGCCGAGCAGGACCGGCAGCTGCGCCTCTGGAAGAAGGCAGTCACCAAATCCATGGACTGGGTTGACGAGGACGTGCGCTAAGGCACCACGGACCGGACGGCGAACAGCACCAGAGGGGGAGGACGGCCTGCATGCCGTCCTCCCCCTCTGGTGCGCGGCTCTCGTGCGCGTTCAGGAAGCCGGAGCGGGTCCTTCCAGTTCTGCCGGCGGTGTCTTCGCATAGATGCTTCTGCTGACCGAGTATGCCCGCTCATCCAGTTCCAACGCTTGGGTGTTGACGGCCGCAAACTGCGCGGCGCCCAGCTTCTTCACTTTCACCAGGTCCATGAATTCCTGGTTGGGACCGCCGACGGCGGTGACTTTCACCAACCTTGTTCCGGCTGAGTAGAACTTCCGCTGGTGGCCTGCCTCAGGCGGTTCCAGCGGGTTGTATTCATCGATCACCAGTACATCGTCGTAGCAGCCAGTCGGGACGCAGACGTCTGGTTTTTCTGGAACACTGTCCCGCAGTCAAGGAAGTGAACCTTGGGTGCATAGGCCTGGACATAGTCCGGTGTGCCGGTCCGGGGCCTGGCCTGCATGGCGATGCCGGCCCGGGCCTTGGCAAGCCGCTGATGAAAGTGCTGGGCGCACCTGTGCTCGAAAAGCCAGGTGACGTGCCTCTCATACTCGGGGGGAAGGATCCGCCTAAACGGCAGGGGCGGGTTGCAACTCGTGTGACCCGTGCCGGCGGCCGCGGCCGCCTCTGGCGAAACGCAGGTACAGCGAGGGGACGATGAACAGGTTGACCAGCGTTGACGTGACTAGCCCGCCTAGGATCACCACCGCCATAGGATGCTCGATCTCGTGGCCCGGGATGTTCCCCATCACCACCAGCGGCACGAGGGCCAGGGCAGTAGCGAGTGTGGTCATGAGGATCGGCGACAAGCGCTCTGCAGCCCCCCGAAGCACCAGGGAAGGTCCAAAGGGCATGCCCTCGTACTGCTCCAGATGCTGGCAGTGGTTGATGAGCAGGATGCCGTTGCGTGCCGCGATCCCCATGAGGGTCAGGAATCCAACCAGCGAACCCAGGGACAGGATTCCGCCGCTGAGGTGGGCAGCTATCACCCCGCCCACGAGTGCCACCGGCAGGGTCAGGATGGCCAGGGTGGCCAGCCGCCAACTCTTGAAAGCAGCCTGCAGGAGAAGGAAGACGACGATGACCGCGCCAATGGAGTAGAGCAGCAGCCGTTGGGATGCGGCCTGGCGTTCGGCGTATTCGCCGAGGACAGCCGCGCTGTAGCCGACCGGGAACTGAACAGATTCCATTTCGGAATTGAGCTTCTCCACGACCTTTGCCAGATCACCTTCCTTGACGTTGGCGCTGACGTCGATGCGCCTGGATCCCTCCGACCGCTCAATGACATTGGGCGTGGGCTGGACCGAAATCTTGGCCACATCAGCCATCCGGATCTTTTGCCCGCTCGGCGTATCGAGGGGAAGGTTCTCAATGCTCGTGACACTCGTCCGGGCCTCCGGCGGGCTCCACACCTGGACGTCGTAGGCCTTCCCGTCCCGGTAGATGTCGCCGACTTCTTCACCGGCAACAAAGGTCGCCGCGGCACGCCGCACGTCGCCCGGTTTCAACCCGTAGCGGTTCGCCGCCTCCAGGTTCACTTCCACTTCGATCTGCGGAACGTTGGCCTGGAGAGCCACCTTCGCTCCGATCGCGCCGTCAATGCCACCCAGGATTTCCTTGATCTTGCCGGCCTCCTGCCGCAGCGTCGCAAGGTCGTCTCCGTAGACACGGACGACGACGGCGTAACCGGTTCCGGTGAGTACCTCGCGAATGCGTTCCTTGAGGTACGTCTGCACGTCCCGTTGGATTCCGGGGTACCCGTCGACGACCGCCGCGACTGCTGCCAAGGTTTGGTCATAGTCGACGGCGGGGTCAACGCTGATCCAGTTCTCACCGAAGTAGACGCCCACCACCTCATCGGCGTTGAATGCCTGTCCGGTGTGGGCCCCGCAATTGTTGACGCCCGGGATTGTCATGAGTTCCTTGCAGGCCAGCTCGCTGACGCGAACTTCCTCGGAGTTGGACGTGCCAGGCTGCGTGAGCCAGTGCATCAGGAAATCACGCTCCTTAAATTCCGGGAGCAACGATTGGCCCAGCAGCGGCGCCGCCACGATGCCGACCACCCCGACGGCGGCCAGTGTCAGGTAGCCGGGGACAGGACGGCGGAGAATAGGCCGGAGCGCGTTGGCGTACCTGCGCTTCAGGACCCTGACCACCGGCGGATCGCGGTCCTCCAGCTTGGCCTTTCGCAGGACGATGTACGCCATTGCCGGCGTGACCGTCAGCGCCACGAGCATGGACGCGATCACCGCGAGCGTGTAGGACGTGGCCAGCGGCCGGAAGAACGCCCCTGTCAGTCCGTCCAGGAAGAAGATCGGAACCGTGGCCGCGACGATGATCAACGTGGCGTACACAATCGGTCCGCGGACCTCAAGCGAGGCGTTGACCACTACCCTGGCGGTGCTTCCGGTCGCGCCACTGGCCCGGTGGTGCCGGAGCCGTCTGACGATATTCTCGACGTCGATGATGGCATCGTCCACTACCACTCCGACGGCGATCACCAGCCCCGCAAGCACCATGGTATTGATCGTGCCGCCGGTCCAATACAACACGAGCGCCGCCGCCACCAGGGACAACGGGATGGCCAGCACGCTGACCAGTGCTGTCCGCCACTGGAAGAGGAAGACACTCAACACCAGGATGACCAGCAGGCATCCCAGCAGCAGGGCTATGCCCAGGTTGTCGAGGGATTCCTCAATGAAAGTTGCCGGCCGGAATATGGCCGTGTCCACAGCGATTCCCGTCAGGCCGGGTTCGAGCTGCTTCATGGCCTCTTCCACCCCCCGCGTCACTTCGAGGGTGTTGCCCCAAGGCAGTTTTTCCACGATCAGCATCAGACCCGGTCCGCCGTTAATGACGGCGTCACCGATCAGCTGCTGGTGGTCCTCCACCACATTTGCCACGTCGCCCAGCTGGAGCGGGGTCTGTCCCTCACGATCCTCCAGTGCCACCTTCGCGAGGTCCGCAGGTGTGGTGATGGGCTGTACATGCCTGATCCCGATTGTCTGGCTGGGTGTGTCCAGGGAACCGCCGGTGCCGATCATGGCACCGGAGGAATACTGGAGCAGGCCGGCGTCGAGGGCGTTGGCGGTGGTACTCATGACGGTTTCCAGGCTGACCTTGTTTGCTGCCAGCTTGGCCGGGTCAGTCTGGACCTGAAGCATCTGGAGACGTTCGCCCCAGATTGCCACGTTTGCCACGCCGGGAACTCGGAGCAGATGGGCCCTGATGTTCCAGTAGGAGATCATTGACATCTCGATCAAGGACCGGGTGTCGGAGGACAGCCCGATCTTCATGACCCGGCTGGTGGAGGACAGGGGCTGCAGCATGACCGGCGGCGCCGCCCAGGTGGGCAGCGTCGGAATGACCGTCGCCATCCGTTCGGACACCAGCTGCCGGGCAGTGAGCAGATCCGTGCCGTTCTCGAATTCCATCACAATCGAGGACAGCTGCGGTACCGACTTGGACCGCATGTGGTGGAGGCCGTCGATGCCGTTGAAGGCTTCTTCCATAGGAACCGAAACGAGTTCTTCCACCTCAGCGGCAGTGAGCCCCAAGCAGGCTGTCTGGACCTCCACTTTCGGCGGCGCGAATTCAGGGAACACGTCCACCGAGGCACTGCTGAGCTGGGCGCCGCCCACCATCATCAGGGCCGCTGCCATCGCAATGATGATCGATCTGAACCTTAGGCTTGCCGCGACTATCCGGCGCATGTCATTTGCCCGTAACGAACTCTGCGCCGAACAACTCAGCCGCGGCTACCGTTACCACTGGCGTTCCCACGGCTGGGCCGACGCTGGCTGTGACCGCGCCCGCTTCGATTTTGGTCACCGTGACGGACTGGCGCTCGTACACCCGTGGCTCGGGGTTGATGTAGACCCAGGTCTTCCCTTGCGCGTCGTACAGCAGCGCTGCGTAAGGGAACAGGACGCCTGCGCCCGCCGGACCCGGTTTGACCGTGTCAGTTTGCAGCTCCAGCCGTTCAATGGCCCGCTGGCTCAGTGTGATGCGTGCAATGCCGGTGGTGGCATTTTTTTCCACCGTGGCAGGCGCTTCAGAAACGGATTCTGCCACGGCTGCGGGTTGAGCACAGGCGGGCAGTGAAAACAGCAGTGCTGCACAGACAGCGGCCGCCACGGGCAGGCGCCCCAGGGTCCTTTTGCTGGTCATGATACTTCCACCTTTTCCGGCATAACGGGGGTGACTGGAACTTCCGATTCGTAGACCTCTGACCACTCCTCCGGCTCGGTGCGGGGGCCGAACCAGAGCGTGAGCAGCGGGAGCACAAAGAGCCCGACGAGCGTTGTGGTCACCAGGCCGCCGCCAATGATCAGCAGCATCGGCAGCATTAACGCCTGGCCTACCGTGCCGCCGAGGAGGGCGGGCGGTATCAGCACGAGGAACGTCATCAGGGCGGATTTCAGGATCGGAGAAATCCGGTCCCGGGCCGCCATCATGACCACGTCAGTGCGGGACAACTGGGCAGGTTCGCGCCAGATTTCGTCAACACGCGCGGACAGGAGAACCGCATTACGTGCAGCGATGGCCAGGACGGCCGCAAACGCCGTCAGTGACAGCCAGGACAGAGACTCCGCCCTGATCCATGCGGCGACCGCAGCTCCCGCCATCGCCGCGGGAAGCGTCAGGAAGACGGCGAGGGCAAGGTTCCAGCTCCGCACTGCTGTCTGGAGCAGAAGCAGTACAGCCAGAATGGCCGCGATTCCGAGCCCATGGACCAAGGTGTCTGCGGCCTGCAGCTGGCTGTATTTCGTCGGGACCTCGGCGTGATACTCGAGCGGGAACTGGATTTGTTGGATTGCCGCCTCGATATCCCGCTGGATGTCTGCGAGCGGGCGACCACTGACGTCAGCCACAACGTCGATCCGCCGTGAGGTGTCATCGTGCAGGATGACCACTTCATTGGGAACCATCCGGACATCGGCCACTTGGCCGAGCTGGACATGGCCGCCATTAGGGGTATCGAGGAGCAATTCACGGATGCTGGTCAGGTCGTCCCGGACGCCAACCGCACCGCGGACTACGACTTCGAAGACCTTCTGCTGTTCAAAGAGGTTGCCCACGACGATGCCCTGCATGAGCGTGGCCGCGGCGCGCCTTGCATCACCGGGCTTGATGCCGAATTTTTGGGCAGCTTCGAGATTGACCTCGACCTCGACGATCGGGGTCATGGCAGCAGCGTCGATGGTCGGGTTGTTCACGCCGTCAATCTTCTGTAGGGCCTGGCGGACCTCTTCTGCCTTCTCGCGCAGCACCGGCATTTCCGTTCCGTAGACCCGGACGGCGAAGCCCGGTTCCAGGCTGGAGCGCATGTCGCCGATGGTCTGTTGCGAGTAGTTCAGCACGTTGTGCGCGATGCCGGGGTAGCCCTGCACCACGTCCCGTACTGCCTGCTCCGTTTCGCCGAAGTTCGCGTCCGGTGCGATCGACACCCACAGTTCTGCAGAGCTGTTGCCGACCACTTGATCCGCGGAGATGGCGCGGCCCACATGCCCGCCGACTCCGGAAACTCCCGGGAGGGCCCTGAGTTCATCGGAGGCCCGGGCGGCGATGCGCCGGACTTCGTCGTTGGACGTCCCGGCCATGGTGTCCCACTGGACCAACAGGGTCCTGTCGGGCATGGTGGGAACGAGGGGCCGGTTTCCTGCCAGTTGCGAGCCGGCAGCGACGCCAAGGATCCCAAGGACCACGACGGCCACAATGGCCAGGGGCTTCCGGGCGTTGATCCGGCCCACCGCGCGGTCGTAGTACGCCTTCCCACGCCCGACGGCCGGAAATTCCGTGTAATTTGCCGTCTTTGGCTGAAGTAGAAAGTACGCCAGCACCGGCGTGACGGACAGGCCCACGATCAGGGCGGCGGCCAGGGTCAGCGCAAGCGACCAGACAAGCGGCGAAAAGAACGAGCCGCCGACTCCAGTCACGAAGAGCGTCGGAATGAGGACAATCACCATCATTAGCGATGCGTGGAACAGCGGTGTGCGGACCCCGCGGACGATGTAGCTGCTGCGCGACCTCGGGGTAGCCTCGACATCAGTCGCCTCGCGGACGGCGTGCTGTCGTCGGTGGGCCTGAACGTCTTCCACGATGTCGCCCACGATCACTGACGTGCCAAGCAGAACTCCCATCAGGACGGTGATGTTAAGTGTTGCGTTTTGGGCGAACAGCACCGCCGCCGCCGTCGTGACGGTTGTGGCGCTGGCCACGAGTGCGATCACGGCGACCCGCCAGGACCGGAACAGCAGCCAAAACAGTGCTGCCGCAATCAGCAGGCTGATCAGGAGCGCCAGGCCGAGGTTGTTGACGGAGTCCTGAACACCGGTCGCAGGCCGGAAGACGGACGTATCGATCTGGACCCCCGTGAGGCCCGGCTCCATGTCCTTGAGGGCGGCCTCAACATTACGGGTGACCTCCAGGGCGCTGGTGCCGGGGAACTTCTCGATCACCAGCATCAGGCCGGCGTCCGCCCCGACAACGGCGTCGCCGATCAGCGGCTGGTGGTCTTCCTTGACCTGGGCAATGTCGCCCAGGAGCAACTGCGGGTCCGTTTCCTCCACGCTGACCTTGGCCAGGTCGGCCGGCGTGCGGATGGGAAGGACGTGCTGGATGCCAAGGCGCTGATTCGGCGACTCCACGAAACCGCCGGTCCCCGGCGTCGAAGCCTCGAGGAAGCTCAACGGCGAAACCCAGACGGCGTTACCCGTGGTCTTCACAAGCTGCTCCAGGGTAATGCCCTTGTCACGCAGCTGCGTCGGAGTGACCTCCACCTGCAGCTGCTGTTCGCGCTGTCCCCAGATGGACACGTTCGCCACGCCCGGGATACCGATGAGCCGAGGCTTGATCTTCCACCGGGCCAGCACTGACATCTCAATGCCGGAGAGTTCCTTGGAGCCCATTTTGACCATCAGCACGCGGCTGGTGGAGGACATGGGCTGCATGATCAGCGGCGGCGATGAGACGTTAGGCAGCGCGTGCGCCTGCGTCATCCGTTCCGCGACCAACTGGCGTGCGCGCAGGAGGTCCGTGCCTGGCTCGAAGACCAGTTCGATGGACGACAGCCCCGGGACGGATTTCGAGCGGATCTCGTCCAGCCAGGCGACCCCATTGAGGAGGTCTGCCTCCATCGGTGCGGTGATGAGCTGCTCAACTTCAACCGCGGAGAGCCCTAGGGCCTCAGTCTGGATCTCTACCTGTGCGGGGGCGAACTCCGGCATGGTGTCCACGGCCATACGTGGGACGTTCACGACGCCAAAAGTTATGAGGCCCGCCGCGAGGGCGAGAACCAAGATTCGGAACTGCATGCTGAACCGGGTAACCCAGCCGAACACGGTCAGTCCCTCGCTAGTTCTTCGCAGGGGTGAAGGACGGAATTTTCAGCCCATCACATCGATGTACTGGACATTGACGCCAAGAATACATATCAGGCTCCTCGACCCGAGACCGTCTAGTTTCCCCACAGACTTGAGAATACAGTGGACCGATTCTCCCCCGCTGGCAAGGGTGGAATCTACCCCCTTGAGCCACCGCTCACTAGGGTTTACTTTGGCGAAGAGCTCAGGGCTACCTAATGGGCCCGGCGGCACTGTCCACTTCGACGGTGCCGGCACTTCCGTCGACCGTGACAGGTTAACCGGTCCTCAGACCACAGCGGCCGCGACGGCAAACAGCGGGGTCCATGCGGGTGCTGTGGCCCTGGCCACGAGGATCTCGCCGGTCTGGAACTGGGAGAAGTCCTCGGGGCCGTCAATGATCCCGCTGGCCCGAAGATGTTCACCGATCGCCGTTAGGTAGCGGCGCAGCAGCGGCCAACGCAGGGTGAAGTCCCGGGCCTGTTCCTCACGAAGCACCGCCTAATGCTGGGCAAGGCCCAGGAGTGTGTCAAACCTGCGCAGGGGACGCGTTCCCTTCAGTACGCTGCGGCAAGCGGCTGATAGAAACTGCTTGGCGGGCTTCTGTTTCGTCGCGGCCGGCTGCCCGCCCAAGTACACGCGGGCCGGGCAGCGCCCTGCCGGAGGCCTTCAGTCTGGGCCTGCCCACCGGCGGTGGGTAGGCTAAAGTAGTCCTATGCGTGCGATCCTTCTGCTTAGCTAGCCGCCCGGTGTCCGGAAACTACCGGAATGCCGCGCGGCTGCCCCTCCATGGAGAGGGGCTTTTGTGTGTCCGGGCTTGTTTCCGGGCCGGCAGCAGAGGGGATCAGACCGTTGTGGCAGCACCGATGCCGCAACAGAACAGAAGAGGGCAGCAGTGAGCGTTCAGCCGGAGACAGAGACCGGAACAGCAACAGTGTCGGCGGAAACACCCGAAGAGGGTGCCTACAGCTTCGCGGCGATGGAGGCCAAGTGGCCGCAGGTGTGGGAGGACCTTAAGGTTTTCACCCCGGTGGATGATGGTTCCCGCGAGCGCCGCTACGTGCTGGACATGTTCCCGTACCCCTCGGGTGACCTGCACATGGGCCACGCCGAGGCTTTTGCCATGGGCGATGTTGTTGCCCGGTACCTGCGGCAAAAGGGCTTCGACGTCCTGCACCCGATCGGCTGGGATTCCTTTGGCCTGCCGGCCGAAAACGCCGCCATCAAGCGCAATGCGCACCCGAGCGAGTGGACCTACGCCAACATCGACACCCAGGCGGCATCGTTCAAGCGTTACGCGATCTCCGCGGACTGGTCCCGGCGGGTGCACACCTCGGACCCCGAGTACTACCGCTGGACCCAGTGGCTGTTCAAGCGCTTCTACGAGCGGGGCCTGGCATACCGCAAGGACTCCCCGGTCAACTGGTGCCCCAAGGACCAGACCGTCCTGGCCAATGAACAGGTAGTCAACGGTGCCTGCGAACGCTGCGGCACCCCCGTCACCAAGAAGTCCCTGAACCAGTGGTACTTCAAGATCACCGAGTACGCTGACCGGCTGCTCGATGACATGGACGAGCTGCGCGGCCACTGGCCCGAGCGGGTGCTGGCGATGCAGAAGAACTGGATCGGCCGCTCCGAAGGCGCCCACGTCAACTTTGTGATCGAAGCCCACGGCGGCAAGCCTGCCAAGGACGTCACCGTTTTCACCACCCGCCCGGATACCCTGTACGGTGCCACGTTCTTTGTTGTCGCGGCCGACGCGCCGATCGCCGTCGAACTTGTCACCGAGGAGCACGCCGCCGCCCTGGACGCCTACCGCGAACAGGTCAAGGCGCTGACCGAAATCGAACGCCAGTCCACCGAACGTGAAAAGACGGGCGTCTTCACCGGCCGCTACGCCGTCAACCCGCTGAACGGCGAAAAACTGCCGGTCTGGGCGGCGGACTACGTCCTGGCCGACTACGGCACAGGCGCCATCATGGCCGTCCCGGCCCACGACCAGCGCGACCTCGACTTCGCCAAGACGTTCGACCTGCCCGTCCGCGCCGTGCTGGATACCGGTGAAGAGGATCCCACTGTTTCCGGCAAGGCCACCTCGGGCGAGGGCACACTGATCAACTCAGGCATTCTTGATGGGTTGCCGAAGACAGAGGCCATCCCGGCTGCCATCGGCATCCTGGAAAAGCAGGGCACGGGCGAGAAGTTCGTCAACTTCCGCCTGCGTGACTGGCTGTTGAGCCGCCAGCGGTTCTGGGGAACGCCCATCCCGATCATCCACTGCCCTGCCTGCGGCGAGGTTCCTGTTCCCGACGAGCAGCTGCCTGTCAGGCTGCCGGCGGATTTGCGCGGCGAGGACCTGTCCCCGAAGGGCACGTCACCGCTAGCTGCGGCCGAGGCCTGGGTCAACGTTGACTGCCCCAACTGCCACGGGCCGGCAAAGCGCGACACCGACACCATGGACACGTTCGTGGACTCGTCCTGGTACTTCCTGCGGTTCGTCTCGCCGCAGTACACCGATGGTCCCTTCGATCCGGCGAAGATCAACGAGTGGATGCCGGTAGGCCAGTATGTGGGCGGCGTGGAGCACGCCATCCTGCATCTGCTATACGCCCGGTTCTTTACCAAGGTCATCCACGACCTTGGCATGATCGATGCCGACGAACCCTTCAGTGCGCTGCTGAACCAGGGCCAGGTCCTCAACGGGGGCAAGGCCATGAGCAAGTCGCTGGGCAACGGCGTTGACCTCAGTGAGCAGCTGGACAAGTACGGCGTGGACGCCGTGCGCCTGACCATGATCTTCGCGTCCCCGCCGGAGGACGACGTCGACTGGGCGGACGTTTCGCCGTCGGGCTCCGCAAAGTTCCTGGCCCGCGCCTGGCGCCTGGCGCAGGACGTCACCAGCGAGGCTGGTGCCGATGTAACCGCCGGTGACCGTGCCTTGCGCTCCGTCACGCACCGCACCATCGCTGACGCCGCCGCGCTGCTGGACACCAACAAGTTCAACGTGGTGGTGGCCAAGCTGATGGAGCTGGTCAACGCAACACGCAAGACCATCGACACCGGCGCCGGCGGGGCGGATCCCGCCGTCCGGGAGGCGGCGGAAGTCGTTGCCGTTATCCTGAGCCTCTTCGCGCCGTACACCGCCGAGGACATGTGGAACGTCCTGGGTCACCCGGCGTCCGTAGCCAACGCCGGCTGGCCGGTGCACGACGACGCGCTGCTGGTCCAGGAGACCGTCACCGCGGTAGTCCAGGTCCAGGGCAAGGTCCGTGACCGCCTCGAAGTCTCGCCCGGGATCGGCGAAGACGAACTGCGCGATCTCGCGCTGGCCAGCGAAAACGTCCAGCGCGCGCTCGACGGCCGCGGCATCCGCACGGTGATCGTGCGGGCGCCTAAACTGGTCAACATCGTCCCGGCGTAGTCCGGGGCGCCGGCCGCCGGGCCCAACCGGCGGCCGGCCCTAAACCAGGAGGCACTCTTGCCCGACCGTGACGCCGCTGCGTGGCTCTGGCTCCGGGAGCGTCTGGCTGCCCTCCGCCCCGCCCCGCGCCAGGGCACGCCACTGCCGCCAGCCCCGGCGGCGCCCGCCGTCGTCGTCCGTACCGCGGTGGTGACCGATTCTGCCTCCGCACTGCCGGCCGACTGGGTGCATGCCTGTGCCCGTGACGGACGCCTGACTGTCATCCCGATGCCCGTTATGGTGGGCGCGGAAATCTACGGCGAGGGCGAAGACGACATCACCGAAACCATTGCGCTGGCACTCGCCAGTGGCACGTCGGTCAAGACGTCCCGCCCGTCACCCGGACAGTTTGAACAGGTCTTCCTGGCCGCCGAACGCCTAGGCTACGAAAGCGTGGTCTCCATCCACATTTCCGGTGGCTTGTCCGGGACCGCGGATGCGGCCCGGCTGGCGGCCAGCCGGGTGACCATCCCCGTGGAAATCCTTGACTCCGGCACTGTGGGCATGGCGCTGGGCATGGGTGTGCAGGCCGCGGTGGAAGCAGCCGCTGCAGGGAGTGACGCCACAGCAGCAGCCGCCGCGGCGGCGGAGCAGTTCGCGCGGGCCAAGGTCTATTTCTACGTGCCCAGCCTTGAACAGCTCCGCCGGGGCGGTCGGATCGGCGCGGCCGCGTCGCTGCTGGGGACCATGTTAGCCATCAAACCCATCCTTGCCGTCGACGACGGAAAGATCGTGCCGCTGGAAAAGGTCAGATCAGCGGCAAAAGCTGTCGCCCGCCTCGAGGAGCTGGCCGCCGCGGACGCAGCGTCGCGCCCTCACGGCCAGGCCCGCCTCGCCGTCCACCACTTCGGTAATCCGGCCGAGGCAGAAGCTTTGGCAGCCAGGCTGTCTGCGGCCCTGCCAAGCTGTCCGCGAGCCCAGATCAGCTCCCTGCCCGCCGTACTGGCAGCCCACGCGGGACTTGGCGTGCTCGCGGTGATCGTGGGGGAGAGCGGCCCAACTGTGCGGAGCCCGGAGCCGGAGCTCCCCGCAGTTTCCACATAGCGGTTTCCACATAGGGCAGGCCCGGACTGTCACCGGCGGCGTTGTATCCCTAGCGTTGGAAGCATGTCACGCCGGGACGCTGGAGCAGCACGCCAGGGGGCCCGGCATGCCCGGGACCGGCTGCGGTCCACGCTGGGAGTCGGCCCGGGGCTTCTGCTGACCGACGACGAAAAGGTCTTTGAGTACGACGGCGGTGCTCACGTTCCCGGTGACGCCTCCGCTTCGGGGGCTGCTGATGAGTCCCCTCCCGGTACCGGTAAGACGGGACCGGCCCTGAGATGGCGGGTGGGCCTGCGGGTCGCCGTGTTCATCGCCGCACTCGCGGTGCTGGGCGGCGCTTGGTTCTGGTCACAGGTTGCTGCCGGTCAGCCCGAAGCCATGCCACTGAGAGACATCTTCGCCGAGGGCAGCCTGCCCGCGGGGGAAGGAACCCAAGGCCAGGAGCCCCACGGGGCAGGGCCGCCTGAACCGCCATCGGAAAGTCCACCGGCCGGCACGGTCATTATCCATGTGGCCGGGGCCATCGCTGTGCCCGGGATTGTTCAGTTGCCCGCTGGCAGCCGGGTTCACGAAGCAGTCGCCGCGGCCGGCGGAGGCACGCCCACAGCAGACCTGAACCGCCTCAACCTTGCTGCCGTGCTGACGGACGGACAAAAGCTCTACGTTCCCCAGGCCGGCGAAGAAATCCCTGCTGCTTCGACCGGCGCACCCGGGGAAGCAGGAGAGGGACCTGGCGGCGGCGGGACCGCGTCAGCGGGAGGGAAGGTCAACCTCAACTCGGCAGGCGTCGAAGAACTGGACGCCCTGCCGAGGGTTGGGCCCGTGCTGGCGCAGCGGATCGTGGACTGGCGCAAGGAGCACGGCCCCTTCAAATCGGTCGAGGAGCTCGACGCCGTGGACGGCGTGGGTCCCAAGATGCTCGAAACACTCCTTTCCCTGGTAGGCGTCTGAGATGGCCGGGCGCAGCCCGTGGAGCCGCTTTGTTGACTCAGCCGTCCACGGCCAAGGGGCACCAGCGTCACCCGCAATTCCCGTGGCGACGGCCGCAGGGATCCAGAGTGCCGGCGTCCAGTCTGCCGGGCTGGAGGTCCGCAGGCTGGGTGAACGCGTCGGGGCGAAGCTTCGGGGCCAGGAGCCAGCGAACTCATCAACGGATGTGCCGCGCCGGCGCACCGACGTCAGGCTGGCGCTGCCCGCCTGCCTCGTCTGGGGTGCCGCCGTGGCCGGCGTATGGCTTTCCCCTGTGGCACTGGTGGGGCTGTGCTGCGCTTTGGTGCTCCTGGCTGCGTTCCTGTTAACAGGGGCCGCCCGCGGCAGGGGGCTTGGGGCCGGCCGGCGGAGCTTTCTCATGACCACAGCTGTTGCTTTGGTGCTGGCTGCAACCGCCGCTGCCCATTCGGCCGTCTCCTCGTCGCAACGCCATGATGGGCCGTTCGCCGAAGCGGTCGCCGCCGGCAACTCCGTAGTGGCCATCCTGGAAGTCACCGGATCCCCGCGGGCCATGACCCTCCCGGGAAGCGCGGGGCCGCCCGCGCGGTGGTCGGTACCGGCGCAGACGGAGGAGGTCACCGTCAGCGGCCGGGTCATCCGTACCCGTGCCCCGGTGGTGGTCAAGGGCGGCGAAGGCTGGGGAGACCTGGTGCCTGGCCAGATAGTCCGGACCGCCGGCAAGCTGAAGCCACCGGACGCAGGCCAGCAGGAAGCCGCTGTCCTGTCGGCCTCCTTGCCACCCCTCGCCGGCTCCGGGACCGGCAGCGGCGCCGGAGTCGATGATGCTGGCGCCCCGGGCTGGCAGCTCGTAGCGAAGGACCTGCGCGTCCGATATGTTTCCGCTGCGTCCTTCCTTGCCGCCGATCCGGCCGGTCTCCTGCCGGGCATGGTCACCGGAGATACCAGCGCCCTGGACGAAGGACTCAATGCGGCGATGAAAACGGTGGGCATGACCCACCTGACCGCGGTCAGCGGGGCCAACTGCGGCCTGGTCCTGGGAGCACTGCTGCTTGCTGCACGCAGCCTTCGGCTGCCCCGGGTCCCCGCAGCGGGACTGGCGTTGACCGGCCTGGGTATGTTTGTGGTGCTCGTGGGCCCGGACGCCAGCGTCCTGCGCGCTGCGCTGATGGGTTCAATCGCGGTCGCATCGCTGGCAGGGGGCCGGATGGGCCGCGGACTCAGCTTCCTTTGCCTCGCCGTGATAGGCCTGCTGCTGATCGACCCCGGACTGGGCACCAGCTTTGGGTTCCTGTTGTCAGTACTCGCAACCCTGGGCATCATCGTCCTGGGCAGACGAATGATTGACTGGACCCCTGCGGTGATTCCACGCTGGGCAGCCGCGGCCTGGGCCGTCCCGCTGTCCGCTCAGTTACTGTGTGGCCCGGTGATTGTGCTCCTGCAGCCCCAGTTCTCGACGTACTCGCTGCTCGCGAACCTGATGGCAGCCCCGCTGGTGGCACCGGTGACATTGCTGGGAACGGCCGCTGTCCCGCTGGTGGTCTCCGCACCCTGGTTGGCCACCGCCCTGATCGCCGTGGCAGGAACTTTCAGCGCCGGCGTAGCAGGAACCGCACGGATCACGGCCGGACTGCCCGGGGCTTCGCTGCCTTGGCCCGAAGGTCCGTTCGGTCTCCTGACCATGGTGCTGCTCTCCACCCTGACGTTTGCCGGTGTTTGGCTGGCCGTCCGCCCGCGACAGGCCTTCCGGGGGGTCCTGACACTGCACGCCCGGACGGAATCGATGCTGGGCCTCGCGGAACGCCACCTGCGGGCCACGCCGGGTCAGCGGCGGCCCAGGTGCGGTGCAGGTGAGCCGGAAGTTCGCCGTGTACCCTGATGAATTGGGGATGGATGCGGTTCTTAGGAGCGAAACAGAGATCACCCATGAAGCCCTCGACGCAGCCGGCACGCCCGGAGCGGGGATGTGGCGCTCTTTCCTCATCGCCACCGCCGTTCTGCCCGACCGGAACGAGCGCCTAACCGGCCTCGCCCCATCAACGACGGTCCGTTGGAATGCCGCCATGTCGGCCAGAACGCAAGGAATCTACCGTCGCTGGATGCATCAAAGTTGGTAGATAGAAGGACATGAGGTTCGAGAGGTCAGCGGGGGCCGGTCCGGTGATTGAGGGCCTCTTCATGGGGGTAGCGGTTCCACTCCGCATGCTCTCAGATGACTGCTCGGCTACCGGGTAGTACGCCCGGTAACCAGCCGCCAGGGTTGCGGCTGAACTGTGGGGTTGCCCGTGATGACGGCCTCGGCGCAGGCGGCTCCTTGCCCGCGGAGGTCCTGCTCTATGGTAGTGAGCCGGCAGTCCTGTGCGGTGTCGGAGGCATCCCACCCGGTCACAGCAAGACCGGTGGGAATCGGGATGCCAGCCTGCGCCGCAGCATCGAGGACCCCTCGGGCCTGCTCATCACTCATCGTGAGGATCAGATCCGGTCGGTCGCCGCCGCTGAGCAGTCTTTCGCCGGCCCGTGCCGACTCGGCGGCGCTGTTGGTCGAACACGCCGCCACGGGGATCTGGTTCCAGTGGAATCCTGCGGCGGTGATGGCGTCCTGGAATCCCAGCAGCCGGTTCCGGGTGACAGGGAAGGTGGCTGCCGCGGGGTCCGGCCCAAGAGTGAGCGCTTCGGCCCGTACCTTGGAAAAGGGAAAGCTCACAACCGCCGGGCGCCTGCACTGACGCAGCCCCGCCTCCGCGACCGCCCGTGCCGCCGCCCTGTCCTCGATGCCCACCAGGCCGAACTCGTTCCTCTGCGGGCCGCCGTGGATGGTGACCGGCCGGCCCGTCACCGCCAGGGCGTCAAGGACAGGGTCATCCTCCGTAGTCGTCCACACCACGAAGCCGTCTACGGCTGCGGCTCGGATGCGCTGTGCGTCCTCAGCCGAACCGTTCGTGGGAAGAATGGTCATGGCCAGCCCGTGCCCGGCGCACACATCTGCTATCCCGGCGAGAAACCGCGTCGCCTGGGGATCATCGAAGGCGTAGGAAAGGCTCTCTCCCAAGACCACTCCGAGCGCGCCACTGGTTCCCCGGCGCAGGGACCGGGCGCTGGGATCCGGTCCGGGATACCCCAGCACCTCCGCGGCCAACAGTACTTTCTCCCGGGACGCCGCGGACACGCGCGAGGGGGTGCTGTAGGTGTAAGAGGCGGTCATCACGGAAACCCCAGCCGTGCGTGCCACCTCACTGAGCGTGACTCGGGAGCCCGAAGCGGATGATGACATGAACCCAGCATACTTGTGTATCGTTACACAAATGATCCGCTCACGAGTGTTTCCCGCCCTCAGTCCATCCCTGGCGTCCTACGCGTCGTTCGCGGCGTTCGGAATCTTTTGGGGCACCTGGGGCGCGTCGGTTCCAGGCATCAGATCCCAGGCAGGTATCTCCGATGGCCAGCTGGGGATGGCCCTGTTGTTCATTGGTGCCGGGGCGCTGCCGGCCATGCTGCTGACCGGCCGGGCAATCGACCGGCTAGGGATCCGCTTCACGGCGGCGGTGGCCCTTACGGGTCAGGGAGTCTCGGGGCTGATCATCGCATTGGGCGCGACGGACTTCACGAGCTTGTGTGTGGGCCTGCTGCTTGTGGGTGCGGCCAGCGGAGCGGCCGACGTCGCGATCAACGCGGCGGCGGGGGCTGCGGAGCAGGCAGCGGCCAGACCGGTCATCACGCGCTCCCACGGCATGTTTTCCGCCTTCGTGGTCGTCTCCAGCCTGGGCACCGGTCTGTCAGCTTCATTTGGCGCCCCCATCGTGTTCTCCTTCGTCGTTGTCGTTGCAGCATCGGTCATTGTCGGTCTGTTTCTCCTGCTCGCACTTCCTCCCCGGACTCCATCCGGTGCCCCGCCCGGGGCGAGGGAAGAGGGAGCTGAAGCGCGGGACCGCCGCGGCAGCGCCGGAGCAGAGGTGCCGGTGCTGGCAGTCCTCCTCCTCGGAACTCTCGGGGCTCTGGCCTTCGCCGGCGAAAACGCCCACCAGAGCTGGTCCGCCGTGTTCTTTGAAGACGAGCTGGGGACCGGTCCCGGGCTGAGCTCCACCGCCCCTGCCGTGTTCGCCGCCGTGGTCGCCATCACCCGATTCAGCGCCGGAGCCCTGAAACCATCCCAGGCCAGGAGCACACTGATCCTTGGGGCGGCCGCTGCCAGTCTCGGCGCGGCGATACTTGCCGCTGCGCCAACGACCATCGTCGCCTGGATCGGACTGGCGGCCGCCGCCGCCGGCACTGCGGTCCTGTATCCGACCCTGTTGGGAATGATATCCCGCTTCACCCGCGAAGAAGCCCGCGGCAGGGCCACATCCCTCCTCGCGACCGTGTCCTACCTCGGGTTTCTCCTCGGTCCTGTCTACGTCGGGCTGTGGTCCGAAGCGGCAGACCTGCGCGGGTCCATGCTGGCCGTGGCCGGACTTTGCGCGACCCTGCTCGCCCTCACCCCGGTGCTCCTGCGGATCTGCCAGCACCTTATCGGTTCCTCTCCCTCGAGAGATGACCTGCAGTTCATTCGAAACCCACAGGAGGACCGCCGTGTTTGACGGAATGACCTGGCTAAATGAAGCAGTCCGCTGGACGGCCGGCAGATAGTCCCTGAGCGTCACTTCAGCTCCGGAAACGGACTTCTGGCGGAAAACCCATTACGGCTTCATCCACGACAACGGGCACTTCCTTCACCGTGAGGTCGCCGGCGACTTCACAGCCACCGTTACCCTTCCGGCGACTTCCACACCCTCTATGACCAGGCTGGGCTCATGATCCGGGCCAGTGAACAAATCTGGGTCAAAACCGGCGTCGAGTACACCGATGACGCCCTCCATCTCAGCACAGTCCTCACCAACGGCCGCTCCGATTGGTCCGTCGCACCGTTACCGCGCACGCCTGCCGAAGTCACCCTCCAAGGCAGTACAGTGCGCACCCAGTACCTCCAACCCGCCGACATGATCGGGCAGTGGCAAATGCTGCGCCTGGCACACCTGCCAAGTCGGCATAATGACCTGTTCGCCCAAACGCGGCGGATTGCACACCCAGTTCAGAGACCTCTCCATAAAGTCCTCACATGCGATCGACTTACACCCGCATTGATAGCCAAGCGGGCGACCGAGCACGGGTTCGAGTCGCGATTCTGATTGTGGGACTCTGGCCGTGACAGGTATCCGAACTTGGAGCTGCATCCGGCCGGCCTCCTAGACATGTCCCCTTTGCTGGGCACTGGCGGCGGGATACGGCACACTCCTGAGTCGCCGAAGGGGGCCCAGGTCTCGCAGTAGGAACGCCAGCGGGAACACGTATTCAGTAGGGACGTCCTCCGAACTCGGTGGAGTGCTACCTGGAGGTCCACCAGTATTCCTCGCTGATCGCGGTCAACTTCCCGCCGTCGACACTTAATGCTGGCGTGCAGTCCGCCATGGGGCTTTGCGTCGTTTATCCAGGCGTTCGGCAAGCGGTATTGCCGCCCAGGGAACGAACCTCGCCGGCGCATTAGGCTGAGTGACTATGGAGAAGAACCAAAAATTGCTGGTGCTGGCCAATGGGTTTCTCGGGACCCTTGTGGCACGCGGCGTCACTGACATCGCCACGGACAACATCGCCTTCGAAGGTCCTTTTCCTGTCCGCCTGGCGCCAATGGCAGCCCACTGTGCAGTCACCTGAGGCACTCCCCAAGATCGAATTCGGCGCCGTGAACCAGCCCCGGAACATCATCTTCCGGGTGAACAGGTCGACGTCCCCGTTCAAGAACTTCCGGTCGGAAGACATCGACCAGAATTCCACGCCCGAGGAGTTCCTTGAGGACTGGCGCTCTGAGCTGCCGGTCAGTGACTGGCTAAACCTGGCTGACCTTTTTCTACTGGAAGTGGACGCTAGGAACACCCGGGCAGCTGATCGCAGTTAGCCGTAGGCTTCACGCAGGGGTGTCTTGGAAGTTAAGTCCGACGTCCAAACGGAGACGGAGAATTGTCCTTGCNCCTGACGTTTGCCGGTGTTTGGCTGGCCGTCCGCCCGCGACAGGCCTTCCGGGGGGTCCTGACACTGCACGCCCGGACGGAATCGATGCTGGGCCTCGCGGAACGCCACCTGCGGGTTGGCGCGGTCCGGGCCGGACCAACGCGGCCCGAACCAACGTGGTCCCGGCTTGGTGGCGGCGGCCCACCGTGGCAGGCTTAGACACTGCACCAGAATTTCCGGGAGGAACCCACCATGGCCGCTGCCCAGAACACCCGAACCAGGACTCCGGCGACCAACGCGGCCACCTGGCGGGACGTGACGCCTGCCGAAATCGTCCTGGTGGGCGGACCGGAGGAATACCTTGGCATCCGTGCCATGGACCATGTCCGCGCCCAGGTGCGCACGGCGTTCCCCGACGTCGAAGTCAGCCGCCTCGCGGCCGGCACCTACGAAGCCGGGACCCTCGCCATGAACGTCAGCCCCTCACTCTTCGGTGAGCGCAAACTGATCGAGGTCGAAGGCGTTGAAGGCATGAACGACGCCTTCCTGGCCGACGCACTGACCTACCTGGCCCGCCCGGAGCCGGACGCGGTGCTCGTCCTGCGCCACGCCGGGGGAGTCCGCGGCAAGAAGCTCCTCGATGCCGTCAAAACCGGCGGTTGGCCCGTAGTGGACTGCCAGCCCCTGAAGAAGGATGCGGATAAGGCCACCTTCGTGGCAACTGAATTCAGGGCCGCCGGACGGAAGATCAGCTCGGACGCCGTTCAGACGCTGGTCAATGCCGTCGGCGCCAACCTTTCGGAACTCGCGGCGGCGTGCAGCCAACTGATCGCGGATGCCACGGGAGCAGTGACCCCGGAGATGGTGGACCGCTACTACGGCGGCCGGATCGAAGCCACGGCCTTCAAGGTCGCGGACGCCGCCATGGCCGGAAACGGTCCAGCGGCGCTCTCCACCCTTCGCCACGCGCTGGCCACCGGCGCCGATCCGGTTCCGCTGGTGGCGGCGCTGGCAGCCAAGCTGCGGACGGTGGCCAAAGTTGCCGGCGCTCAGGGGTCCCCGGCGCAGATCGCCCGAGATCTGGGCATGCAGCCCTGGCTCGTGGAGCAGGCCCAGCGCGATGTGCGCCGTTGGACCCCGGAGGGCCTGGTCCGCTCCATCCAGGCCACCGCCGAGGCCGACGCCCAGGTCAAGGGCCTTTCGCGTGATCCCGTCTATGCCGTTGAACACGCAGTGACCGTCATTGCAACCTCCGTGCGCGGGCACTGACTCCAGCTGATTGCGGCTGCGGTTGGTGGCTCTGACGGAGAGGCCCGGACGGCTGAAAGATTTGTGGCCGGCACCCATCGGGTACCGGCCACAATCATCAGTTCAGGTGAACTGGAAACCTTACAGCGCGTTGACCTTCTTGGAGATGGCCGACTTGCGGTTTGCTGCGTTGTTCTTGTGCAGAACACCCTTGCTGACAGCCTTGTCCAGCTTGCGGCCGGCAACAAGCAGGGCAGCGGCAGCTGCATCCTTGTCGGTGGACTCAACGGCGGTGTTGACGGCGCGGATGGCCGTCTTCAGCTCAGACTTGACTGCGTTGTTGCGCAGGCGGGCCTTCTCGTTGGTAAGGATGCGCTTCTTCTGGGACTTGATATTAGCCACGTGTGAACTCTCTTTTTAATGCGGAAATGGTCTAGAGGGCTTTCAGATTGGCCATTGACTGAGCGGCGTGGGGATACCTATGGCGGCCAACCATCAGTGGCCGTCGACCTGCACGGACACACAGCTATAAAGAATAGCAGACCCCCCGGAAGCTGGCCATTTTGGCGGGCTATTCCCAGCCGTGTCGCCGCCGTATACCTGCAGCCACCAGATCGAAACGTTTCCGGTCCAGAACAGCACCTTCGCGCCGGATGGCGTCCGAGCTGATCTGCAGGATCCGCCCGAGGTTCGCCTCGCTGGGCCGCTGCTGGCGGTCCCAACTGCCGGTTCCGATGTCCACGTACTCGCCGGACCCGTTGCCGGCCTGGTCGTGGTCCTTGCTGGTGAGCATCACCCCCAGCAGGTACCGCCCATTCTTGCCCACCAGCAGAACAGGACGGTCTTTGCCCCGGCTGCGGTCCTCTTCATATGGAACCCACGTCCACACAATCTCGCCGGGGTCGGGACTGCCGTCGGGCTGCGGGGCGTACCGGATGGCTGCTTTGCCGTGGAAGTCGCCAGGATAGGTGCCGGGCGGGGTCGGCCTGACCGGCGGTGCCTGGCGGGCCGGCGTGGGCGTGCCCGGTCCCGCAGATCCGGTTGGGCCGGAACGGTATCTCTGCAGGAACCTGACGGATATCCGGACGGCGTGGGCCAAGGAGCGGAGGTTGATAGGCATGGGGCAAGACTATCGCCGGGCCCGTGTACCGGTTTGACCTGAATGCAATACGATGCGCCCGGACGTGGGAGACTGGAAGTTCCAAATGTGCGGTCCGGCCGCAGGGTGCCCTCGGTGCGTCCTGGCGGTGGCCGCGTGAATGCCAACAGTAAGGACCCTGCGTGTCTCCCATGGCCCGCACCGCCCCGGTGCCCGCCGCGACAGATCCGGCCATCATTCGGAATTTCTGCATCATCGCGCACATTGACCACGGCAAGTCCACCCTGGCAGACCGCATGCTGCAGTACACCGGGGTGGTTAAGTCCCGCGATATGAAGGCCCAGTACCTGGATCGCATGGACATTGAGCGCGAACGCGGCATCACCATTAAGTCCCAGGCTGTCCGTATGCCCTGGGAACTCGACGGCACCAGCTACGCGCTGAACATGATCGACACCCCCGGCCACGTGGACTTCACCTACGAAGTGTCCCGCTCGCTGGCCGCCTGCGAAGGAGCAGTGTTGCTCGTTGACGCGGCGCAGGGCATCGAGGCCCAGACCCTCGCGAACCTGTACCTGGCGATGGAAAACAACCTCACCATCATCCCGGTGCTGAACAAGATTGACCTCCCGGCAGCCCAGCCTGAGAAGTACGCAGCCGAACTCGCCAGCCTGATCGGCGGCGACCCCGACGACGTGCTCCGTGTCTCCGGCAAGACCGGCATGGGCGTCGAGGTCCTGCTGGACAAGATCGTCCGCGACCTGCCAGCCCCCGTAGGGGACCCGAACGCCCCCGCGCGCGCGATGATTTTCGACTCGGTCTACGACACGTACCGCGGTGTGGTCACCTACGTCCGCGTCGTTGACGGCATGCTCCACCCCCGTGAACGCATCCAGATGATGTCCACTCGTGCCACCCACGAACTTCTCGAGATCGGCGTGAGCTCCCCGGAGCCCACCCCTTCCAAAGGCCTCGGCGTGGGCGAAGTGGGCTACCTCATCACCGGTGTGAAGGACGTCCGCCTGTCCAAGGTTGGCGACACCGTCACCAACCTGGCCAAGCCTGCCACTGCGTCCCTTCCAGGCTATGCGGATGCCAAGCCGATGGTCTTCTCGGGCCTGTATCCGTTGGATGGCACGGACTATCCGGTACTTCGCGATGCGCTGGAGAAGCTGATGCTCAACGACGCCGCGCTTGTCTATGAGCCCGAAACGTCGGCCGCGCTCGGCTTCGGCTTCCGCGTCGGCTTCCTCGGCCTGCTCCACCTGGAAATCACCAGGGAGCGGCTCGAACGCGAATACAATCTTGACCTGATCTCCACTGCCCCCAACGTGGAGTATGAGGTAACACTGGAGGACAAGAAGGTGGTCCATGTGACCAACCCCAGCGAATACCCTTCCGGCAAGATCGCCGAGGTCCGCGAGCCGATGGTGGCTGCCACCATCCTGGCGCCGAATGAGTTTGTGGGCGCCATCATGGAGCTCTGCCAGAGCCGCCGCGGTGTTATAGGCGGCATGGACTACCTGTCCGAGGACAGGGTTGAAATCCGGTACCGGCTGCCGCTCGCTGAGATCGTGTTCGATTTCTTTGACATCCTCAAATCCAAGACCCGTGGCTACGGCTCGCTGGACTGGAAGGCCGACGGCGAGCAGGTGGCCGACCTGGTCAAGGTGGACATCATGCTCCAGGGCGAACAGGTGGATGCCTTCTCGGCCATCACGCACCGCGAGAAGGCCTATGCCTACGGTGTGATGATGACCGGCAAACTGCGCGAGCTCATTCCCCGCCAGCAGTTTGAGGTGCCCATCCAGGCTGCCATCGGCTCCAGGATCATCGCCCGGGAAAGCATCCGCGCCATCCGCAAGGACGTTCTGGCCAAGTGCTACGGCGGCGATATTTCCCGGAAGCGCAAACTGCTGGAGAAGCAGAAGGAAGGCAAAAAGCGCATGAAGATGGTGGGCCGCGTTGAGGTTCCCCAGGAAGCCTTTATCGCTGCGCTGACCACCGACGAGTCCAAGGACAAGGCCAAGAAGTAGTGATGACAGTGGCCGGCAACACCGGACGCCCCCGCAATGCCTAGCATTCTTCCCCTCGGCGACCCGGCGCCGTCGGACGGTCTGCTGCCCGCCCAGGCAGTGGACGGTGCGGCGGACCGGGCTTTCGGGTTGTACGTGCACATCCCGTTCTGCGCGGTGCGCTGCGGATACTGTGACTTCAACACGTACACGGCCACCGAGCTGGGCGGCGGAGCGTCGCAGGACGCCTACGCCACCACGGCCGTGTCCGAGGTGGATTTTGCGGCCACGGTCCTGCGGGCCTCCGGTCTTCCGGACCGGCCCCTGAGCACAGTCTTCTTCGGCGGCGGCACCCCTACGTTGCTCCCCGCGGAAGACCTCGCGCGGATACTGACGGCCGCCGTCGGGCACTGGGGCCTGGAACCCGGCGCCGAAGTGACCACCGAAGCAAACCCCGATTCGGTCACCCCTGCATCCCTGCGGGTGCTGGCCGATGCCGGTTTCACCCGGGTTTCCTTTGGCATGCAGTCTGCCGTTCCCCACGTCCTGAGGGTCCTTGACCGCACGCACACGCCCAGCCGCGTGCCGCAGGTGGTGCAATGGGCGCGCGATGCCGGACTGGCCGTGAGCCTGGATCTTATCTACGGGACGCCGGGGGAGGCCCTGGAGGACTGGCGGTTCTCGCTGCAGACGGCGCTGTCCTACCAGCCTGACCACATCAGTGCCTACGCGCTGATCGTGGAGGACGGCACCAAGCTGGCCGCCCAGATCCGCCGTGGTGAAGTCCCGGGAATCGACGACGACGACCACGCCGACAAGTACGAACTCGCCGATCAGCTGATTGGCGCTGCGGGCCTCAGCTGGTATGAGGTCAGCAACTGGTCCCGGACGCCGGAGCAGGCATGCCGGCACAACCTTGCGTACTGGCGGGGGGACGACTGGTGGGGCATCGGACCAGGTGCACACTCACACGTCGGCGGAGTGCGGTGGTGGAACGTCAAGCACCCTACTGCCTACGCCGGACGGCTCGCGCAGCGGCTGTCACCGGCCGCCGGGCGGGAAACTCTTGACGCCGAAACCCGCGACGTGGAGCGTGTGATGCTCGAGGCCCGGCTCGTGTCGGGGCTGGCAACGTCAACGCTGGGCGAACACGGCCGTCACGCCGTGGCCGGGCTCATTGCCGACGGCCTGGTGGAGGCGCCCGCTGCCTTCCAGGGCAAGCTGGTCTTGACCCTGAGGGGCCGCCTGCTGGCCGACGCTGTGGTCCGCAGGATCCTGCCGGACTAGCGCGGGGGTCCATTTCCAACACTCGCAAGCTCGCGTCGGGGCCCTCGGGACGCCGCTTAGCGGATCCAGCGCAAGTTGTCGCTTACTTGATCCAGCGCAGGTTGTACTGGTAGCGGTGAGGCTGGCCCTTGTTGACATGGATGCCTGCGGAAACTGAGAAGCAGGTCAGGGCAATCCAAATCAGGGTGGCGATGACGGCGAAGATATTTCCCACCACCGGAATGAAAACCAGGACGTTGGCCACCAGGGCAGCAATGGTGGGCGGCAGGCTGAAGTTCAGCGCTTCCTTGGATTCCTGGGCGGTAAACGGCCCGCGCTCACGGAAAATCAAGTAGATCAGCAGTGACGGAACACAGCCGAGGATCCCGCCAAAGTGTGCCAGCGTGGCCCATTGGCGGTCTTCGCTGGCCGTCAGGGGCAGCGCATTTGCCGGAACGCCCTGGTACTCGGAACGGGCCTGGCCGCCGTGGTCGTCCCGGTGCTCGCGTGCGTTTTGTGCCACGGTTTTCTTCCTTTGAAAGTGCAATGGTGCTGGGTTGGAGAATGCCGGACTGAAGCAACTGCAGCCTCCGCAGTACCAAGAATACTGGTTCGGCCACCGAATGCCGCCGCCCGCAGCCGGATCCGGCGTTATGGCACTGTCAGGAAGTCTATGACTTCCTCCACTCTCCCGAGCAGTGATGCTTCCAGATCCGCGTAGCTGCGGACAGCGCCGAGCAGCTTTTGCCAGCCAAGCCCGGTGTCTTCCTTGGTGGAGTGCGGCCAGCCGAACGCTGCCAGGATGCCGGTCTTCCAGTCCTCCCCGCGGGGCACCACCGGCCATTGTTCGATGCCCAGTACGGCGGGCCGGATTGCCTGCCATACGTCAACGTAAGGGTGCCCGACGATCAGGACATTCCCGGCCGCGCCGGGAGAAGCCATCACGGCGGCAGCGATGCGCGACTCCTTCGAGTCCGGCACCAGATGGTCCACCAGGACCCCCAGCCGCCGGCCCGGACCGGGACCGAACGCGGCCACCGCCCCCGCCAGGTCATCAATGCCGTGCAAAGGTTCGACGACGATGCCCTCTACGCGGAGATCGTCACCCCAGACTTTTTCCACGAGTTCGGCGTCGTGTTTTCCCTCCACCCAGATTCTGCTCGCCTTGGCCACCTGGGCACGCTGGCCAGCCACACGGACTGAGCCGGACGCCGTCCGGCCGGCGACCACGGCGGCTGGCTGCCTGGGCGCCGGGGGAACGAGCCGGATGGGCTGTCCCTCCAGGAGGAACCCGAAGCCGAGCCGGAAGGATCGGGACTTTCCGCGTCGGTCTTCGAGGGCCACTACATGCATGCCGCCGGACTTCTCCACCCGGGTCACCGCTCCCACCCAGCCTGACTGGGCGTCTTCGAGAACCATGCCGCGTTCCACAGGAACCTCAGGGAGTTCGCTTCTGACGGGCGCGGTGATCTCCTGCGGACCCCAGTTCTGGTATTGCATGGATTGATTCCGCCTTGCCGCTAGATCCTGGCCCGGAATTCGCCCGGAGCGGTACCAATGCTAACAACGGGGTGACTCATATTAGACTGTTAGCACTTAGGCATGTCGAGTGCTAACCCTGGATGGAGGTGGAGTATGAGCGAGCCGCGCAAACTCGAAGTACTGCGCGCCATCGTGGAGGACTATGTGCACTCCCGCGAGCCAGTGGGTTCCAAGGCGCTCGTGGAACGCCATCACCTCGGAGTATCCAGCGCCACCATCCGCAACGACATGGCGGCCTTGGAAGACGACGGCCTGATCACGGCCCCGCACACCAGCGCCGGACGAATCCCCACCGACAAAGGCTATCGGCTGTTTGTGGACCAGATTTCAGCGGTAAAGCCGCTGTCCCAGGCGGAACGGCGTGCAATCCAGTCGCTGCTGGAGGGCTCAGACGATCTGGACGACGTCCTGGACAGGACCGTCAGGATGCTGTCACAGCTGACCAACCAGGTCGCCGTGGTCCAGTATCCCCATCTGAGCCGCGCCACCATCCGCCATATCGAATTCGTGCTGCTCGCGCCCCGGCAGGTCCTGGTGGTCCTCATCGCCACCACCGGCAAAGTCGAACAGCGCGTGATCGACGTCGGCCAGGACCTCGGCGAAGACGTCATCGCCGCCTTGCGGACACACTTCCTCGGATTATTGGCGGGCACTTCGCTGAGCCGTCTGACGCCGTCGCTGCCGGGAGTCGTTTCATCCGTCAGTCCGGGCCAGCGCGCGGCCGCCCAGGCTTTGGCCCAGGGGCTGGAAACGCTCGCCCACAACAGCCGTGAGGAACGCATGGTTATGGCCGGAACGGCGAACCTTGCCCGCTCCAATGTGGATTTTCCGCTGAGTATCGGACCCGTCCTGGAAGCCCTTGAGGAGCAGGTTGTCCTGCTACGCCTCCTGAGTGACATGGCTCAGGATCCGAGGGGCGTGGCAGTCAGTATCGGGCGTGAGAACCCTTACGACGGGCTCGCGGAAGCCTCCGTGGTGGCCACGGGCTACGGACCTGACAGCACGGCCAAGATCGGTGTGCTGGGCCCCACCCGGATGGACTATCCCACCACCATGGCCGCCGTCAGGGCAGTTGCCCGTTACCTTTCAAGAATTCTGGGTCCGTAACAGCACCACGGTCCAGGCACAAAGAGCAGTGCCGGCAGCCCGGCTGCCGGCAGTACAACAAGGAAGAGATACGAACTTTGAGCAGCCACTACGACGTCCTCGGAGTCTCGCCGGAAGCCACCGGGGAAGAGATCAAGAAGGCCTACCGCAAGCTGGCC
This sequence comes from Pseudarthrobacter adonitolis, assembly GCF_055412845.1. Classification (NCBI taxonomy): domain Bacteria; kingdom Bacillati; phylum Actinomycetota; class Actinomycetes; order Micrococcales; family Micrococcaceae; genus Pseudarthrobacter; species Pseudarthrobacter adonitolis. The sequence goes on along the minus strand of NZ_JBVAYW010000002.1, from coordinate 209,890 downwards.
CGGACTCTTCACCCGGACGTAAACCCCGGGGACGATGCATCGGACCGCTTCAAGGCCGTGACCCACGCCTATGAGGTACTTTCGGACCCGCAGAAGCGCCGGATCTACGACACCACCGGCAACGAGAACGGCACCGACAACGGGTTCGGCGGCGCCGGATACTCCGGCCAGGGCTTCGCGTTCCAGGACATCTTTGACACGTTCTTCGGTGCCGGCGGGTCCTCCGGCCCCGCGTCCCGGGTCCGCCGCGGCCAGGACGCGTTGATCAGTGTCCGGATCGAACTCCGCGATGCGGTGTTCGGCGTCAACCGGAAACTCGAAGTGGACACCGCCGTAACCTGCCCCACCTGCAACGGCTCATGCTGCCGCGAAGGCAGCCATCCTGTCCGCTGCGATATCTGCGGCGGCAGCGGCCAGGTCCAGCGCGCGGTGCGTTCCATCCTGGGCCAGGTCATGACGGCGGCCCCGTGTGGCAGCTGCGAAGGCTTCGGAACGGTCATCAAGGACCCCTGCAACGAATGCAGCGGCCAAGGCCGCATCCGCAGCCGGCGGTCGCTCACCATCAAGGTGCCGGCCGGTGTTGCCACAGGCACCCGGATCCAGCTCTCCGGACAGGGCGAAGCGGGCCCCGCCGGAGGACCGTCCGGGGACCTGTACGTCGAACTCCGGGTCAACAACGACGCCACCTATGCCCGTGACGGTGACGACCTGCACGCCACGTTGCACATCCCGATGACTGCCGCCGCCCTGGGCACTGAGCTCTCACTGGAAACCTTTGACGGGCTGCAGGAGATCGACGTCAAGGCGGGGACGCAGTCCGGGGAGATTATCACGCTCCGTGGACTCGGCGTGACGCACCTGCGCGGTTACGGCCGCGGAGACCTGATGGTCCATCTGCAGGTGGAGACACCGGCCAAGCTGGATGCCGCGCAGGAGGATCTCCTGCAGCAGCTGGCGAAGCTACGTGGCGAACAGTTCACGGAAGGCAAGCTGGCTGCCAGCGGCGGCGTCTTTGCCAAGCTGCGGGACCGGTTCGGTAACCTGTAGCGGTGAGCAATCCCGTTTTCTTCACCGGCGCCGGGTCGCTGGACGAGCTGGTGCCCGGTGGTCGCTTTGTCCTTCACGGGCCGGAGGCACGCCATGCCGTGACCGTGAAGCGGCTCGCTCCCGGGGAAGCGGTAGACATTGCCGACGGCGCCGGAAAGCGGCTGACGGGAACTGTCGTTTCGGCGTCGCCTGCAGAGCTCACCGTGGAATGCTCCGCCCTTGTAGTGGAGGACCAGCCCGATATCCGGCTGGTGCTGGTCCAGGCACTGGCCAAGGGGGACCGCGATGAACTGGCCGTGGAAACGGCAACTGAACTGGGGATCGACGCCGTGGTTCCGTGGCAGTCCGAGCGGTCGATTGTCCGCTGGAAGGGTGAGCGCGCCGCCAAGGCCCACGCGAAATGGCAATCTGTGGTCACTGCTGCCGCCAAACAGGCGCGCCGCGCCTGGATCCCCGAGGTACGGGCCGCCGTCGAAACGCCTGGCCTTGTGGCTGCCGTGGCGGCAGCAAACCTGGCCGTGATCCTACACGAAGACGCGGTCCGGCCGCTGCGTTCCGTCCTGGAATCATGGCAGGCCACCCACGCTGACGCAGGGCCCCTGGAAATTCTGCTCATCGTTGGCCCGGAAGGCGGAATCAGTCCCCGCGAAGTCACCCGGCTTTGCGACGCCGGCGCCGTGACGGCGCTCCTGGGACACCACGTCCTGAGGTCATCCACGGCCGGACCGGCAGCGGTTGTTCTGGCGAGCGATGTACTGGGACGCTGGAGAGCCCCGGTATCCTGAGGCCGCCCGCTGCGAGGTCTCCTACCGGACGTTGAAGTTCCGCGTATCCACATTCAGCTCCTGGCCGCTGCCGTCCGCACCCACCTGCGAAACACGGAGCTCGTAACTTCCCGAGGACAGGCTAAGGGCAAGGGTGAACAGTCCCGACTGGGCCGCCTCGGCAGCTGCAGTGGTCTCCCCGGTCAGGTAGGGCGTTTTGTCCCCATTTGCTTCGGCCCGCAGGATCTGCCAGCGGAGCTTACCGCCCGGGACCGTGCTGCGGCCGCTGATCTTGACGCTTCCGCCGGCCATGTCGATCCCTTCCTGCGGATCGATGATCCATACGGGCGCCACCATCCCGTCGGCGCGGGACATGGGAGCGCCAAGCTGGACGTGGTCGAAGGCAACGTAATCGGTGTGGCTGTCCACCAGGATCCTGACCTGGATCTGCTGGCCGGAATCGATCAGGCCGGAACTCGCTGCCGCTGCCGTGGCCGTGAAGACCAGCTGTTGGATGGCGCGGCCGGCCATGTCGGCGTCGAGATTGCTGTTAAAGGCATCCTCCGAGACGTCGACGGTGATGACGTTCTTGCCGGAGATGGACGAGGCGAGTTTCTCGGGATTTTGCCAGGGCGTGAAGAAGTCCGGGTCCAGCGGCTTCTCAGACATCATGGCCCGCAAAGCACGGGTCACGGGATTCTCCTGCTCCGGAACGTCCCGGAATTCCCGGTACAGGAACACATTGCTGTTGCTTCGGCCAATCCAGTAGACCGGTGCCTTACTAGACGACTGCGTGGTTTCCAGGGGCGCGCTGGTGGAGGCTGCCCCGGGGGAGCCGGTGGCGGCAGAGCTGGAGTTTGCCGTCAGGTTCGGCTCAGGGCTGGGGTCCGCGATGCAACCGGTGAGAAGGAGTAAAGGCGGAAGTAGAGCCAGGAGACGTTGCGGACGGAAACGCGGCGCGGCGCGTCCGGCAGTGAGGGGGGTCGCTGTTTCCGACACTCTCGTGGCCCTGTCCTTCCTGGCTAAGAAATGGTGAGGCCTGGGCCTCGGGAGCCGGTCCCCCGACGGCCTTGATTTCCAGCATCGCATAGCCAGCCCTCCCAAAAGGACCGAATACGGGCCGCCGGCCCAACTGCAACGGGAACGATATGAGCCCGATATGAAGTTGATACCTAATGACGCCAAACCATCCCGCAGCAAGCCGGTGACGGGCGCCCTTGCCGGAGACCGCAGGCGCTCCCGGGAGGTTCCTCCTGGCGTAAGATGGAAGGACTCCGCTGGCTCTCGCGTGATCGGCAACAACCCGCCCACACAGCAGCCGGCGGCACTTAAGTTTCGAACTGGAGGAGACTACGGGCCTGCGGGCCAGCACCATGACTGAATCAGCGAACGGAAAGCGCCGGCTCAATACTGACCGCGCCGCCGGAGAATTCCCCCATTCACTTCCCGGTGTCCGGACGGAGGTGGTTCTCTTTGACAACTCCGATCAGATGGTCCAATCGCTCGGCAGCCATGATGAGGCCCTGCGTTTCATCGAAGAACAGTTCCCGTCCGTTAACTTCCACGTCCGCGGAAACGAGCTGTCCATCAGCGGCCCTGCCAACGAAGTTCCCCGCATCATGCGGCTGCTGCATGAAGTGCGCGGCCTCGTTGCCCGTGGCACGGTCATCAGCCCCGCGGTGTTGCAGCAGCTCGTCGCGTTGCTCCGCAGCCAGTCATTGCAGAACCCTGTGGACGTCCTCACTCATGACATCCTCTCCAGCCGGGGGAAGACCATCCGGCCCAAGACCCTGAACCAGAAGAACTACGTGGACGCGATTGACGCGAACACGGTGATCTTCGGGATTGGCCCTGCAGGTACGGGCAAGACTTACCTCGCGATGGCCAAGGCTGTCCAGGCGCTGCAGCAGAAGGAAGTCAGCCGCATTATCCTGACCAGGCCCGCAGTCGAGGCCGGCGAACGGCTGGGGTTCCTGCCGGGCACCCTGAGCGACAAGATCGATCCCTACCTGCGCCCGCTGTACGACGCGCTGCACGACATGATGGACCCCGAGTCCATCCCACGCCTGATGGCCGCCGGGACCATCGAAGTGGCGCCGCTGGCCTACATGCGTGGGCGCACGCTCAACGACGCCTTCATCATCCTGGACGAAGCGCAGAACACCACACCGGAACAAATGAAGATGTTCCTCACGCGTTTGGGGTTCGGTTCCAAAATGGTGGTCACCGGAGACGTTACCCAGGTGGACCTGCCCTTCGGCACCCGCTCAGGGCTGCGGATCGTGGAGGAGATCCTGCAGGGGATTGAGGACGTGAACTTCACTGTCCTGGATTCCACAGACGTGGTCCGCCACCGGCTTGTGGGTGACATCGTCCGTGCCTACAGTCTCTGGGATGATGTCCAGCGGAACAAAGTGAAGCACTCGGTAAGCCGCGAAAAGCGGGGGGAACAGGCGTGAGTATTGAGGTAAACAACGAGTCCGGCATCCAGGTTGATGAAGCGGCTCTGGTGTCACTGTCCCGTTACGTTTTCGAACAGCTGTATATCCACCCGCAGGCTGAACTCTCCATTCTCCTGGTGGATGAACCAGCCATGGAAAAGCTCCACATCGAGCTAATGGACGAGCCGGGATCCACAGACGTGCTCTCGGTCCCCATGGACGAACTGACTCCCGGTACGCCGGACCGGCCCACTCCGCAAGGGATGCTGGGTGACATCGCCGTGTGCCCCCAGGTGGCGCAGGTGCAGGCCGTCAACGCCGGGCACTCCCTGCAGGATGAGATGCTGCTGCTGACCACCCACGGGATCCTCCACCTCCTCGGCTATGACCACGCAGAGCCCGAGGAAAAGGAAGAGATGTTCGGCCTTCAGCGCCAGCTGCTTTCCGGCTTCACCGGCAAAGAAGCACCCGCCGAGACCACGCAGTGACGCCCCTGCTCCTTGTCGGCATGGCCCTGGCGTTCCTCAGTACCGCAGCACTCCTGACCGCAGCCGAGGCCGCGTTCACGTTTCTTCCCCGGCATGACGCAGAAGACGCCCTGCTGAAAAGCCGCGGAAACGCCATGCAACGTATCCTGGCCCAGCCGGTGGCCCACATCCGGGCCCTGAGGTTCTGGCGGGTCTGGTTCGAGATGGCTTCAGCCGTGGCGGTGGCCGTCCTGCTCCACAGCCTGCTGGACAACATCTGGCTGGCCGGGCTGGCCGCCACCGGGATCATGGCCCTGCTCGGCTTCGTCATCGTCGGAGTTTCCCCGCGGCAGATCGGCAGGCTCCATTCGGCTGCAGTGGTCCGGTACACGGCACCGCTGATCAGGTTCCTGACGTGGGTCCTCGGTCCCATCCCCAGGTGGCTCGTGGCGCTGGGCAGTGCAGCCGCTCCCGGCGCTCCGGCCGGTGATGACGCGTTCTTCAGCGAACAGGAATTCCGCGAACTCGTGGACCGCGCATCGGAATCGGACATGATCGAAGACACCGAAGCTGAAATGATCCAATCAGTCTTTGACTTCGGCGATACCCTGGTGCGCGCCGTGATGGTGCCCCGGACGGATATCCTCAGCATTGACGCCGGCTCCAGCCTCAGGCGGGCCATGTCGATGTTCCTGCGTTCGGGCTATTCACGGATCCCCGTGATCCGCGACAACACGGACCAGATCCTCGGAATCGTCTACCTCAAGGACGTCGCGGCAACGCTTCATGAGCTGGGACCCGACGACGAACCGCCGCCGGTCGAAGCCCTGGCCCGCGAGGTCCGGTACGTTCCGGAGTCCAAGCCGGTGAGCGACCTGCTGCGTGAACTGCAGAAGGAGTCCACACACGTTGCCATCGTGATCGACGAATACGGCGGCACGGCTGGCCTTGTCACCCTCGAAGACCTCATCGAGGAAATCGTCGGCGAAATCGTGGACGAGTATGACACCGAAAGCGCCGAGGCCGTGGCCCTGGGCGGCGGTTCCTTCCGGGTGAGCGCCCGGATGAGCATCGACGACCTCGGAGAATTGTTCGACATAGAGCTCGACGACGACGAGGTTGATACCGTGGGCGGGCTGCTGGCCAAGGCCCTGGGCCGCGTTCCCATTGTGGGCAGCCACGTGGAGGTGGGCAGCATCTCGCTGCTCGCCGAACGGCTCGAGGGCCGCCGCAACCGCGTCAGCCACATCATTGCCGCAGCAGTACCAAAAGTAGACACTGACCTTGAAGACCTCCTCGACGAGGGGGAAGCAACCCAGCAGGGAGTTCCACGTGAGCAAGAAAAATAACCGTCCGGCCAACCCGGATTCAGCCGCGAAAGACTTCGGCGGCTACAGGGCAGGCTTTGCGGTCCTCGTGGGGCGACCGAACGCGGGCAAATCAACCCTGACGAACGCCTTGGTGGGCCAGAAGGTGGCGATCACCTCCGCCAAGCCGCAGACCACGCGCCACACCATCCGGGGGATCGTGCACCGCGATGACGCCCAGCTGATCCTGGTGGATACCCCGGGCCTGCACCGCCCCCGCACGCTGCTGGGAAAGCGCCTGAACGAACTCGTCGCCGACACGCTGGCCGAGGTCGACGCGATCGGCTTCTGCCTTCCCGCCAACGAGAAGATCGGCCCGGGCGACAAGTACATCGCTGCCCAGCTCGCCGCCATCGGCAACAAGCCGGTCATCGCGATCGTCACCAAGGCGGACACGGTAGACCGGCAGGCGCTCACCGAGCAGTTGCTCGCCGTCGCAGCACTGGGCCGGGATGTCATCGGCGAGGACGGCTGGAAGGACATCGTCCCCGTCTCCGCCACCGATGGGTTCCAGGTCGACACACTCGCAGACGTCCTGATCAGCCACATGCCGGCGTCGCCGCCCCTCTATCCGGACGGGCACCTGACAGACGAACCCGAAGCCGTGATGATCGCCGAACTCATCCGGGAAGCTGCCCTCGAAGGCGTCCGCGACGAATTGCCGCACTCCCTGGCCGTCGTCGTCGATGAGATCGTTCCGCGTGAAGGCCGGCCCGAAGACCGGCCTTTCCTCGACGTCCGGGTTAACCTCTATGTGGAACGTCCGTCCCAGAAGGCCATCATCATCGGCAAGGGCGGCGCACGGCTCCGCGAAGTCGGCACCAACGCACGCAAGGGGATCGAAGCGCTGCTCGGCGCCCGAATCTACCTTGACCTGCATGTGAAGGTGGCCAAGGACTGGCAGCGCGACCCGAAGCAGCTGGTCAAGCTCGGCTTCTGACACTGCCCCCTTTGCAACGCCCGGACGGTCACCGGGAAGTTCCCAGATTGGGCAACTAAAATAGACCGGATTCATTTTTCGAGGAAGGTACACCACATGGGGCGAGGCCGCGACAATCGCGAGTACGGAGCTGATGCGTCAGCCGGAACCGGTCCGGTGTCCCGACACGCGGACGCCACCGCCGCCGGCGTTGCCCGGCATCTCGGATCCGGGCGGCAGATGTCGGCGTGGCTGAAGGTGACCACCGCGGTCCTGACCGTCCTGGTGGTCGGTGGTCTCGGTTTCGCAGGCTATTGGTATTTCCGGTTTCAGTCGAACATCACCACGGCAGCGCTGAACGCCGGCGACGGCACCGGAAACGGTGTCAATGACGCCAACGACAGGATGCAGATCTTGATCCTGGGCTCGGACACCAGGGACGGCAAAAACGCCCAGTACGGCGCCACAGACGACTCGTCAGGATACGGCCAGTCCGACGTGATGATGCTGATGGACGTCTCGGCGGATAACAAGCGCGTCAGTGTCATCAGCTTCCCCAGGGACCTTTTGGTGGACATTCCGCAGTGCACCGACCAGAAGACCAAACAGGTCTATCCCGCACGCAGCGGGGCCATGATCAACGAGGCCATGGCAGAAGCCGGCATCGGCTGCGCCGTGGACACGGTCAACGAGCTGACCGGTCTCGAAGTGGACCACTTCATGATGGCGGACTTTAATGCCGTGAAGGAGCTCTCGAACACTGTAGGCGGCGTGGACGTCTGCATTAGCGACGCCGTTTACGATCCTGATTCCCGGTTGCGGCTGCCCAAGGGCACGTCTTCGGTGCAGGGCGAAATGGCCCTCGCCTTCCTCCGGACCCGGCACGCCTTTGCCGACGGCGGCGACCTCGGCCGGATTAAGGCGCAGCAGGGATTCCTGTCATCGCTCACGCGCAAGATCAAGGACGACGGCACACTGTCAGACCCTGCCAAGATGCTGAACATTGCCGATGTTGTGACGAAGAACCTCACGGTGGACGAGAGGCTTGCCTCCGTTCCGTCGCTCGTGACAATTGGTAGTCGGCTGAAGGACATTGACATCAGCAAGGTGGCGTTTGTGGCGGTGCCCACCACAGCCGCAGTCACGGACATCAACCGCCTTCAGATTGCCGAGCCGGCCGGGTCCCAACTGTTCGCGGCCCTCCGTGAGGACGTGGACCTGACGGATCCGACAGCACCCACCACGCCGACTCCGGCGCCGACGGAAACGACCTCTCCCTCAGCGGCCCCAACAGAAACCGCAGCGCCCGTGCCACCCTATGACAAGGCACTCCAGCCCGTCACAGTAGCCAATGGGAGCGGCGTCACCGGACGCGCCCAGGAAATCGTGCAGGCACTGATCACCGGAGGCTTCACACAGACCGGGCAAGCTGCAGCCACACCGGTGGCGCAGAGCGTGGTCCACTACGGCACTGGCTTTGCCGACGTCGCAGCTGACGTGGCTGTGCTGCTGGGGATCCCGGCCGCCCAGGTCCAGTTGACACCTCGCGTTGCCGGCGTCCAGGTCTACCTCGGGACGGACTTCACGTCTGGCGCAACCTACGGCGCCGTGGCCCTGCCCGAGGACATCGTCAACCAGACTGCCGGCGACACCGTTTGCCAGCAGGCGAATCCGGAGCTGATCGTCCAGGACTGAAGGCAGTACCCAGCTTGAAGAAAAGAGGCGGGGCCACACGGCCCCGCCTCTTTTCTTCAACTACCGTCTGGCTACCAGATGCTGACGCGAGCTTCCTGCGGCATCCACATGCCGTCCTGGTCGGTCACGCTAAAGGCATCGTGGAAGGCGTCCAGGTTCTTGGCGATGGCGTTGGTCCTGAACTCGTTGGGGGAGTGGGGATCCGTGGCGAGCCTCCTGATGGCCTCTTCGGACCGGATGACCTGCCGCCAGCCGGCCGCCCAGGACGCGAAGAACCGCTGCTGCCCCGTCAGTCCGTCCAGCACCTCGGGTTCCCTGCCGTCGAGGCTGAGGAGATAGGCCTTGTAAGCGATGGTCAGGCCACCAAGGTCGCCGATGTTTTCCCCGAGCGTTAGCTTGCCGTTGACGTTGTGCCCCGGCGCGGCGTATGGCGACAACGCGTCGTACTGTGCCACCAGCTTCGCCGTGAGTTCCTCAAAGGCCGTCCGGTCATCCTCGGTCCACCAGTTCCGCAGGGCGCCGCCGCCGTCGAACTGCGACCCCTGGTCATCAAAACCGTGGCCGATCTCGTGGCCGATCACCGCTCCGATGCCGCCGTAGTTGACGGCGTCGTCGGCGTCGGCTGTGAAAAACGGTGGCTGCAGGATAGCGGCCGGGAAGACGATCTCGTTGAGCATCGGGTGGTAATACGCGTTCACCGTCTGCGGTGTCATGAGCCACTTGTTGAGGTCCACCGGTTTGCCCACCTCATCTAGGTGGCGGTCGACGTCGGCATTGTGGGCCCGCTCAATGTTGCCCAGGAGGTCCAGAGGGTCGATTTCCACAGCGGAGTAATCGATCCACTTGTCGGGGTAGCCGATCTTGGCGCGGAATGCCTCGAGTTTCCGCAGGGCCTCAGCCTTGGTTTCCTCGCCCATCCAGGCAAGGCCGGTGATGGACTGCCGGTAGGCCTCGATCAGGTTGGCCACCAGGGTCTGCATGCGGGCTTTGTGGGTTTCGGGGAAGTGCTTCGATACGTAAATCTGCCCAACGGCCTCACCGAGTGCAGCTTCGACGACGGCGACGGCCCGCTTCCAGCGGTCCTTGTTCCGGGGTGTGCCGCTGATGGTTGTTCCGTAGAAGGCAAAGTTGGCGTCCACGAACTCGGAGGACAGGTAGGGCGCGGCGCCGTTGACGACGCGCAGGGCCAGCCATTCCTGCCACACGGAGAGCGGTTCGGACTCCAGCAGGCCTGCGGCCCCACTGAAGAAGTCCGGGGTGCTCACCACGATCTCGTTGCGTTTGTCGGCGTCGATCCCGGCAGCTTCAAACCAGGTGTTAAGGAGCGGGAACAGGGTGGCTGCTTCCTCAGCGGACTTGAGGTTGTAGGTCTTCTGCGGGTCGCGCAGGGTGACATTGTCCCAGTGGTGGGAAGCCAGGCTGGTTTCGAGCGCAACGACGCGCGCGGCCGCAGCCTCCGGATCTGCCACTCCCGCCAGGTCGAACATGGTTTGGACGTGTTCGCCATAGGCCCTGACCATGGGGGCGAACTTTTCTTCCCGGTAGTAGGACTCGTCCGGCAGCCCCAGGCCACCCTGGCCGGTGTAGAGCAGAATGCGGTCCGGGTTGCCCGCGTCCGGAGCCGGGTAGATGTAGAAAAGCCCGGAAACGTCTGACCGGAACAGCCGACCGGCCAGGGCCACGAGGTCGGCAACCGTGGTGGTTGCAAATACCTCGGCAAGCCGCCCGCGGATGGGCTCTATGCCCTTGGCTTCGACGGTGGCTTCGTCCATGAAACTGCTGTAAAGCTCGCCCACCTTCCGTTCTATCCCGCTGGCGGCTTCACCCTTGGCGGCTGCTTCCTCGATGATGTCCCGGACCGCGATCTCCGCTCCGTCGCGCAGCGCGGTGAACGTTCCCTCGAGTGGCCGGTCATCCGGAATTTCCGTGGCCTTGAGCCAGGACCCGTTCACGTGCTGGTACAGGTCATCCTGCGGCCTGACGGTGTGGTCAATGTTGGACAGATCGATCCCCGAGATGGGCACAGATGCTCCTTCGTGTGACGTGCCGCGGCCGGGGCTGGCACCGGTGCGGCGTCTGCATGTTGGACGATAAGGACGGTGGTGCTCTCTCATCTTACGCACGCGTGCTACCCTCAAATGGTGCGCGCAGAGCTCCTTCTTCTTAGCTGCCGCGGCGAGGCCTCAGACGCGATTTAGCGCAAGGCCCATCCTCGTCGCGGAGTTTGTGTTGCCCGGCCACCTTTCAGATAAGAACCACAGAAAAGGCCCCGATAGTAATGCGAAACGCACAGAAGCCCTCCGGAATGCCAGCCCACCGCTACCGTCCGTTCCAGGATCAGATCACCGTTGAACTGCCTGACCGCACGTGGCCGGACAAAGTCATCACCAAGCCCCCGCGCTGGTGCGCCGTGGACCTGCGCGACGGCAACCAGGCGCTGATCGACCCGATGAGCCCGGCCCGCAAGATGAAAATGTTCGATCTGCTGGTCCGCATGGGTTACAAGGAAATTGAAGTGGGCTTCCCATCTGCGTCGCAGACCGATTTCGACTTTGTCCGCCAGCTCATCGTCGGTAACCACATCCCGGACGACGTCACCATCCAGGTCCTCACTCAGGCCCGTGAGCACCTGATCGAGCGGACGTATGAGTCCCTGGTCGGCGCAAAGCAGGCGATTGTTCACCTGTACAACTCAACGTCCGTCCTGCAGCGCCGTGTGGTGTTCAACCAGGACCAGGACGGCATCCTGGACATAGCGCTCCAGGGCGCCCGGCTGTGCAAGAAGTACGAGGAAACCCTCGTTGACACGCACATCACCTATGAATACTCCCCGGAGTCGTTCACCGGCACCGAACTGGACTATGCCGTCCGGGTCTGCAACGCCATCGCCGACGTCTTCGAAGCATCCGCCGACAGCCAGGTCATCATCAACCTGCCCGCCACGGTGGAAATGGCCACTCCGAACGTTTACGCCGATTCCATTGAGTGGATGAGCCGGAACCTGCACCCGCGTGAAGGCATCATCCTGTCCCTGCACCCGCACAATGACCGGGGCACCGGCGTGGCCGCCGCCGAGCTGGGGTACCTGGCCGGCGCGGACCGGATTGAGGGCTGCCTGTTCGGCAACGGCGAGCGGACCGGCAACGTGGACCTCGTCACCCTGGGCCTGAACATGTTCGTCCAGGGCATCGATCCCATGATCGATTTCTCCGACATCGACGAGATCCGGCGCACCGTGGAGTACTGCAACCAGTTGCCGGTGGCCGAGCGTTCCCCCTACGGCGGCGACCTCGTGTTCACCGCTTTCTCAGGCTCGCACCAGGACGCCATCAAGAAGGGCTTCGAGGCCCTCGAGAAGGATGCTGCCGCCGCCGGCAAAGACGTTGCGGACTTCACCTGGCAGGTCCCGTACCTGCCCGTTGACCCCAAGGACCTGGGCCGCAGCTACGAAGCCGTCATCCGCGTCAACTCGCAGTCCGGTAAGGGCGGCGTGGCCTACCTGCTCAAGAACGAGCACAGCCTGGACCTGCCGCGCCGCGCCCAGATGGAATTCTCCGGTGTGATCCAGAAGAAGACCGATACCGTGGGCGGCGAGGTCAGCGGTGCCCAGTTGTGGCAGCACTTCCAGGACGAGTATCTGCCCTCCAGCCAGGCCGACGACCAGTGGGGCCGCTACTCACTTGGTTCCGTCAGCACTGAAACTGATGACGACGGCGGTATGACCCTGCACGCCTCGCTCACCGTTGACGGTGTCCAGGTCCGTCGCACGGGCACCGGAAACGGACCCATCGCCGCGCTGTTGAGCATCTTGCGCGAGGACGGCATGGATGTCCGGGTGCTGGACTACAGCGAGCATGCTCTTTCGGAAGGCGGCAGCGCCATGGCCGCAGCCTACGTCGAGTGTGCCGTAGGAGAGCGGGTCCTGTGGGGCGTCGGCATTGATGCCAACACCAGCATGTCCTCCCTCAAGGCCGTCATTTCCGCAGTCAACCGTGCCATCCGGGATTCCCGCGCCTGATTCGGAATACGTCGCGCGCCGGGGCTCCCGGCGCGCAACGCACCGGCATTGCCGGCTTTCCGGAACTCAGTGCGAAGATTAACCGTGGCCCAACAATCCTTTGCTGCCCGGTCCTACCGGGATGACGCCGTGGTGCTCCGTACCCACAAGCTGGGCGAGGCCGACCGCATCATCACACTGCTGACCAAGCACCACGGCCAGATCCGCGCCGTCGCCAAGGGAGTGCGGCGGACCAGCAGCAAGTTTGGAGCGCGGCTGGAGCCGTTTATGGTTGCGGACCTGCAGTTGGTCTCCGGAAAGTCGCTAGACATTGTCACCCAGGCTGTTGCCAAGGGCGCCTACGGGAGCAACATCGCCGCAGACTATGGCCGCTACACCGTTGCCGCGGCCATGACCGAAACTGCGGAAAAACTGACCGACGTCGATGGCGAAGCCGGCACCGCCCAGTACAACCTGCTGGTGGGGGCGCTGGGCTCGCTGAGTCGGGCCGAACACGCGCCCGGACTCATCCTCGATTCGTATCTCCTGCGGGCCCTCGCCACCGGCGGCTGGGCGCCGAGTTTTACCGACTGCGCCCGCTGCGGCCGGCCCGGCCCCCATACGGCGTTTTCGGCACCGCTCGGCGGCATGGTCTGCGCTGACTGCAGACCACCCGGTTCGCCGGCGCCGGCGGCGGAGACCGTCGTTCTGCTGGGCGCCCTGCTGACCGGGGACTGGACGACGGCGGACGGTTCGCAGGTGCCGCACCGCCGGGAAGCTGCGGGGCTGGTGGCCGTATACCTGCAATGGCACCTTGAACGTGTCCTGAAATCCCTCAAACATGTGGAGCGTGGCTGACAGTGGCCTTGGGAAAAAAGAAGAGTCCTTCGCGGCAGCGGACCACCCCTGTGGTGGCACCGTATCCCCACCCGTCCGGCGCGGTTGCCCCGGCGATCCCCGCTGAATTCGTCCCCCGCCATGTCGCTGTTGTGATGGACGGTAACGGCCGTTGGGCCAACCAGCGGGGCCTGCCGCGGATCGAGGGTCACAAAGCCGGCGAACCCGCCCTGCTGGACGTGATGGCGGGCGCAATCGAACTGGGCATCGAATACGTGAGCGTCTATGCGTTTTCCACCGAAAACTGGCGCCGTTCACCCGAAGAGGTCCGCTTTCTCATGGGTTTTAACAAGGACGTGCTACGAAGGCAGCGAAACCAGCTGGACGAGTGGGGTGTCCGTGTGCGGTGGTCAGGCCGGCGTCCCAGGCTGTGGGGCTCGGTGATCCGCGAACTTGAAGAGGCTGAGGAATTCACCGCGGGCAACAGCACCTGCACGTTGACCATGTGTGTTAATTACGGCGGCCGGGCGGAAATCACGGACGCCGTATCGGCTATTGCCGCCGAGGTAGCCGCAGGCCGGCTCAAGCCCGGCGCCATCACCGAGAAAACCATCCAGAAGTTCCTGGACGAACCGGACCTGCCGGATGTGGACCTGTTCCTGCGGAGCTCGGGGGAGCAGCGGCTCTCAAATTTCCTGTTGTGGCAGTCGGCGTACGCTGAGTTCGTCTTTATGGACACGCTCTGGCCCGACGTCGACCGACGGACCCTGTGGGACGCCGTCGAAATCTACGCCCAGCGGGACCGGCGCTACGGCGGCGCCGTCGACGCCGCGCCCGGTTCAGCCGTACCGTATCCCCGGAGCCAGCGGGCGAGCCGCGCATAGGCGTCGGCCCGCACTTTGGCAGGGGAGAGGAAGACGTCGTGGAGCGCGCCGTCGATCCGTTCGACCGTGACGCTGCGCCCCAGCGTCAGGGCGCGGAGGGCGATGATGTTGACGTCCAGTACGGCGTCGGTTCGCCGCATTTCCTCGGACCAGAACGGCCCTGTGGCGCTGCCCCGGGACAGCAGCACCAGGATGGGTATGTCGATGCCCAGGCCACGAGCCACCTTGGTGTGGCCAGCCAGGATGGCACTGAGCCAGCCCACGCGGAGCGGAAATGCCATGGGCGGCCGGAACTTGTCGTCAAGCGGCCACTCGCCCTCGGCTGAACTGCTGATGGTCCGCCAATAGAACCCCCGCTCAGGCAGGCGCAGGACCGCCTCCGGCCGGAAACGCGCCACGGGTCCCACCATCGTGGAGGCAGCACGGCGCACCAGCGAGCTGCCGTGCATCTCCAGCCAGGGACTGTTCAATACCAGCTGCGAGGCAGCTCCGGGGTGGTTGCTGACCCAGAGGGCGGCCACCAGGCCGCCGGTGGAATGGCCCATCAGCGTGAGTGAGACCTCGGCTCCCCCTTCCGGGGAGTGCGTGTCGGCCCGAAGGATGGATATGGCCGCCTCGATCTCGGCGTCATAATCCGCCAGGTTCGCCACGTAGCCGCCAGGCGTTTCCGGGCGCAGGCTGCGGCCATGGTTGTGCATGTCCAGGGCGTAAAACTCATAACCCCGGCCCGTCCAGAACTGTGCGAGATCCACATTGAAGAAGTAATCGCTCCAGCCATGGAGGAACAGCACTGTCCGCCGCCGTCCGGTGGCCGCCAATTCCCTCGCCGGACGGAAGCGCACCAGCGTGGCGGTGCGCTGGACGCCGTCGTCGCCCGCGGCCTCGAAGGTGCAGGCTTCAAAGCCGGCACCGAGGATATCTGGCTGCCACCTCATGGCTTTATGCTAGCCGGGGTGGCGTCTGCGGCGGCCCGGTTTGGTCTGGACCGTCCGAGACGGAAAACTAGAGCCATGCGCGTATATCCGACATTCTTCAGGCTGGCCTTTTCGTGGATGGACGCGGAACGCGCCCACAAGATCGGATTCAAGGGGATCAAGCTCGCCCATACTTCCGGCGCAGGACGGCTGCTGCAGCGGTTCACGGCGCCGGCAGCCTCATTGCAGACTTCTGCCTTTGGGCTGACCTTCCCGTCCCCGTTCGGCCTTGCGGCCGGATTCGACAAGGAGGGGTTCGGCATCGAGGCCCTCACCGAACTTGGCTTTGGCCATGTCGAAGTAGGGACCATCACCGGGCAGGCACAGCCAGGCAACGAGAAGCCGCGCCTGTTCAGGCTGATCGAGGACCGGGCTGTCATTAACCGGATGGGGTTCAACAACGATGGCGCGGCCGCCGTCGAACCGCGCCTCAAGGCGGCACGGGCCGCCCTGCAGCGCAGGCACCCCAACGTCCGCCCCGTGATCGGGGTGAACATCGGCAAGAGCAAGGTGGTGGAACTCGACGACGCCGTGGCCGATTACCTCATCAGCGCCCGGAGCCTGGCGCCCGCCGCGGACTACCTGGTGGTTAATGTCAGCTCACCCAACACGCCCGGGCTGCGCCTCCTGCAGGATGTCCAGACGCTCCGCCCGCTGCTGACCGCGGTAGGGGCAGAGGCGGACAAGGCTGCCGGCCGGCACGTCCCGCTGCTCGTGAAGATCGCACCGGACCTCAGAGATGAGGACATCGACGACGTCGCCAGGCTGGCCCTGGACCTTAAGCTGGACGGCATTATCGCCACGAATACCACGATCGGGCGTGAGGGGCTGGCGTCGCCGGCTGCGAAAGTGGACGAATGCGGTGCCGGGGGCCTGTCCGGGGCACCGCTGAAGCAGCGTTCATTGGAAGTCCTTCGCCGGCTCAAGGAGGCCACCGGGGGTGCGATCACGTTGGTGGCCGTCGGCGGCGTCGAGACGGCGAAAGACGTCCAGGACCGGTTGGATGCCGGGGCCACGCTGGTCCAGGGTTACACGGCCTTCCTGTACGAGGGGCCGTTCTGGGCGGTACGGATCAACCGCGACCTGGCCAAAGCCCGACGCAATGGCTGACTAACACAACAAAACCCCGGCGGTCGGACCGCCGGGGTTTTGTTGTCTAAGCATGCGCTGCCGGCGCTTGGTCCGGCGCGCCTATCAGGACGGGTATTGCCCGCGCTTCACGAGCGGCTTGGGCAGGCGCAGTTTGCGGAACTGCAGGGAACGCATGGAGCCGTACCAGACGGTGCCACGCTCAAGCTCGCCGAACTTCCCGGTGAGCTTCTTGCGGAGCTGCCGGGACAGAATAAACACATCCACAAAGACGGCCAGGAACATCACCCAGAAACCGCCCAGGACATAAACCATCTGCCCACTGGAAGCCGGCACGATCAGGGAAATGATAACGAATACGAGGGCGCCGAACATCAGGTATTCGCCCAGGCTGAAGCGCGCATCCACGTAATCACGGGCATAACGCTTCTGTGGACCCTTGTCGCGCAAGGGCAGGAACTTCTCATCACCTGTATCGAGGGCCTGGCGCATTTTGGTCCGCTGGTCCTGGATGGCCTGGCGCTCCGCCGCCTTTGACGCCTTGCGGTCCTCCGGCACCAGGGGCCGCTTCCGGGCCGCTTCCTGCGCTCTGCGCTTGGGCGTGGGCGCACCCTTGCCCAACGCGGCATCCTGCCGGGCTGCCGCTTCAGCGGCCTGCTGGTCTATTGATTGCTGCGCCGTTGGCGCTTCCTTTTTACGTCCGAACACGTGAACAGAATACCTTGCGGCCCAAGGAGATTCGGCGCGGGTATTGTGTTCGCCATGACCCACACTCCAGCAGCCAATCCGTCCGACGCCAGCACCCCCGGCTCCGGTCACCCTGCACTGGCCATCGACGCGGACCGACTCCGGCTGTCCGTCGCAGGTTCCTTCGACACCACCCTCGACCGGCTCAAGGAACTTGTGGCCATTCCCGGCATCGCCTGGCCGAGTTTCGATCCTGCTCCCTTGGAGGCCAGCGCGCAGGGTGTAGCGGAACTGTTGCGTGCCGCCGGAGTCGAGGATGTCCAGGTCCTGCGCAGTAATAAGGACGACGGCACCCCCGGCGGCCCTGCCGTCGTCGCACGCCGCCAGGCGGCAACTGGGAAGCCGACCATCCTGCTGTACGCCCACCACGACGTCCAACCGCCCGGGGACCCGGCGCTGTGGGAAACAGAGCCTTTCACCGCCGTCGAACGGGACGGCAGGCTGTACGGACGCGGCGCTGCTGACGACAAGGCCGGGATCATGGCCCATGTGGCCGCCTATGCTGCAGCAACCGAGGTTCTGGGCACGGAATTCGGCCTTGGCGTGACGTTCTTTTTCGAAGGGGAGGAGGAAGCTGGTTCTCCCACCTTCCGTTCCTTCCTGGAATCGCACCGGGAACTGCTGAGGGCCGATGTGATCGTGGTGGCCGATTCCAGCAACTGGAAGGTGGGCATTCCCGCCCTGACCACCAGCCTGCGCGGCCTTGTGGACGGAACCATTGAAGTTCAGGTACTGGACCATGCTGTCCACTCGGGCATGTTCGGTGGACCCGTACTGGACGCGCCAACCCTGCTGTCCCGATTGATTGCCACCCTGCACGACGCAGAGGGCAATGTGGCCATCGAAGGCTTGGTGTCGAATGAGTACGTCAGCGTGGAGCTCACCGAAGCGGAGTACCGGGCCGATTCCTCTGTCCTGGACGGCGTCCGGCTCGCCGGCACGGGCAGCATTGCCGCCCGGCTGTGGACTAAACCTGCGCTGTCCATCATCGGCTTCGATGCACCCGCCGTGGACGTGGCATCAAATACGCTCCTGCCGCGGGCGCGTGCCAAGTTCAGCCTGCGCCTGGCACCGGGCCAAGTTCCAGCGGCAGCCATGGATGCCGTGCAACGGCATGTCGAGGCCAACGCACCTTTTGGCGCGAAGGTGGTGTTCACCCCGGGGGAGAGCGGGAATTCGTTCCTCGCCGATACAACTTCCACCGCCGCGAAGTTCGCAATGTGGGCGCTTGGCGAGGCTTGGGGTGTTCCGGCGGTGGAGATGGGGATCGGCGGGTCGATTCCCTTTATCGCAGACCTGATGGACATATATCCGGACGTCCAGATCCTCGTGACCGGTGTTGAGGATCCCGATTCCCGTGCCCACAGTGCCAACGAGTCCCTCCACATCGGTGATTTCAGGAACGCTGTGATCGCCGAAGCGCTGCTTCTCGCCCGGCTCAACTCCGAGGGCCTGTCCTGACTGCGATGCTTCGCGAATGCCTGCATTCCTCCACCGTTGGGAACAATCATTGGACCAGCTTGGTTACGTCAGAAGTTAGAGCTACACGGCTGACCGAAGTAGCATGTAGCTATAGCCCGTACCGTATCCGTAGGGGCAGGCACCGCTGACGCGGGGCCGCCAGGACCGTCCTAAGGTAGGCCAAATGAGCACCGCAACCAACGAGAACATCACCGACACCGCCAGCGCTGCCAGCGATGAACTGGCCGCACACGAGGTCAAACTGACCGACGTCGCAGCAGGCAAGGTCCGCAGCCTCCTGGAACAGGAAGGCCGGACCGATCTCCGCCTCCGCGTTGCCGTGCAGCCTGGCGGCTGCTCCGGCCTCATCTACCAGCTGTACTTCGACGAGCGCCTCCTCGAAGGAGATGCCGTCCGTGACTACGACGGCGTCGAAGTTGTGGTGGACAAAATGAGCGTGCCGTACCTCAGCGGTGCCAGCATCGACTTCGAGGACACTATCTCCAAGCAGGGCTTCACCATCGACAACCCCAATGCCGGTGGCTCCTGCGCCTGTGGTGATTCGTTCCACTGACCCGGTTCTTTCGCCCGATGCCGGCGCCTGCTTTCCGCCCGCCAAAAACGGCACGGAGGCACGGCGCCGACATGTGGGCGAAACGCCCGGCAGAGCGGTAAGCTCTACACCGAGTAGTAAAACTTTTAGTGTGCCCGGAAGGCCCCTTGGGTGGCCGGGCAACAGCAACAAGTAGGAAGGGCCGTCTGTGAGTTCGCAGAACCGAACCGGCAGCCGACGCAAAACGATCACTACGATCTCAGGCTTGGCAGTTGCCGGCGCGTTGGTTTTGACTGGATGTTCGCCAGAGGTAGAGAAGGGGTGGCTGCCCACTGAGCGTGGCACCACCAATCACACTGACCGGATCATGGACCTCTGGGTCAACTCATGGATTGCAGCCCTGGTTGTGGGCATCATCACGTGGGGTTTGATCGTTTGGTGCCTTGTCGCCTACCGCCGCCGCAAGGGAACCACGGGTTTCCCGCGGCAGACCAGCTTTAATCTCCCGCTGGAGGTCTTTTACCTGACCATCCCGCTATTCATGGTCCTGGTGTTCTTCTACTTCACCGACCGCGACCAGCAGGCCATCGATGACCGCTCCAAGCCCGCCGACGTCGTAGTTGACGTCCGTGGCAAGCAGTGGGCCTGGGACTTCAACTACAAGTCCGGCGAGGTCGTTACTGAGGATGTCCACGAAGCAGGAGTCCAGGCACACCTGACGGGTAACACCATCGACAAGGAAGCGCTTCCGACGCTCTACCTGCCGGTTGGAAAGTCAGTTGACCTCGAACTGAACTCCCGCGATGTCATCCACTCGTTCTGGGTCCCCGCCTTCCTGCAGAAGCGCGACATGATCCCCGGCAAGACCAACT
The DNA here is from genome assembly GCF_055412845.1 of Pseudarthrobacter adonitolis. Taxonomy (NCBI): domain Bacteria; kingdom Bacillati; phylum Actinomycetota; class Actinomycetes; order Micrococcales; family Micrococcaceae; genus Pseudarthrobacter; species Pseudarthrobacter adonitolis. The sequence continues at coordinate 189,776 of NZ_JBVAYW010000002.1, read as the reverse complement.
ACATCAGGTTCACCCCCACTAAAGAGGGAACATACGACGGCAAGTGCGCCGAACTCTGCGGTGAGTACCACTCCGAAATGCTGTTCCGCGTCAAGGTTGTCTCCGAAGCCGAATTCCAGGCTCACATGGACAAGCTCAAGGCAGATGGCAACACGGGGCTCATCGGCGAAGAGTACGACCGCAACCCGAACCTGAACGAAATAAAGTAAGGGGAGCGACGTGGCTACTTACACCCAAACCGCACCTGCCGGAACCCTTGAGGCTCCCGTAGTTCCTAAGTCCAAGGGACGCATCGTCGTCAACTGGATCACTTCCACCGACCACAAGACCATCGGGTACATGTACCTGATCGCATCCTTTGTGTTCTTCTGCCTCGGTGGCGTCATGGCACTGCTGATCCGCGCCGAACTGTTCGAACCCGGCATGCAGATCCTGCAGACCAAAGAGCAGTACAACCAGCTGTTCACGATGCACGGCACGGTAATGCTGCTGATGTTCGCGACGCCGCTTTTCGCCGGCTTCACCAACGTCATCATGCCACTGCAGATCGGCGCCCCCGACGTCGCCTTCCCTCGGCTGAACGCACTGGCCTTCTGGTTCTTCCTCTTCGGCTCCACCACCGCGGTGTCCGGCTTCATCACCCCCCAGGGCGCGGCCTCGTTCGGCTGGTTCGCCTACGCGCCGCTGTCCAACACGACGTTCAGCCCTGGCATCGGCGGTGACCTGTGGGTCTTCGGCCTGGCGCTGTCCGGCTTCGGCACCATCCTTGGCGCGGTCAACTTCATCACCACCATCATCTGCATGCGCGCCCCGGGCATGACCATGTGGCGGATGCCCATCTTCACCTGGAACGCCTTGGTGACGTCCATCCTCGTGCTGATGGCCTTCCCGCCGCTGGCTGCGGCACTGTTCGCGCTCGGCGCCGACCGCCGCTTCGGTGCCCACATCTTCGATCCGGAAAACGGCGGCGCCGTACTCTGGCAGCACCTGTTCTGGTTCTTCGGCCACCCCGAGGTGTACATCATCGCGCTGCCGTTCTTCGGCATCGTCTCGGAGATCTTCCCGGTCTTCAGCCGCAAGCCGATCTTCGGTTACAAGGGCCTTGTCTACGCCACCATTGCCATTGCAGCCCTTTCCGTCACCGTGTGGGCCCACCACATGTACGTCACGGGCTCTGTCCTGCTGCCGTTCTTCGCCTTCATGACCATGCTCATCGCTGTCCCGACCGGGGTGAAGTTCTTCAACTGGATCGGCACCATGTGGCGAGGCTCGTTGACGTTCGAGACACCCATGCTGTGGAGCCTCGGCTTCCTCATCACGTTCCTCTTCGGCGGCCTGACCGGCATCATCCTGGCTTCGCCGCCGCTGGACTTCCACGTCTCCGATTCATACTTTGTGGTGGCGCACTTCCACTACGTGGTGTTTGGCACTGTGGTGTTCGCGATGTTCGCAGGCTTCTACTTCTGGTGGCCCAAGTGGACCGGCAAGATGCTCAACGAACGCCTCGGAAAGATCCACTTCTGGCTGTTGTTCCTTGGCTTCCACGGCACCTTCCTAATCCAGCACTGGCTGGGCGTTGAAGGCATGCCCCGCCGCTACGCGGACTACTTGGTGGAGGACAACTTCACGTGGATGAACCAGTTCTCCACCATTTCCTCGTTTGTGCTCGGCGCATCCCTGATTCCCTTCTTCTGGAACGTCTACATCACCTGGCGCAGCTCCGAGCGCGTCGAAGTGGACGATCCCTGGGGCTTCGGAGCCTCGCTCGAGTGGGCTACCTCCTGCCCGCCGCCGCGCCACAACTTCACCTCGCTGCCCCGGATCCGTTCAGAGCGTCCCGCCCTGGACCTCCACCACCCGGAGCTTTCGCAGGTACATACCGTTGAATCGCCTGCAGCCGCAGCAGCGGTGCTCGGTAACGCCGACCAGAAGGACACCGCCAAGTGAAAATCGAATCATGGATATTTGGAGCCGGAGTTTTCTTCTTCGTACCGGTTTCCCTGGTCTACGGTTTCCTGACCAACTGGAGTGAATGGGTCGGAACCCTCGGGATCCTCCTCGTGGGCGGACTCTCCGGAATGATCGGCGGCTACCTCGGCTTCACCGGCAAGCGCATCGGGATGCGTCCTGAGGACCGCAACGATGCCGAGATCCATGAGGGCGCCGGTGAACAGGGGCACTTCAGCCCCTGGAGCTGGTGGCCGCTGGTTCTGGGCCTCGCCTGTGCGGGCGGATTCCTGGGCCTTGCAGTGGGTTGGTGGATCCTGTTCATCGCAGCCGGCCTCGCAGTCGTAGCCCTCGTGGGTTGGGTCTTCGAGTACAGCCGTGGGGACCACGCCCACTAGAAGCCGCTGAGCTTCAGCAGAGATTTTGCATATTACGACGTCGGGCCCCACCTCCTGGTGGGGCCCGACGTCGTTCTTGTCCGTACGATTTCGCGCGGGGAGCCGTGGGGCAGTGCGCCCTGGGAGAGGCTAGCTGGCCCCCTGAGACTCCAGGAGCTCTCCCAGCATCCGCAGGACCACCTCGGCGTCGCGGTGACTGACAGAGCCGCTGAGGGCCCCCTCGAGGACTGAAAGCTCTACTTCGCAGCCGAAGGGGAAATCGGCAGTCATGACTTCCAGCAGGGAGCGGGCGTCGACACCCTGGATGCCGGCCTTGCGGATGGTGACAGGAAGTCCCGTTTCGGTCACAGCCCTGACGAACATCGCGGCAGGACGGGCATGCAAGCCGACTGACGCTGACACAACGGCCTTATGCACTGGCAAGGGGTCTCCCATTTCCTGATGGCCCCCAAACCGTCATCGCTAAATTTCCTGTCCAATATATCCGGCTGGATGGCTGCGCGACCAAACGGGGGGAGCAGGGGGCGGTCCGTTGCTGGAACTGGTCTAGTCCAGCAACGCTGCTTGCCTTAAGCTTGGACAGTGAAAACTGAAGCAAGGACGTACCTCCGTGGCTGCTGATGCCCGCGGCGTTGCCGGCGAGATTGACCGCAGCAACGGGACTGCCATCTACATCCAGCTCAGGGAGATCCTCCGGGCCTACATCAGCGATTCCTGTCCGCCTGGATCTGCGCTGCCTTCGGAACGGGATCTTGCCCTGCGGTTCGGCCTGGCCCGGATGACCGTCCGGCAGGCCATCGATGCCCTGGTCGGCGAAGAAGTCCTCGAGCGAGTTGTCGGCCTCGGCACCTTCGTGCGGAAGCCCAAACTCGACCTTCAGGTGAAGCTCACTTCCTACAGCGAAGAGATGCAACGCCGCGGCATGGTCCCGGCCGCCAGGGTCCTGAGCTTTGAACAGATCGGCGCCAGCGCCTTCCTGGCGCGGGAACTGCAGGTGGAGGAGGGGACACCTCTGGTCCGCTTCCGTCGGCTGCTGCTGGCGGACGGAGAGCCCATGAGCGTGGACGAGAACTTCATCCCGGCGCAGCGAGTCCCGGGTCTTCTGGACGGCGAGCCCCCAACATCGCTCTACAACGTGCTGAGTGAGCAGTTCGGCCTCGTGATGGAGTGGGGGGAAGACATGATCGAAGCGACAGCAGCTTCCCCCTCTACGGCGCGCCTGCTCAATGTCGACGTCGGCGCCCCCTTGCTCAAAATCCAGAGGCACGCCTTTGTTGCCCGGGCGATGGTGGACTACTCAGTTTCGTACTACCGGGCCGACCGCTACAAACTATGGGTACCGCTCCAGCGGCCAGGTGCGAGGCCTGCCCGGAACCAATCGCTGGGCTACCGCAACCACTAGTAGCGGGCCGGCAGGAGGCAACAGCGGCGGCTGCCAGTAACGGGAAAGGCCCGGTCCAAATGGACCGGGCCTTTCCCGTTACTGCTGTGAGCGTTAGTGGCTGAGGCTCTTGCTTTCCTCGCCGGCCTCTACGGCTGGGTGGGCGTGGTGGCCGTGTGCGGCCTCCAGCTCTGCAGGCGTGGCCGGTGCAACACGGTCCTCAAAGAACCACTTGGACAGGAACGCACGCTGCTTTTCCTTGCGCGTCACAATGCCGTGGTCGTTGGGTACCGCCGGCAGCGGTGAGGGGGATTCGAATCCAACGAGCTTGTAACGCTTGTACTCATCCAGGGGCGCATGCACTTCTATGAACTCGCCATGCGGAAGGCGGACAATGCGTCCTGTTTCCCGGCCGTGGAGCGCGATTTCGCGGTCCTTGCGCTGCAGGGCGAGGGCTACTCGCTTGGCAACCATAAACGCGATGACCGGGCCGATGAAGAACAAGGCGCGGAGCCAGTACGTCACATCGTTCAGGGACACGTGGAAGTGTGTGGCGATGAGGTCCGAACCAGCGGCTGCCCACATGACGCAGTACCAGACGAAGCCGGCGACGCCGATGGCGGTGCGGGTGGGGGCGTTCCGCGGACGGTCCAGGACGTGGTGTTCGCGGGTGTCCTTGGTGATCCAGCTTTCGATCCACGGGTACATAAACATCACCGTGAACAGAATGCCTGCGGGCACCAGTGCGGGCAGCAGGACGTTCAGCGTCAGGGTGTATCCGAAGACGACGTACTCGAATTTGAAGTCACCGATGACGCCGGGCATGAGCCGGAGGGCGCCGTCAACGAACCCGATGTACCAGTCAGGCTGAGTACCGGCGGATACCGGTGACGGATCGTAGGGGCCGTAGTTCCAGATCGGGTTGATAGTGAAGAATGCCGCCATCAGGGCAATCACACCGAAAACGATGAAGAAGAAGCCGCCTGCCTTGGCTGCGTATACAGGGCCGAGCGGGTATCCAACAACGTTGCCGTCGTTGCGGCCCGGGCCGGGGTACTGGGTGTGCTTGTGCACAACCACCATAAAGAGGTGCAGGACGATCATCAAAAGGATCAGCGCGGGCACGAGCAGGATGTGCAGCATGTAGAGGCGGCCGATCACGAGCGTCCCTGGGAACTCGCCACCGAAGAAAAAGAAGGAAATGTATGTTCCGACGACCGGGATTGCCTTCATAACACCGTCGATGATCCGCAGGCCGTTGCCGGAGAGTAGGTCATCGGGGAGGGAGTAGCCGGTGAAGCCGGCTGCCATGGCAAGGATCAGAAGGACGCTGCCGACAACCCAGTTCATTTCACGCGGTTTGCGGAAGGCGCCCGTGAAGAAGACGCGCAGCATGTGCACGGCGATCGAGGCGACGAAAAGCAGTGCAGCCCAGTGGTGCACCTGGCGCATGAACAAGCCGCCGCGGACGTCGAAGGAAATGTTCAGCGACGAGCTGTAAGCAACGGACATTTCGACGTTCTTCAACGGCACGTATGAGCCGTTGTAATGGGTTTCCGCCATGGACGGATCAAAGAAGAAGGTCAGGAACGTGCCCGATAGCAGGAGGATGACGAAGGAGTAGAGCGCAACCTCACCGAACATAAACGACCAGTGGTCGGGGAATACCTTGCGTCCGAATTCGCGCAGGATTCCTGATCCGCCAACCCGCGCGTCAACAAAATCAGTGATGCGTCCGGCTTTAGTCTTGGCGACGAAGGCGGGGGCTTCAGCTCTTGATGCTGCGCTCATGCTCATCACGCTCCCAGTAACTCGGTCCTACAGGTTCATTGAAGTCGCTGGTTGCGACCAGGTAGCCCTCGGCATCCACTGCAATCGGCAGCTGGGGGAGGGGCCGGCTGGCCGGTCCAAAGATCACCTTGCACTCGTTGGTGAGGTCAAAGGTGGACTGGTGGCACGGGCACAGCAGGTGGTGCGTCTGCTGCTCGTACAGAGCAACGGGACAACCGACGTGGGTGCAGATCTTGGAGTAGGCAACGATTCCGTTGTAGCTCCAGTCTTCGCGGCCCTCCGAGGGGTTCAGCGAGGCTGGATCCAGACGCATCAGCAAAACAACAGCCTTGGCCTTTTCGTTGAGCTTGCCTTCATGCAGTTCGTTCAGGCCCTCAGGAATTACGTGGAAAGCCGAGCCGATGGTGACGTCAGAGGCCTTGATAGGTGTGCCGTCGGGGTCGCGAGTGAGACGCTTGAGTTTGCCTTCTTGCGGGGCCCACATCGTGTGGGCCAACGCCCGGTCGGGGCGGGGGCCGAGGTCGCCGAAAACCGCAATTGCGGGAAGCGGGGCCAGGGCCATAGCACCGAGCAGCGTGTTGCGGATGAGTGGGCGGCGTTTGATGCCGGTCTCTTCCACGATGTCATCCACGATTCGGACTGCCGCCAGGCGGTCTTCTTCGGTGCGGATGGGATGGCGTTCTTCGGAGACTTCATGGTCCGGCATCAGGGCTTTAGCCCAGTGCACAATACCGGTGCCGATGCCGAGCATCGCAAACGCGGTGCCAAGGCCCAGCAGGGCGTTCTGAAGCCGGATGGTGGCGATGCTTGTGCCATCGCCCAGGTCGATGGCGAAGTACGCCACCAGGAAGATCAGGGTGCCGACAACTGACGCGCCGAAAAGTACGGCGACCTGCCGTTCTGCACGCTTTGCGGCCTTCGGGTCCGTGTCGGCCAGGCGCAAACGATGCGGGGGAATTCCAGGATCCTGGAACTTCTCCACCTCATTCTGACCAGCCGTAGCTACGGTGCCCGAGTGGTTCGGACTGCCGTCACTATGGTTGCCCATAATTCGCCTCATCCTTCTCTCGTCCCGGCGTTTGCCAGGTTAGTTTTCAATTTCAAACTGCTGACTGGGCAGCAGAAGTTCTTAGGTTTCCCGTTGCGCCTAAGACGTCCGGGAAGTAAGCCAGATGGTGAACGCGATGATGACACCCAGGCCTGCAATCCAGACGAAAAGTCCTTCAGAGACCGGGCCGAGGGCGCCGAGGTCGGCGCCGCCGGGGGAGCCGTTGGCCTCGATCTGCTTAAGGAACGTGACGATGTCGCGCTTGCCCTCGGGGGTAACGTTTGTGTCACTGAACACGGGCATGTTCTGCGGTCCGGTGACCATCGCTTCGTAGATGTGCTTGCCGGAGACATCGGCAAGGGCGGGAGCGAACTTGCCACGGGTGAGTGCACCGCCGGCGGCTGCCGCGTTGTGGCACATGGCGCAGTTCACGCGGAAGAGCTCTCCACCCTTGGCAGCGTCACCCTGCTCATCAAGCAGATGTTCTTCAGGTATTGCCGGGCCGGCCCCCAAGGAAGCTACGTAGGCTGAAAGCTGGTGAGTCTGCTCATCGTTGAACTGGGCCGGCTTCTTGTATGCCTGGGGACCGTTCATCTGCATGGGCATCCGGCCGGTACCGACCTGGAAGTCAACCGACGCAGCACCGACACCAACCAGCGAGGGGCCATCCTGGGTGCCGCTCGCGCCCATGCCGTGGCAGGTGGCGCAGTTGGCTTCAAAGAGCTTTTCGCCCTCGGCGCTGTCATTGGTGCTGAAGCTGGTGGTGGACGCCTTGGCCTCGTTGACGGTGGTGGCAACGGCGTACAGCCCACCAGTGACGAGGAGTCCCATCAGTAGCAGCGCGATTACTGCGAGTGGGTGACGCCGCTTTTGCGAGAGAGCCTTCACGTGGTGGTTCCTTTATTCGATCGTGCGCCGGCTCCGTGAGCCGCTTCTTGAAATTCTGCCTCTTGTAGAAAAGGAATCAAAGCTTGACTACTTAAGTACGTAGATGACCAGGAAGAGGCCGATCCAGACAACGTCCACAAAGTGCCAGTAGTAAGACGTGACGATCGCGGAGGTTGCTTCGAAGTGGCCGAACTTCTTTGCTGCGAACGAGCGTCCGATGATGAAGAGGAAAGCTATGAGGCCGCCGAGGACGTGCAGGCCGTGGAAGCCGGTGGTCATGTAGAACGCTGAGCCGTAGGCATTGGATGAGAGCGAAACGTGCTCTGAAACCAGCATCGCGTATTCCGTTGCCTGGCCGGCGACGAAGAACGCGCCCATAACGAAGGTCAGCGTGAACCATTCGTTCATGCCCCAGCGGGAGAGCTGGAACGGGCCGCCTGTTTTGCGAGGCTGCAGCCGTTCGGCGGCGAAGACGCCCATCTGGCAAGTAAAGGAACTGGCCACGAGGACGATCGTGTTAACGAGCGCAAAGGGGAAGTTGAGCTTGGCTGTCTCTTCCGCCCACATCTGTCCGCTCGTGGAGCGCAGCGTGAAGTACATGGCGAAGAGACCGGCGAAGAACATCAACTCACTGGACAGCCAGACTACGGTTCCGACAGAAACCATATTGGGGCGGTTCAGCGTGGGGTGCGCAGGGGTACTGGGGGCATGGGTCGCAGATGTCACATAGACATTATGTCTATAAAAGTCCGTACTTCCCAACGCGAACCGCCTTTTCGGGGGACTTTTTCTACAAAGACGCGAAATCAGTGCGAAAAGTTCCCGGCGACGTTCACATTGGTCAGGTCCGAGGTGGCTCGATAGCATCAGGAGGTGACTTCTCAGGCAACCGCGCCGGCGGACAGCAACACCTGGCCGCGGCTTATATCGGCTCTTATCAACGGTACTGACCTCACAGCGGACAATACCGCTTGGGCGATGGACAGAATCATGTCCGGGGAGGCGACCCCTTCGCAGATCGCCGGATTCCTGGTTGCCCTCAGCGCCAAGGGGGAAACCGTCGACGAAATCTCGGGCCTGGTGGACGCGATGCTGCGCCATGCAACACCGATCGATATTCCCGGTGAGAAGCTGGACATCGTTGGTACCGGCGGTGACCAGCTCAATACCGTCAACATTTCCACCATGTCTGCCCTTGTAGCTGCGGGCGCTGGAGCGAAGGTCGTAAAGCACGGCAACCGTGCAGCTTCTTCGTCCTCAGGGTCGGCCGACGTGCTTGAAGCACTGGGGGTCAGGCTCGACCTCCCGGTGGCTCAGGTGGCACGCAACGCGGGGGAGGCTGGAATCACTTTCTGCTTCGCGCAGGTATTCCACCCGTCTTTCCGTCACACGGCCGTGCCCCGCCGGGAGCTAGCCATCCCCACCGCTTTTAATTTCCTGGGCCCGCTGACCAACCCTGCACTGGTGCAGGCCTCAGCCGTGGGAGTGGCGAATGCCCGGATGGCTCCGCTGGTCGCAGGCGTCCTGGCGAAGCGGGGCAGCCGTGGCCTGGTTTTCCGTGGCAATGACGGCCTGGACGAACTGACTACTACGGGTCCCTCCACCGTCTGGGAAATCCGCGACGGCGCTGTCTCTGAGCTGAATTTTGAGCCGGCCGAGCTGGGCATCCGTGCCGCGACTGTGGCGGAACTCCGCGGGGGGGACGCCCAGGCGAACGCCGCCGTCGTCCGTGATGTTCTTGCCGGCAAGACCGGCGCAGCACGGGATGCCGTGCTGCTTAACGCGGCCGCCGGACTGGTGGCCTTTGATGAATCGTCGGATGGCCCGTTCCTGGAGCGTATGCGTTCGGCGCTTGCCCGGGCCGCAGAGTCGATTGATACGGGTGCCGCCGCTGCGGTCCTAGATAAGTGGGTATCGCTGACGCGGCCGTGACATACGTACAGGAAAAGACGCGGGCCCGGCTGTAAAGCCGGGCCCGCGTCTTCCGGGGAGCGGTCCTACTGCTCGAAGCCGAGCGCGAACGCCGCGTCCAGATCGTGTTGCGAGTAGGCACGGAACGCAATGTGTGTGGTGGTGTGAACCACCGCGGGTACCTTTGACAGCTTGTCGGCAATGACGTCAGCCAGGTCCTCGTGCCGGGGAACGCGGGCTACGGCGATGAGGTCCCATTCGCCTGTTACAGAGTAGACCTCGCTGATGCCTGGGATCGCGGAAATTTCCTCGGCGGTTTCGGGGATGCGCGCGGCGTCGGTCTTGATCAGAACGAATGCGGTGATCACTGTTCAATCCTTCCGGATCTGTTGGCCGTAGCTGTGCCCGGCAAGACTCTGTGGTGACGCCAGCCTATTACATGGCGGTGTTCATCAGGCGTGGCCCGGACGCGTGTCCGGCAGCGCATTCACGACTTTTTAGGCCTGCCTACCAGCGCAAGAAGTGCCCGGTAGCCCACCAGGAACAGGGCAAGGCTCAAGAGTGCAACAATCACGAAGGCAACAACCACGTTTTGTCCCGTCACCGCCCTCAGGATCATGCCGCCGGCGACGGCGCCAACCCAGATCACGACGCCGGATGCCATGGAGAGCGGATGCCGCCACGCCCGCCCCGCAAACCAGGCGACAGCGGCCCCAGCCAGGAACGGCCACGCGGTGAGGAACACTCCGGTGACGATGTCGCCGCGCTGGTGGGCGTCCCTGCCGATCGCCGCGAAGACCAGAATCAGGAATGCGTCTGACAGGGCTGCGGCAATAATGGCTGGCCGGGGGCCGCGCGTGGACTGTTTGGTCTTGGAATTCATGGCTTCGAGCCTAGCCCGGGGACGGCGTCGTTCCGGTCCTGATGCTTGCCCGGCCACAGAGGAGCGAGGATGATGACCGGGAGAACAGCGGCGCTCATCAAGCGGGAGGCACAGTGCGTCTGATCCAGAAGGCCCAGCAGGCACATGACCTCCAGCGGGCAGCAGAGTTCTATTCACATCTGCTCGGGGTGCAGCCTACGGCGGTCTACGGCCCGCCAGGACTCCTGTTCTTCGATCTCGACGGCGTCAGGCTCCTGCTGGAGCGCGGGGCGCCGTCGTCGGTCCTCTATTTGGAGGTCGAGGACGTCAGGACCAGCATCGGCGTCCTGCAGGGCAATGGAGTGGAAGTGGTGGCATTGCCGCACGTCATTTTCCACCCTAACGACGCCACCCTGGGTCCGTCGGAAACCGATGAGTGGATGGCCTTCATCCGCGACTCCGAAGGGAACACAGTACGCGGTGGCCGGAGGACAGCAGTCCGTGGCCACCCAGCCGCTTTTCGACGGGGATCTGTTGCCTCATTGAAGAACCTCCGGATTCTCAGTTGTTCCATGCCCTGTTGATTGGTTTCACCGCGGCGGGTTGGTTGGCCCCGGTCCAGCTCCAAGATTTCGTTGAGTTCGCCAGCGCCGCGGCGGTGTCGTAGCGGAGGTAGCCGACCAGTTCCCGGACACTTGCCCAGTTCTTTTGCGTCACTTGGGCGCCGTCGTTTTTGTTCCCTGGCCGGGACCGGGTGAAGGTGATCTGGCGCGCATGGCAGTAGTCGAGCAGATGTTCATTGACGAACTTGGATTATGCCGACCTTCTGGTATAGCTCCTGCTCAGCGGGGTGAGATACCGGGATTTGCGGGCATAGTCCGAGGGCCTCGAGGAAGGCCATGGTGGGGTCCGGTGGCCGGTAACGGTCAGGAGCGGTGTCCGGGGGCGTGACGCGGGCGATGGCTTGTTCCTTTTGGGACATGTCTGCGTGCCACGGCGTTGGTTGAGGAGTCTTTTGAGTGGCCGAGCCAGAGCAAATGTCGTCCGGCAAAGTGCGGCCCGACACATCCATGGGGCGGCCGGGAAACCAAAGTCAGCGACCTCCGCCAGGAGCTCGGCGTCACGTGGGACCCTGTACCGTCATGTGTCGCCCACCGGAACTCCGCCAGGATGGTGTCAGGCTGCTATCCAGAAACCAGAGGAACCACTGGGGTTGAGGTGCTGGATAGGGTGGACCCATGTCCACCATGTTCGTGCTGGCTCTCGCCAGCGTTGCCCTTGTCTTAGTGATTCTCCGGCTGGCCGTGCCCGGATTACCCTTCACTCGGTTCGAGCGCAGGCTGACACCACTGGACCTCGCGGCGACGGTGGTCGGCGTGCTGGGGCTGATCCTGCACTGTACCTCAATGTTTTTCCGGCCGGTCGTGGCCGCGATACCGGGGACGGAGAGCGTCATCAGCCAGATCAACTCCATGGGAACGGCAAGCATGATCTGGTACACGGTTCCCGCCCTGCTGGTTCTGGCGGGACTGCGCCGGCATCACTGGGGAGCCCTGCTCCTCCTGGTGACCTCGCTGCTGGCTGTTGGCATCACTATGTATAACGGCACCGCGTTATCCATCCATGTGGCCACCATCTTCGCCGCTGGCGTGGTGATCGCTGCTATTGTCTTTTTCTTTAACACCCCGCCTTGGCAGCACAGGCAGGCCTAACCCCTCACCTAAAGCGGACAGCTGCCGCATAGGGCTCGCGCCTCAACGACTACAAACCGCCATCTGGCCAACAGTAGTACGCACTTGCACCGGAGGGCGGAGCGGGGTGCCTGCCGTGCACAGGCTTTGGCCGGATAAGATCATGCCATGGCCGGACCCGCTGATGTTTCTTGGACCCATCCTTGAACCAATGACCTGGGTGGGATTCTTTCGGGCATCCCGCTGTTGATCTGGGGCTGGATCCTCGGTAACGACGCTGCCTATGGACCAGTACCAGCGGCGAGGTCTTTGAGGCCGGCCGGTACAAGGTGCTCAACCATCTGGACAGCGCAGCCGTGGCCGCGTTTCATAACGCCAAGATGGTCCCATCTCAAACCGGGGAACGCCGTTGTCTCACGACTGTGGCAACCACGATGAGCACGGCGGCTGCGCCCAAGGCCAGCCTGGCCACCAGCTGGCCGTGTGGTTCGGCGCCGGTGAGGTACATCATTGCCAGCACGGGAGCGATGGCGGTGAACTCGTAGCGCCGGCTCAGCACGACGAACGGCAGCAGCAGCAGCGCGTACCACGGGTAGCTGGGCGAGACGAGCAGCAACGTCCCCCCGACCATGAAAACCTGCCCGTCCCACGGCCGGGCAGCGTCGGTGGTCCGCCAGACATACAGGGCCAGACCCAGCAGCAGCGCCAGTGCCGCCGGTGTCGCCCAGCTGTCCGGGAGCACCAGCTTCAACAGCGTGAAGCGGGGGCTGTTCTGCCCGGCGTACCCCTCCGAGCGAAGGTATTCGGGCAGATAGCCCAGCACTGCCCAGCCGCTGGCGAGGACATACGGCACGTACGCCACAGCGAACGTGCCCGCGGCCGCGGCGACAAAGCGGACCGGCCGACGGTAGAGCAGGGCCGGGGCGTTGATGGCGGGAATGAGCTTGGTGGCCACCGCCGCCCCGAAGGCCATTCCGGAACCCAGCGGGCGCCCGCCCACCAGCAGCAGAGCGGCGGCCAGCGCCAGGGCGGCGCCGAGTGTGTCCACGTGGGCGCCGTTGACGGCTTCAAAGGCCACCAGCGGAGACCATGCCCACCACACTGCCTGGTGTGCCGGACGGCCGGTGCGGCGCAGGAACGCCAGCAGCAGCACTGTCACGGCCAGGCTCAGCAGCAGCCCGGCCAGTTGGAAGGTCATGAACCCCCCGTCGGCACCGGGGATGAGCCGGACGGCGAGGAAATAGAGCTCCGCTACGGCCGGGTAGACGGTGGGCACGGTGGGCCGGTTGATGGCCGTGCACAGTGTGCCGCCGCCGGGAATGTCGGTGGTGGTCTCCGTGCCGGTGGGAAAGGGGTTGGTGTGGCAGGTCCGGTCCGGTCCGGCGTCCTGAAACAGCCATGCCGGCCGCAGCGGCCGCAGTGCCTGATCGGTCGGCACATACCGGTAGGGGGAAATTCCCGCCTTCTGGACGATGCCGTCCCAGGCATAGCGGGCGGAGTCGTTGCTGGTGGCGGGCGGGGCAGAAATGGCCGCGGCACCCAGCAGCAGGGAGCCCAGCAGCACGACGGCGGCCGCGTGCCGGGCGCGGATTCGGCGTGCCATCAGGGCGGCCGGGAGGAAAAGTGCCCAGGCCGCCAGCGTGCCAATGGGGGACACCCACTCCGCTGACGGATCGGTGGTGACGGTCCACCAGACGGCGCCAGCGAGCAATGCCACCAGCGCCAGCGCCGCCACCGTGGCGCCAGTGTGCAGCGGCCCGGTTCCCGCCGGGCTGTTGCCCGCTGGCCCGGGCGCCTGGCTGCCATGTGCACGGCGGGGTGTTGATTCGCTCACCCCTTGATCCTGCACCGTGTGCAGGCCGGTGGGCCATGGAACCAAGGGAGCGTTCGCGTTTCGTAAGGTCTGGCGCGGGGGCCTCAGCGGTCTGATGTGGATATGGACAGATTGACCGTCCTCCTCCAACAGCGGATGGAGTCGGTGGACGGACGGTTTTCTTCCCGCTTGCGGAGCAAACGGCTGACGGTGATGCTGGGCCGCTGGCTTGGCATGGCGCTCACTGTGTGCTTCTTGACGGGGCTGTTTAGCCGCCTCCTGCAGGATCCCTCCGGGTGGATGGTTTTCCCCACCCGCCCGGTTTGGCTGTATGCGGCCACGCAGGGCATCCACGTCACCAGCGGGATAGCTTCCATCCCGCTGCTGGCGGCCAAGCTTTGGTCCGTATTCCCTGAACTGTTGCGTTGGCCGCCGCTGAAATCTGTGGTGCACGGCCTGGAGCGGGCCTCGATTGCGCTCTTTGTGGCCGCCTCGCTGGTGGAGGTCACCATCGGATTGCTCAACACATTCCATTGGTACCCCTGGCCGTTCTCCTTCAAGGACGTCCACTATTGGCTGGCTTGGGTGGTCATTGGATCGCTGGCATTGCATATTACGGTAAAGCTGCCGCTCATCAGGGCGCACTGGAACCGTCGGTCGGAAGCGGCCGCCATCGCGGACTGCCGCCGACGCAGTGCCGGACAGCGAAACGGTCCCGGCTGCCGTGCTGCCTGCAATGGGGCCTTCCTGGAGCCGCAGGGGGGTTCCTGGCGGCAATCACCGCCAGCGCCGGCGTCGTTGTTCTGACGACAGCGGGCCAGTCTTTCGCCTGGCTGGCGGGCCTGAACCTCTTCGCGCCGCGCCGAATGGATACGGGTCCGCAGGGGGTACCGATCAACTGGACCGCGGCCCAGGCAGGTGTCGCGGGCGCTGCGCTGGCCCCCGACTGGGTGCTGACCGTGTCCTCGGGATCGGTGCAGAAGACGTTTACGCGGGCCCAGCTGGCCGCCCTCCCCCAATACAGCTACGGGCTGCCCATCGCCTGCGTGGAGTGTTGGAGCCAGGGCGCCCAATGGCGCGGTGTCCGGATCCGGGACCTGATGGCCACTGTGGGCGCGCCGGCGGACGCCGAGCTGCAGATTTCCAGTCTGGAGAAGGGCGGAGTCTCTGGGCGCTCCTTCATGCCCGCCGCGTACAGCCAGGACGACAAGACGTTACTGGCGCTTGAACTCAACGGCGCGCCGCTGGACCTTGACCACGGTTATCCCGCACGGTTCATCGCCCCCGGCCGCCCGGGGGTGCTGCAGACCAAACGGGTGCACAAAGTGGAGGTGATGTGATGCGGCTGCCACTGTTGGGTCCGCCGGCGACGGTGGAACGCGGAACGTTTTGGTGGGTGCGGGCGGCGCTGGGCGCCCTGGGCGTGGCAGCCCTCGGTCATGCCCTTTTTGGATTCCTGGCAAATGTGCCGCCTGCCCAGTTGGTCGGCGTGGCGGCCTGGCTTGCCGTGGCGTTGTTGGTGCATGACGGCGTGCTGGTCCCGTTGACAACGTTGGCTGGCGGCGGATTGTCGCGGCTGACGTATGGGCTGCGCCCTGTCCAGCAGGGATAGTGCGCGGGGCCCTGCTGGTGGGGGCCGTGGTGACCCTACTGGCAGCCCCACTGATTCGCGCCCAGCAGGTGCTTCAGCCAAGCGGTCTGGGAAGCGGTGCCAACGATACAGTCCTGCAGGGGGACTACGTGCAAGCCTTGGGCCTCTTCTGGCTGGTTTTGGTGGTGGCCGCGGCGGGGGTCGTGGCCGACGTCGGACTTTACAGCCGCCGTTCCAGCGTCAGAAAGACCCGGCCCTGAACCGTCCGGGTGGCGACGGAGGCCAGCCTCGCCCGGGCCGCATGGGCGGCCAGCGCTTTCGCGCCGGCGCGGGCCCAGGGAAAGGCGGCGCTGACGCGTCCGGCCGAATCCTCCAGCACGGCCAGATAGGCCACGTCGAGGGAATCGGGGGTTTCGGCCTCTGCCAACACCTGCCCGTCCGGGGCCAGCAGTGAGGCAACACGCTCCAGCAGCACCCGTATGTTCCCGCCGATGCCGATGTTGCCGTCCAGCAGCAGGGCCGAACCCCAACCTCCCTCATGGGGGACCGGGTCAAAGATGGAGCCGTGGATGGCGGCGCCGCCGCGGCTGGTGGCCAGCCGCACTGCTCCGGCGCTCGTGTCAACGCCCATTGCGGCCAAGCCCAGTTCCCGGGCAGCGGCAAGCATTCGACCTGGGCCGCAGCCCACATCAAGAACGGGTCCGCTAAGGGCGCTCAGCAGCTCGCGTTCGCAGGCGGTGGCCGGGGCGGACCAGCCGAGCACGCTGAAGTGGACCGGCCCGATGGGTTCCGGTCGGGCAGAATCCGGTCGGGCAGAATCCGGGCGCAGCGTCAGGTGCCCCAGTCCGAGGGACAGGCTGCCTGCGTAGGGCTCGTGTCCTCCTTGACCAAACAAGGCAACCGGGATGGTGCCCCCTGCAGGTGCGCCGCCCGCCCGAGTACCGGCATCGGTGGAGGCTGTCTGGGTGCTCATCACCGGGCCGCCTCTCGGGGTGGTTCGTCGGCCGGCACCGAAACCGGCACTTTCGCCGCCGGCAACACCAGGGCCAGGCGATCGACCGAGCGGGCAAACGGGGTGCCGGAGCAATCGCGGGCGGCGGCCATGGCATCGGCAAAGTGGTCCACGTCCGTCAACATGGGCAGCAGACCCACAGCCAGGCCGGCGCTGGCCAGCCGGGCCAGCTGGTGCGCCCCGGTATGCGGGGTGGACATTTCCACGCCCCGGACCAGGCCGCCGTCGGGCCGGTGCAGCCCCAGAGCCCAAAAGCCGCCGTCCGACGCCGGGCCGATCCAGGCGTCGTGGCGGGGCGTCGGGGCGGACCAGTCCGCCAGCAGCCCGTCGAGTGCTGTAAGCGAAAGCTGGGGCGTGTCCATGCCCAGAATCAGAAGCGGGCCGGTACCCAGCGAACAGATGGCCGCCAACCGTTGGTCCAGCCCGCCGGCGTCCTGGGCAACCACTTCAAAACCCGCAGCGTCCCTGCGGAGCGGCGTCCCGTCAAAGACCAGCAAACGCCTGGCCGCCGGGAGGGACCGCACCATCTCCAGCGTCTGGCTGAGGCTGGTTTGGGCCAGGGCTGCGGCCTGCGCTGGAGTGAGCGGAGGAGTGAGGCGCGTCTTGGCCTTGCCTGGGATGCATTCTTTGGCGATGACGGCGATGGTGAGGTTCATGGCATGGTTCCCTGGGTTTCGGCTGGAGGTCCGCCAGCCGGAGGTCTCTCCAAAGCTCGCCCGCCGGCTGTCGCCCCTGGCGCCCACCGCGAGGCGGCGTCCAGCTGCGCCCTCATGTCCTTGAGGGCCGTCAGAGTTCCGCGCACCGTGCCCGTCACCTTGGACTTCCCCAGGCGCGGCGCATAGGCGACCGGGACCTCGGCCACCCGCCAGCCGTCGTGGTGGGCTTTGAGGAACATTTCCAGCGGATAACCGCTGCGCCGGTCCGTGAGGTCCAGCCCCAGCAACGCGCTGCGCCGGGCCAGCCGAAGCGGGCCCAAGTCCGTGACGGGGATCCCCGTCATTCGGCGCAGCCGCCGGCTCAGGGCGATGTTGGCCAGCCGGGCATGGATCGGCCACGCACCGCGGGCCGGCCGCCGGGCACCCAGCACCAGATCGGCACGCCCGGTGCGCACCAGCTCCAGCATCGGGGCCAGCTGGGCAGGGTCCAGCGAACCATCGCAATCGCAGAAGGCCACAAACTCCGCCGTGGCAGCCAACAGCCCTGCATGGGCCGCCGCGCCAAAGCCGCGCCTCGGTTCGAGCACGACGGCGGCCCCCAGACTGGCGGCCAGCGTGCCGGAGCCATCGGAGGACCCGTTGTCCACCACGATTGCGCGGTATCCGGGCGGCAGGGCCCCCAGCACCTGGGGAAGGGCCGAACGCTCATTGAGGCAGGGCAACACCACATCCACCAACACGGCGGGCGCGCCCCCGGCGTCGTTGTCCGATCCGCCGCGGCCGCTGGCCATATCGGTTCCATCGCGCGAATTGCTCTGCATTTTCTCCACTCTTCGACCGTAGAATCCGCGGGCCCGGAAAGGCAGACGGAAATCCTTACGGAAACGGGACGATTGCCCTCCGGCAGCCCCGAACGGACTCGCAGCGGCGCGCACGAAACTATGCTGGGAACGTGAACACTGTCCAGCCCGACGCTGACGCCGTGGACGTTGGCAACCGGCGCATCCTGCTCGTTGAAGACGAGGCCACCATCGCCCAGGTGGTGCACGACTATCTGGTGCTGGCAGGCTTCCAGGTGGATATGGCTGGCGATGGATTCAGTGCCCTGCACCTGGCCCAGACGCGCAACCCGGACCTGATCATCCTGGACCGCATGCTGCCCGGCCTGGACGGGGCGGAGGTGTGCCGCAGGATCCGCCGCACCCAGTCCATGCCCATCATCATGCTCACCGCGCTGGGCACCGAAGACGACCGCATCCTGGGCCTGGAAATGGGCGCTGACGACTACGTCACCAAGCCCTTCTCGCCCCGTGAGCTGGTGTTGCGGGTGAAGTCCGTGCTTCGCCGCAGCATCAAGGAATTCACGCCGGAGCAGCCCGTGGAACTGGCCGGCTTTGTCCTCAACCCGGCTTCGCGCATCGTCAGATACCGCGATGAGAACCTCACCCTGACAGCGAGGGAATTCGACCTTCTGGCGTTCTTTCTGCGCCGCCCCAACCAGGTCTTCAGCCGCGACGTCCTGATCAAGGCCGTCTGGGGCTGGGACTTTGGCGACCTCTCCACCGTAACCGTGCACGTCCGCCGGTTGCGCGAAAAAATCGAGGCCGACCCCACCAGACCCCTGCTGTTGAAAACGGTGTGGGGCGTGGGCTACCGATTTGACGACGGCACGGCCAGCCGTGACTAGCGGCGATCTGTTCACCATTGTCACCGTTGTGCTTTCATGGGCCATAGCCATCGGCGCCGTGACAGTGGTGCTGCAGCGACTGCTCCGCAGCACCTCAATTGTGGTCCAGATCCTGCTCGTGGTTCTGGCCACCCTGGCCATCCTGGTGGCGGGAATCGTGACTGCCTTCAATGCCATGTTCATTACCGCGGCGGACCTGCAAGTGATGTGGGTTATTCTGGCGATCGCCTCTTTTGTGGCGGTTGCCGTCGCCGTGCTCCTGGGCGTGGGGGTGGCGCGCAACACCAACCGGCTAGTGGGCGACGCGGCCAGAATCGGCCGCGGCGAGAGCGTGGCACCGCAACGGAAAATGACCTCCGAACTGTCCGCGTTGGCCGCCGAACTGGCCGCCACCAGCCACAAACTGGAAGAATCCAGACAACGGGAACTGGCGGTGGAGGCCGCGCGGCGCGAACTGGTGGTCTGGGTTTCCCACGACCTGCGCACCCCGCTGGCCAGCATGCGCGCCATGGCCGAGGCGCTGGAGGACGGCATTGCCGAGGATGCGTCCGGTTACCACCAGAGAATCATCGGCCAGGCCGACCAGATGGCCGTGCTGGTCAATGACCTGCTGGAGCTCTCCAAGATCCAGGCCGGAACCTTGGTGCTGGACCACCAGCAATTGGACCTGTACGACGTCGTCAGCGACGCAATAGCTGACCTCGCCCCTGTCGCGGCCAGCCGGGCCATTGCCATCAACGGCGACGCCGTCGCTCCCACCATGGTGGCCGCCGACGGGGCGTCGTTGTCCCGGGCCATCCGCAATGTGGTCCTTAACGGCATTCTGTACAGTGCCCACGGGAGCACCGTGTCCATTGCCGTGACCTCCACGGCCGGCGAAGCGGTGGTGGAGGTGCGCGACGGCTGCGGCGGGATCCCGGAGGAGGACCTGCCCCGGATGCTCACCGCGGGCTGCCAGAAGGACACCGGACGCACCAAATCGCGCTACAGCGGTGCCGGCGTAGGCCTGAGCATGGTCCACGGCATCGTCCAGGCCCACCGTGGCACCCTGGAGGTTGCCAACATTGAGGGTGGGTGCCAGTTCCGGCTGCGGATACCAGCCGGACAGGAAAACCTGGGACGGGCCGTCTAGGTCCGGTCCCCGCGCAGCGGGGCGGTGGCGAACTCGCGCAGACCGTCCTCAAAACTATGCCGCGGAGCCCAGCCCAGTTCGGCCGTGGCCCGTGCCGAACTGGCGGTGATGTGCCGGACATCGCCTAACCGGAATTCGCCTGTGAACACAGGGACCGGGCCGCCGCCGACAGCGCTCAGGACCCGTGCCACCTGTGCAATGGTGTGGACCTCCGGGGCTCCCACGTTGTACGCCCTGAAGCTGCCCGGAGCCATGACCCGGCCCTGCGCCAACGCCTGAATCGCGCACAGGTTTGCCTCCGCCACATCCGCCACGTGGATGAAGCTGCGGCGCTGGCCGCCGTCCTCGAACACCTGCGGCGCCTCCCCACGAGCCAGGGCCGAGCGGAACAGGCTGGCCACGCCCGCATAGGGGGTGTCTTTGGGCATCCGGGGGCCATAGACGTTGTGGTACCGCAGGGCGGCGGCAGTCCCTCCGGTTGAACGGGCCCACGCCGACGCCAGGTTTTCCTGGGCCAGTTTGGAGGCAGCATAGACGTTCCGCGGGTCAAGCGCCGCGTCTTCGGTGACTAGCGCGGGCAGCAGGAGCCCGCCGGTGGCAGGGTCCCGGGGGTCAAAGATTCCGTGGTCCAGGTCCTCCACCCGGCGCGGGCCGGGCCGCACCGGCCGTCCGGCGGAGTCTGTGTAGGCGCCCTCGCCGTAGACCACCATGGAGGAGGCCAGGACCAGCTTGTCTGTGCCGGCAGAGGCCATTCCTGCCAGGAGCACGGCCGTGGCCAGGTCATTGTTGCGGATGTAGTCCGGCGCATCGGAGAAGTCCACGCCGAGGCCCACCTTGGCGCTCTGGTGGACAACGATGTCGATCCCCTCCAGCGCAGCAGCCACGGTGGATGCATCCCCAACGTCGCCCACCAGCAGGGGCGCGCCGGGATTTCCTGGCGGTCGATCCGGATGCACCGCCGGATCCAGCGAATCCAGGATCCGGACCTCCCATCCGCAGGCCAATGCGGCATCGACGATGTGGCCGCCAATGAAACCGGCTCCACCCGTGACCAGAATTTTCACGGCGCGCTCCGTCCAGTGCCGGGGCGGACTGGTCCGGCGGCGCCCATCACAGTGGCCACGGCGTCGGCGGGCATGAGGGTCATCCGCGGGAATCCGCCGTCGTCCGACGGCTCCACGCCGGACAGCCCCGCGGACACCCTCCGCACCGCGGCGGACAGCACGGCCAGAATCCGCGGCTGCGCGGCTGCCAGGCGGCCGAGCACCAACTCCGCGGTCACGGGTTCGGAACCGTCGTGGCCGGTGTCGGCGTCCGTGATGAACGCCAGCGCGGCGAAATGCATGTTCAGCTCCGCCGCCAGCACCGGCTCGGGGTGTTGGGTCATGCTGACCAAATGCGCACCGGCCTGGATCAGGGCCGCGGACTCGGCCTTGGTGGAAAAGCGTGGCCCGTTGATGACTGCCACCGTGGCTGCCGGCGCGAAGTGTTCGCCCTGCAGCTCGAGAGCGGCGATGAGTGCGGCGCGCAGCGGGGCGCTGTAAGGCTCGGCGGCGGGCAGGTGCTGCACCCCGGTGGGCATCGAGCCATCGTAGAAGGTGTCCGCCCGGCCCCAGGTCCTGTCCAGAAACTGGTCGGGGACGGCAAAGGTGCCGGTTCCGTGGCTGGGAACCAGTCCGCCCACTGCCGCGGAGGAGATGACCGCCTCCACGCCCATGCTCTTGAGGGCCCAGAGGTTGGCGCGGTGGTTGATCTGCTGCGGGGCAATGCTGTGTCCGCGGCCGTGCCGGCTCAGGAACGCGACCACCGGACCGTCCGCGCCTCCGGGACCGTCCGGTGCGGCCAGCCGTACAAGGGTGACGGGGCTGGAGGGCGGGCCGAACGGCGTCGCGGCGTCCAGTGTCTCCAGCACGGCGGCGCCCGGGACCCGATACAGGCCGGTGCCGCCAATGATGCCGATCCGGGCGAGGGGTTCCGAGGGGTAGGCCATGCCCCCATCATGCCAACCTGGGCAGCAGCCGTCGCGGGTGGAATCCTTACATGTCTCGAACGCCGGCGATGGGACGGACGTATTATTCGTGTGAAACGCGGCACCATGTCTCTCACGCAGGAAGACATGACGGTCCGGAACATCGACGAAGTCATCGGAGTCAGCCGTAGCACCGTTCGAGGGCACTGACCCAAACACCCCGGGTGAGGACCGCAGAACGTCCAGAACCGCGGAGTGTTCTGGGCGCGGGCGAGGATGCGGCCGGCGTAGCTGGCGGCGATCATGCCGTGTTCCGCGCGAGGGTCCTGCTGGTGGCTTCGCGGGTGGCGTCCAGCAGCCCGGCGATCTGTTCACGGGTGAGCCGGACCGGCCGGTTCTGCCCGAACCTGCCGGACCGGGCGGTCCCGGCGAGGCTGAACAGGGTAGGGATGTTCCCCAGGCTCAGGTGCAGCCCGTCGGGCAGGGCTTGGAGGTCCGAACATTTCAATGCAGCGATCTTGCCGGCGGGCTGGCCGAAGAGCAGCAGGATCAGGGCAGCGACGCGGAAAGTCAGGGGTGCTTCGTTGACTCGACGCAGCAACGAATGAGTTCGATGCGTAGTTGCTGGGTAATCAGGGGCTTCGTGACGGCGTAGCGGTGCTGTATTTCGAGCCTGGCGATCTCCTTGTTCTTGATGAGCCAGACGATGAACGTGCGGATGGCATATCGGGTCGACGGCCCCGCGGCCAAGTACACGTTGACGTGGGCCTGCCTCATACCGGCGAAGGCGGGTCCGTGGTCGGCGATGAGCCAGGCAAGGAACTTCCCGGACTCGGTGATTTCCTGTTTGGCGGAGCGGACGGCAGTGTTCAGTGTCTTCCCTGGACCGGCCATTGCGCGGAGGCGTTTGAGATGGTGCCAGCGGGCGAACCGTTCGATCGGCGCCTGGATGTGAGGTGTCCCGGCGAGTCCAGGAGTCGGGTAGCCAGCCAGCCTTCGAAGGCTGCCAGTTGGCGGTCCCGGTCCGGGAGCATGCCGTGATGGATGAGGATTACCCGGAGGTGTTCCACTGACCGGGACCCGGGGAGAGCGTCAACGGCATCATGGCTGAGCGCGATGCCGCGGGTACCGAGTCCGGTGAGGACTTCTTTGGCCTTGGCCCCGCGCATCCAGGTGTAGATGCTCTCCGGTCGATCGGTCTCCGCATGGACTCCGATCAGGCGTTTATGGCGCAGATTCGGGGGACTGCTGGGGTGGAGAAGCTGGTCCAGGTCTGCGCGCAGCACGCAGCGGATGCAGTGGCCGGCGCGGAACCTCTCGGTTTCGGTGCCGCAGCCCTCGCAGGTCATGTTGGTGGTGATGCTGGCGCAGTCCCGGCAGACGTCGGCCGTTTCGGTGTTTCTGCCGGGAAGGAGCCTGCCTTCACCGCAGCCCGGGCAGGATCCGCGGGTCCGCGGGTCCGCACGGCGATGGTGAAGCAGATCCCGCAGATTGGTCCGTCGGGCCAGGTTACGCGGATCTTGGCAGCCATGCGCCCGCATCGGGCGCATGGTGTTCACCGGTGGAACGCGGCCGCCCGCGGGTGCCGGTCTTAGTCGTCGTCAAGGTCGAAGAATCCCTGCAGCTCGGCCCGGGTGAAGGGCCTCTTCGTGGGTGCCTGCTCGTTGTTCTGGGCGTGGCGTGCCCGGTTGAATTCGGTGATGATCTGGGCGGGGGAGAGGCCGAACCCCTGACTGCAGATCCGGTCCCACTCATAGACAGGATCGGTCAGGAATCGCAGAACACCTTCAGATGGGTCGGGTAGGCGCGGATGGTGGCTAACGCCAGGTTCAGGATGGAGCGTTCATGGGCGACAAACTCATCAGGATTACCGACGGTCCAGTCACAGGGAAAATGCCCGGTGTGATCCACGAAGCGGCGGACTAGGCTCTCACGTCCCCGGATCGTGCCGGCCGTCGAAAACAGGCTCAGATCCCTGTAATGGCGCGGACTGCAGCGCCCAGGCGCCCCAGACCGGCGAACCCGTATCATCGGGTCCTATTCTGCAGATTTTGCAATCGGATCATTTCTACTTTACATAATGTAGATTATCGGCGTTCCGCGGAAGAACCCGGCCATTGTCTAATCCCGCGGGCTCGCCAAGAATGAACCAATGACGGTCTACCTGCGTTCACTTGAAACTGCTGTTCCGCCGACGGTACTGGTCCAGGCCGAAGCCCGGGATGTTTTCGCGGCTCAGCCCGGCCTCACCAGGTTGGGCTCGCGGCTGGTGAATACCTGTTTCGATTCAGCCGCCATAGACACCCGCCATACCGCGGTTCAGGAAATGACCATGGACTACCGCTCGGACGATCCGCAGTTCTTTGATCCCGCCACGGGCCTGCTCCTGAACCCCACCACCAAGGTGCGCAACGAGATCTTCGCCCGGGAAGTCACCAAACTTTTCATCGAGTCCGCCCGAGCTGCCGTGGATGCCTGCCCGGATCTCTCCTTACTTGACATAACCCACGTCATTACCGTCTCCTGCACAGGGTTCTTCAACCCCGGCCCTGACTATAAGATCGTCCGCGCGTTGGGGTTGGACCCGGCCGTCCAGCGTTATCACCTCGGCTTCATGGGCTGCTATGCCGCCTTTCCAGCACTGCGGGCTGCCAAGTCCTTCTGCGAAGCAGACCCGCAGGCCGTGGTCCTGGTGGTCTGTGCCGAGCTGTGCTCCCTGCACGTACGGACGTCCAACGATCCCGACACCATCATGGGCTCGGCGCTGTTCGCCGACGGGGCGGCGGCAGCCATCATTTCGGCCCGGAATGATCCGGACGCGCCTGCCCTGATGCGGCTGGACCACTTCGAAACCGTCCTCACACCGGTGGGCGAGGAATCCATGGCGTGGAACATCGGTGACCACGGCTTTGAGATGGTGCTGGGCAACTACGTCCCCCACATCATCGACGATCACATCATCGGCGCCCTCACGCCGCTGCTGGCCCGGGATCCCTCGTTGCGTGGACTCCCCTACCGGGACATCCGCCATTGGGCCATCCATCCCGGTGGCCGGAGCATCCTGGACAAGGTCCAGACGCGCCTTGAACTCACGGACCAGCAACTCGTTCCGGCACGGGATACCTTGCGGGACTACGGCAACATGAGCAGCGCCACCGTGCTGTTTGTCCTCCGGCACATCCTGGAGCAGCCACCGGTGGAGGGTGGGGAACGCATCTGCTCCATGGCGTTCGGCCCCGGACTCACGGTGGAAACCGGGCTCTTCACGAAACTCCGCCAGGCCGCCACCGAGAAACGGGCGGTGCAGCCCGAGGCGGCCTCGTCACTGGCCTGAACTGTGTCCCTGATGCGGCAACGGGCTGTGGACGCCGTGGAAATGATGGACTTGCCGGACTGCGACCCCACCAAACTGGAGCTCACGTACCGGCAGTTCGGACTGGTAAACCTCCTCTTCTCCGGCTGGCGGCGGCTCTATTGCCGCGAGCTTCGCCCTCTGCTCTCCCGTGACTCTGCAACCACCCTCCTCGACATAGGATGCGGCGGAGGAGACCTGGCACGGCAGCTCGCCCACTGGTCTGCCCGGGACAAACTGCTGCTCGACGTCACCGGCATTGACCCGGACGCCAGGGCATACAGCTACTCGTCACGCCGCCCCCACCACGTCTCAGTCCGGTTCCGCCAGGCAAACAGCACCGACCTGGTCCGCGAAGGCCGCCGTTTCGACGTCGTGATCTCGAACCACGTCATCCACCACCTCCTACCAGCGGACCTTGCGCAGTTCCTGACAGATTCGCAAGCCCTAGCGCGCCGCCTTTCCCTGCACAATGACCTGCGCCGGAACCTCGCGGCTTATGCACTTTTCTCCTTGGCGGCCCTCCCATTCCGCGGCTCGTTCATCCGTGCGGACGGCCTGACCTCGATCAGGCGCAGCTACACCCCGGCAGAACTCACCGCCGCCGCTCCCCCGGGCTGGCAGGTGGCGCGCCACTCCCCTTTCCACCAGGTCCTCATGCGCCGCCTGGGCCATCCCGATGGTTGACGTGGTGATCGTGGGCGGCGGACCCGTGGGCCTCTATCTCGCCGCCCTGCTGCTGCAGGAAGGCGTCACGGCGCGGGTCCTTGAACAGCGGCTCCACCGGGAACATCACTCGCGGGCCATCGGCATCCATCCGCCCGCCCTCGCGGCACTGGACAGAGTGGGCGTGGCCAGCGCCATGGTCGGTGCCGGCGTGCAGATCCGCGGCGGGATTGCAGTCAGCGGCGGGAAGACCGTGGGGTCAATGTCCTTCGCTTCGGTCTCGGAGCGTTTTCCGTTTGTCCTGTCCCTCCCCCAGTTCACAACGGAATCCTTGCTGGAGCAGCGGGTACACGAACTCGATGGCGCGGCGCTCGTCAGGGGCGCCAGGGTGACGGAAATAGCGGACGACGGCGGACTGGTCACCGTCCACGCTGAGGCCACCAAGGCGGGCGGTGCCGGCAGCCGGATTACCTCACGTCTTTTGGTCGCCGCCGACGGCTCGCGGTCCCTGATGCGCAGCCTGCTGGGCATCCAGGTCACGTCCCGAAGTTATCCCGACCACTACGTGATGGGTGATTTCGCAGGTTCCGGCGAAAATCTGCACGAAGCCGTCCTGTACCTCGAAGCCGAAGGGATAGTGGAATCCTTTCCGCTGCCGGGCGGTCTCCGTCGCTGGGTGGTGAGGATTCGCCGGCCCGAACCGGTCCCGGACGCCGTCGAGCTGGCGCGGATGGTCCACCAGCGCACGGGGATCCGGCCGGACCCGGCCACCAACACCATGCTCAGTAGCTTCAGCCCCCGGACTATGGTGGCGTGCCGATCGGTCCAGGGGCCGGCGGTCCTGATCGGTGATGCCGCCCATGAAATAAGCCCCATCGGCGGCCAAGGCATGAACCTTGGCTGGCTGGACGCCGCGGAACTCGCACCGATCATCTGCGCTGCCCTGGCCGGGAAACCGGTTGGCCAGCGCCTGCGCGCCTATTCCACCCGGCGTCGGAAAGCCGCCTCGGTGGCACGATGGCAGTCCGAAGTGAATATGACGCTGGGGCGCCCGCTGGTGCCGTCGTTACTGGCGTTGAGGAACTGCGCACTCAGCGCGGTGTCCGGCATTCCGCCGGTTAACAGGTTGGTGGCCCGTCGGTTCACCATGCAGTGACCCCGTGCCGGAGGGCACCGCCGGGTCAGGAGTTCACGAAATAGCAGTCGTAACTGTCCTGGCTGATGATCAGGCCGTCCCGAACTTCAAAGACCGACGACGTTCGGGCGCGAATGGTCTCCCCGGCATCCCAGTACCGCAGGTCCATCAGCGTCCTCGCCGACCAGTCGGCCTCTACCACAACACGTCCGCCTTCGCAGGTGGTGCGGCGGATCTCAAACTTCTGGTCCGCCACTACTTCGCCGCTTTGATCGACGCCGGCCATCGCCTGGCCCCGAGTCCGGGTGGAGCCTTCAGCCGCGAGCAGATGCGGCGCCTCGACCAGCACGAAGTCCGCAGCGAGGAAAGGCCCTATGGCCCCGCCGTCGCCGCCGGCTTCCAGGGTCCGGATAAAGTCCA
Organism: Pseudarthrobacter adonitolis; assembly: GCF_055412845.1. Classification (NCBI taxonomy): domain Bacteria; kingdom Bacillati; phylum Actinomycetota; class Actinomycetes; order Micrococcales; family Micrococcaceae; genus Pseudarthrobacter; species Pseudarthrobacter adonitolis. Next base: position 162,426 of record NZ_JBVAYW010000002.1, on the reverse strand, counting down.
GGACAAGTTCCAGTGCGCTGGGTTCGGACGCAATCAGTTCAGCCATGGCATCGACATTAGCCGACGCGGCCGCCGCCGTGCGGCGTCCGCCGCTAGGCTTTCCGCATGACCGCCGTATCACCGCCTAGTTCATTCACTCCTGCGCACCTGAGGGAACGGGTGCAGGAAATCCTGTCTGCAGGATCGTTGCCGTCCATCGTCCAGGCCGGGAATCCCGTACTCCGCCAGCGGGCCGCGGCCTTCGACGGCCAGATCAGCGCCGGCGAGCTGGAACAGTTGATTGCCCTCATGCGCGACGTGATGCACGAGGCCCCTGGTGTGGGGCTGGCCGCCCCGCAGCTCGGAATCCCGCTGCAGCTGGCAGTCCTCGAGGACCAGTACGACGTCGACCCGGAGGCCGCTGCAGTGCGGCACCGTGTTCCGCTGGAATTCCTCATCATCATCAACCCGCGCTACACCGCCGTCGGAACGGAAGCGGCGGCGTTCTTTGAGGGATGCCTCTCCCTGAGCGGCCTGCAGGCAGTGGTGGTACGCCACGAACGGGTGTTGCTCCGGTTCGACACCCCCGAAGGCCTGGCGTCGGAACGGGAATTCGAGGGGTGGCAGGCGAGAGTTGTGCAGCACGAGACCGATCACCTCCATGGCACCCTGTACGTTGACCGTGCCGAGTTAAGGTCCTTGAGCTCCAACGCCGAGTACGCCATTAACTGGGCCGAGCCAGGGATCGGAAAGGCCCGCGCCGCCTTGGGATTCCTGCCCGGCAATCCCTGAAGCGTCCACGCGTCATTCCGGCGGTACGTCTGCCGGATTCGCATCGGTCGGGAGGAACCTCGCCCACCATCGCAGGATGTGCTCGAACCTCTGCCGCCGGTGCTGTGGCCTGCCTGACCGGGAAAGTTCATGGTCCTCCCCCGGGAACACGAGCAGTCGGGCTTCCACGCCCCGCCGCTTTAAGGCCGTGAAATACCGCTGGCCCTGCTCCAGCGGACACCTGAGATCGTTTTCGCTGTGGATGACCAGCGTCGGAGTCTGCACGTTGCCTACGTGTTCGAGCGGGCTTTGGGCGGCGACCTCCACCGCTGAGCCGCCGAGATATTCCAGGCCGAAGTACCAGCCAATGTCGGCAGAGCCCTCGAAACTGACCGGGTCCAGGAATCCACGCTCCACAATGGCACCCTTGAATCTGTGGTGGTGGGCTATGGTCCAGGCGGTCAGATATCCGCCGTACGAGCCGCCCATGATGCCCAGCCGGCCCGCGTCCAGCGCCGGAAATTTGGCCAGGGCGCCGTCCAGGAACGCGAGGACATCCTCCATGTCATCGGTGCCAAAGCGGCCCTTAATGGCCAGCCCATGGTCCCTGCCATATCCCGCAGAGCCGCGTGGATTGCACATCAGCACGGCGTACCCGGCAGCCGCGTAGACCTGGGCTTCGTCGAACAGGGCGACAGTGAACTGGGCAAAGGGCCCGCCATGGATGTTCAACAGGACCGGGTGTGGACCCTTGCCCGCAGGCCTGACCAGCCAGCCATGGACGGGATACGCGTCGGACGCCTCAAACGTCAGTTCCTGTGGAACCACAATGTCCGTCTGTGTCCGCAGGATGGCCGAAAAGTCTGTCAGCAGCCGCAACTGCCCGTCGTCGAGCACTGCGACGTCCCCGTGGGTGGACGGATCGCTGAATACTACGACCAGCGAACCACCCGCCCAGGCAGCGCCCGTCAACACCTTGTCACCGTGCACCAGCAGGGCATGCCCGCCCGTCGCCCCCAGCTCGAGGAGCTCAACAGTGCCCTGCGCATTGTTCAGGACCAGGACCCGGTCCGGGCCGCGGAGCTCAATCCGGGCACCCGGGGCGGCAACGTCCATCAGCTCAGGGTCGGTCAGCGCAACCGGCACTCCGCCGTCGGCTGCGACGCAGTACAGCACGGCGTTACGTGCCACGAAGTCCCTGCCCGAGCCGCCCAGGTCCCGGGCAATATAGAACAGCCACCTGCCGTCCCGGGATTGCCGGACCTCCGTGATGCTTTGTGGTGCGGCTACTCCCTGAGCCACCGGGACAGCGTCGCCGCCGGTGACCGCCACCTTGTAGATCAAGGTGGCCAGGTCGTCGTCGTTCCCCTGCGGTGCCGCCACAAAGTAGACGGACGATCCGTCTGCACTGAAAACCGCGGAGCCGGCGTCCGTGGCGAGCGATGTCAGCTGCCGGGCTGCCGGCACCGACGGAGAGGCCGACGCTGTCAGCGGCTCGCCACCAAGTTCCGGGACGTCCACGATGAACAGCTGCTGTGGCTTGTCGCGCGTGTAGCCAACGCCGTTCAGCCTGTACTGGTAGGAGGAGATCAACCGTGGTTCCTCCGCCTCCGCGGTGATGGCCTCGCGGCTGCCGTAACGCCCGGCCTCGGGTTCGCGGGAGCTGAAAACTATCCGGTGCGAATCTGGAGACCAGGCGAAGGACTCCACTCCCACCAGCCTGTCGGTAATGACTTGGGGTTCACCGCCGCCGGCCTCCACGACGACGAGCTGCGCCTTCGACGACGGTCCGCCCGTCCGGAGGAAGGCGAGGACCAGCCCATCAGGAGAGAAGGCAGGGTCGGTGTCCCGAAAGCCTCTGGTAATTCGCCGCGGCAATTGCTCCTGGTTCAATGGAATGTTCCACAGCTGTCCCACGTAGGAATCAGTGTTGAAATCCGGTCTGGTTACCGACACAACAGCACGGCTGCCGTCCGGGTGAACGGCCGGCGCGGAGACGGAATTCAGCAGCGGGAGGTGTTCTGGCTTCACCCACGTGAGCCTAACGTGCGGTTTCCTCCCAAACGAACATCCGGGCCGGAACCCTGGTGCGGGCGCCGCACCGGCCCGCTCCCCGCCCTAAGATGGTCCGTATGCCATCAAGCCCTCGCCCTCCGCTGCGCTGCCCGTTGTGCGGCGCCGCTCTGAATGCCCAAGGCGGCGCGGCTGACGCAGCCCGCAAGGCCATGGTCTGTGGCTCCGGGCACAGCTTCGATGCGGCGAAGCAGGGCTACTTCAACCTGCTGGTGGGCAAGGGGACGGTCTTTGAAGCAGACACCGCAGAGATGGTGGCGGCCCGCTTCGCTTTCCTCGACGGCGGGCACTACCGTCCCCTGGCAGACGCCGTCGCGGCCGCCGTTGTGCCCGGGATAACCCCCGGCGAACCATTCACTGTCCTCGATTCGGGCACGGGCACCGGTCACTATCTCAGGGTGGTGCTGGATGAGGTGCAGCGGACTACCGACAGTTGCACCGCCGTCGCGCTCGACATCTCCAAGTTCGCGCTCCGGCGCGCCGCGCGCCTGAACCCCGAGGCCATCAGCCTCGCCTGCGATGTGTGGCAGCCGCTCCCGGTGGCCAACGCCGCCGTCGACGCCATTACGGTGATCTTCGCTCCCCGCAATGGCGCCGAATTCGCCAGGGTCCTCCGCCCCGGCGGAAGGCTGGTGGTGGTGACGCCGCGCGCCGGACACTTGGCCGCCGTCGCCGCCCAGGCTGGGATGCTGTCCATCGAGGACGACAAGGACGCACGGCTGGCCGAATCCCTCTCGCCGCACTTCGCCGCCGAGTCCACCCGGGACCTGGATATCCGGATGATGCTAACGCCCAGCGACCTGGCTGACCTGGCCTTCATGGGTCCGGCCGGGCACCACCTGGACCGCACGGCCATTGCGGCCAAAATCGGAAGCGGCGAGGTGTCCACCCAGGTGGAGGCACGATTCCGGATCACCGTCTTCCGCCTCGCACTGTCCGCACCGTAACGACTTGAACACGTTCAACCGCTGCCCTTCCCGCGACCTGCCGTCCTGCTTTCGGGCGGACTAGGATAAATAGACAACTACCGGAAGGTCAAGGGGGACGGAATGTTTGAATGGCTCGGCGAAAACTGGTGGGCCCTGTGGCTCACAGCCTTCCTCGCGTTCGCAGTGATCGAAATGATCACCCTTGACCTGTTCTTCATCATGCTCGGCGGCGGAACACTTGCCGCGCTCGTCGCAGATTTCGCCGGCGCTGATCTGTGGCTGCAGATTGTGGTCTTCTGCGTCGTCTCACTGCTGATGATCGCCTTTGTCCGCCCGGTGGCACTAAGCCACCTGAAAAAAGGACCCGCCGACCAGCGCACCAACATAGACCGGCTCATTGGCGAGCAGGCCCTTGTGATGGAAGCAGTCAGCTCCACCGGCGGCCTCGTCAAGATCGGGGGCGATGTCTGGAGCGCCAGGTCCTCCGGCGGCGTCCTGCCCGCCGGCCAGAAGGCAGTGGTCTCCGCCATCGACGGGGCCACGGCAGTTGTCTCCGCCCCGCCGGAGCAGGCCACACAGTCCTAAGTACAGCCTAACAATTGGGGAATAGGAGACGCATGGATAACGCAGGAGGAGCCGCCTTGGCCATTGTGCTGGTGGTCCTGATCGTGTTCGTGATTATTGTTTTGGTCCGCTCAGTGCGCATCATCCCGCAGGCGAGGGCCGGCGTCGTTGAACGGCTCGGCAAATACCAGCGGACCCTCAACCCGGGACTCACCATCCTGATCCCGTTTGTGGACCGGCTCCTGCCGCTCCTGGACCTGAGGGAGCAGGTGGTGTCCTTTCCACCGCAGCCGGTGATCACCGAAGACAACCTGGTGGTCTCCATAGACACCGTGGTGTATTTCCAGGTCACTGACCCGCGCGCCGCCACCTATGAAATTGCCAACTACATCCAGGCCGTGGAGCAGCTCACCACGACCACGCTGCGTAACGTCGTGGGCGGCCTGAACCTGGAAGAGGCGCTCACATCCCGCGACCAGATCAACGGCCAGCTGCGCGGCGTATTGGACGAGGCAACCGGCCGCTGGGGCATCCGCGTCTCGCGCGTGGAGCTCAAGGCCATTGACCCGCCCCACTCGATCCAGGATTCGATGGAGAAGCAGATGCGGGCCGAGCGCGACCGCCGCGCTGCGATCCTCACCGCCGAAGGCACCAAGCAGTCTGCCATCCTCACAGCCGAGGGCCAGCGGCAAGCCTCGATCCTTGCGGCTGAGGGCGACGCCAAGGCAGCCATCCTCCGCGCAGACGGTGAGGCGCAGGCCATCCAGAAGGTCTTTGATGCCATCCACAAGGGCAACCCCGACCAGAAGCTGTTGGCGTACCAGTACCTGCAGACGCTTCCGAAGATCGCAGAGGGATCATCGAACAAGCTGTGGATCATTCCCAGCGAAATTGGTGAAGCACTCAAGGGCATCGGACAGGCACTAGGCGGCACCAATCCTGATCCGAGCGCCGGCGGCGGCGGGCTGTTCGACGAGGAACCGGCGAAACAGCCTGGGTCCTGACTCGGATCTGCCTCATACGGGCCGGGAGGGGATTCGCGCTTCGTCGCGGGTCCCCTCCCGTTTTGCGGCTTGGCCCCACGCCGGTATAATTGAGTATTTGTCCGGTCGGACCAGATCCGCTGGAACAAGAATGCTTCGCAGTGCGTTGAATCTTATGATGCAGCACAGTGCACACAGTAGTCCGGGGCAGTTATGCCGTACCGGCTTGCGTGGAGTCCTGCTCCGCGAACCGACCAGAGGGAGAAAACATGAGCGATCGCAGCCTGCGGGGTATGCGCCTTGGCGCGCAGAGCATGGAGACCGAGTCCGGCGTTGAGCCGGCTCCGCGCCAGCGTGTCGAATACCGGTGCGAGGACGGCGAGCAGGTCTTCGTGACGTTCTCTTCAGAGGCTGAAATTCCTCCTGTGTGGGTTTCCAAGACCGGCAAGGAAGCGCTCCTCGTCGACGGCGAACGTCCGGACACCAGCAACGAAAAGGCTGTCCGTACCCACTGGGACATGCTTCTGGAGCGCCGTTCCCTTCCGGAGCTGGAGCAGATCCTTGAGGACCGGCTGACCATCCTGCGCGAACGCCGTGGCGAACGGCGCAGTGCCTGATCCAGTGGTGGCCACAGCCTCGCTGACTGAGGTTTTCTGAACCAATTGATAAGGGCCGGTCCGGCAACGTAATCACGTTGCCGGGCCGGCCCTTTCTTAAGCGTGTGCTCTTGAAGCGTGTGCTTCAGCTGTCCCCGCGGCGGGTGTTAGCCCTGTGCCGGATCCTTCTTGCCCGTGATCTTGTTCCAGCGTGCCTGCAGGCCCCACCTGGTGACGTTGACCATTGCTTCAACAACGATATTGCCGCTCATCTTTGACGCACCGAGCTCGCGTTCCACGAACGTAATGGGGCGTTCCTCGATCCTGAGCCCAAGTTTGGCCACCCGCCACGCCAAGTCAACCTGGAAGCCGTAGCCCACCGAGTCGACCTGATCGAGGTTCAATTTTTCCAGCGTGGTCCGCCGGAAGGCGCGGTAGCCGCCGGTGACGTCCTTGATCTTCAGGCCCAGCATAAGCCGGGCGTACGTGCTGCCAACGCGTGAGATCGCCTGCCGGTACAGCGGCCAGTTGACCACACTGCCACCGGGAACCCAGCGGGAACCCATGGCAAGGTCCGCACCCTGTTCAACGGCTTCCAGCAACTGGGGAAGCTGTTCGGGCTGGTGTGAGCCGTCCGCATCCATTTCCACCAGGACGTCGTAGCCTGCCTCGAGACCCCATTTGAACCCGGCAATGTATGCGGCTCCCAGGCCTTCCTTGCCTTTACGGTGCAGGACGTTAACCTGCGGATCCCCGGCGGCAAAGCCGTCCGCAAGCTGCCCGGTGCCGTCCGGGCTGTTGTCGTCCACCACCAGTACGTCGGAGGCCGGTACGGCTGCTCGGAGGCGTTGAAGAGTCTTGGGCAGCGATTCCAGCTCGTTGTAAGTAGGAATGATGGTGAGGACGCGCACAAAGGGCCTTCCTGGACGGGAGCGGTCGGAGCGGCTGAACTGTAGCGGAATAGCTGGCGGTCAGGCGCAACTACCTATTATAGGGCGCTTTATTGGGCCCTGGCCGGCGTGTCCGCTCAGGAGCGCAGCGCGGGACTGGAATGCAGTTCCACGCCGTCCTTCACGGTCTGCAGGCACACCGGGTCCACGCCGGTGTCCAGTGCCGGGAGAAGGGGCGTGCGGGCCCGCGGATCCGTGCTCCAGGACTGGACACGTCCGTCCGCCACCTGGACCATGAGCTCCTCAACATCCCAGACGGCGAAACTGGCTGGTGCGCCGGGAACCAGTTGCCCGGCCACCGGGTTGTGGTATTTTGCTGCCCTCCACCCCGCGCGGGTGTGGCCGAGGAACGCTGCGCGGGCCGAGATCCGTTCAGCGTGGTTGTGGTGTTCCAGGCAGGCACGCACGCTGGACCACGGGCGGAGCGGCGTCACGGGGCTGTCGCTGCCGAAGCAGATAGGAACACCGGCAGCGTAGAACGAGGCAAACGGGTTCATGGACCGGCTCCGGCTCCCCAGTCGCTGCTCATACATTCCGCCTTCGTTCCCCCATGCAGCGTCGAAGCGTGGCTGGGCGCTGACGGTGACGGAGTAGCGGGCCAGCTGTTGCACTGCGTTGGCGTCTGCGACTTCCACATGCTCGAAGCGGTGGCCGGCGGCACGGATCCGTTGCTCACCCACTTCGGCAGCCGCGAGTTCCAGTGCCTCCAGCGCGGCATCAAGTCCCGCGTCGCCGATCACGTGGAAGCCGCCCTGCATGCCCAGCAGCGAGCAGGCCGCCAGGTGGGCGCCAGCCTGTTCTGCCGAGAGGTAGAGGCTGCCCCGCTCCCCTGCCGCGTCGCTGTAGCCGGTCCTCAGGGCCGCTGTCCTGGAGCCGATGGAACCGTCAATGTTCAGATCGCCGGCCAGGCCGCGCACAGATACGCCCAGTTCGTCTAGCAGCGCCCGGGCCTGCTCCTCCGAGGTGGCCAGTTCGCCCCAGTACGGCAGGATCTCCGGCATGGCCTCGCCGGCCGCCGTGTTCCACGTGGCGGCAAGGCGAAGGTCGGAAACTCCGCCGATATGCGGCGCGGCCATCTCAGCCAGTGCCACATAGCCGTTTTCGGCAGCTTCGGTCAGGGCGCGCCGCTGGTAAGCCAGGAGGCTGGCCTCCGGGAGCCGCCGTGCTTCCTGACGGGCCGCTGTATGGGCGGCCCGCTTCACTTGTGACCCCGCAGTGTAGCCGTCGAGGCCGCCAAGCCCGGCGGCGGCAGCCAAGGAGGAAGAGACCAACGCCGAATGCGCATCCACCCTGGCCAGGAACACGGGCCTGCCCCCGGCCGCCCGTTCAAGTTCCTCGGCCGCCGGCAAGGCAGGGTCTTCCCACATGGATTCATCCCAGCCGTGGCCCAGCAACGGGCCGTCGCCTTTGGACGCGGCGACGGCATCGAGCAACTGCCGGGCGGAACGGATCCCGCCCAGCTGGAGGGAACCCAGCGCGATGCCGGTTTCCGTGAGGTGGACGTGGGAGTCAACAAACCCCGGCGCTACGAGGGCACCATGGAGGTCGATGATCTCCATGGAGCTGTCGGCAATGGAGGATGCCGCCTGCTCGGAGCCGACCCAGGCAACGGTGTCTCCGTCAACCAGCATGGCGGTGGCAAAAGGGTCCGCTGCTGTGTAGACCGAGCCGTTGCGGTACAGGACCACCTTTCGCTCGTTCGGCGCGGGCGTGGTGGAACGTTCAATGGTCATGCGGGCGAAGCTCCTGGGCTAGGGGGAAGAAGTCAGGCTGCCGGTGCATCAGGGCCGGTACATCAAAGTACGGAAGAGTAGGCCACAACGCCGCGGCGGATAAGCGATATTGCTTCTGCGCAAAGCCTGGACACGCGCGGATCCAGACCGGGAATCTTGGCGAGTTGGTCCAGGAGGTCGATGACCTGTTTGACCCAGCGGACAAAGTCGCCCGCCGCCAGGTCCGTGCCGTTGAGCACCTCCTGGAGGTGCCGTCCCTTGGCCCATTTGTACATGGGCCAGACGAGACCCAGCTCGGGTTCGGCAGTCAGCGGAAGTTTGTTCGCCTCTTCCACGTCCTCCAGGGCCGACCATTCCCGGATCACCACATCCACGGACGATTCAAGCGAGACGCTGGGCATCCGCGGGCGGAGACCCCTGTCTTCGCGTTTGGCCTGGTAGACCAGGACGCTGGCCAGGGCTGCTACTTCGACGGCGTCCAGGTCGTTGAGTGCGCCCAGCCGCAGTGCTTGCGAAATCAGCAGGTCCTTCTCGCCGTAGATCCGGCGGAGCCGCTGGCCGTCTGCGCTGATGGCCAGGCGCCCGTCAGCTCCCGCTTCCAGGTAGCCGTAGGCGGAAAGGACATCGCAGACACGGTCGAAGGTCTTGGCAATGGTGTTGGTTCGGCCCTGGATTTGGCGGATCAGGGCATCCGTCTCCCGGCGCAGCTTCCACCACCGCTCAGACCAGCGCGCGTGGTCTTCACGCTCGCTGCAGCCGTGGCAGGGGTGGGCGCGGAGTGACCTGCGAAGCTCCGTGATGCGTTTCTCCTGATGGGGCAATACGGACCCCAGGCCAAAGTCGGTACTGCGGCCGGGTGCCGGCGGGCGGTTCTCCCGCAGCGCATTCCGGGCCGACGATGCGAGGTCGCGCCGGGACTTCGGGACCTTTGCGTTGAACGACTTCGGGATCCGGATCCGCGTCAGGGGCGCGATGGGGCCTTCAAGGTCCTCCGTACCGATTCGCCTGAGCTGGTTGTCCAGCGTCAGGATGGCGGGCCGTGGCTCCCTGCCGCTGTGGTCCGAACTCAGCACAATCGCCGGCCCGGGAGCCCGCCCTCCCGGGACGTCCACCACGTCGCCCGGCATCAGCCGCGCCAGCGAGTCTTCGTTCAGGGACTTGTGGGCCCGGGACTTGCTGCGCGAGGTGACATTTTCGGCGTCGGACAGTTCACGGCGCAACCGGGCATACTCGGTGAAGTCTCCGAGGTGGCAGGTCATGGATTTCGCGTATCCGGCGAGGGACTCTTCGCGGCTGCGCACCTGCTTCGCAAGACCAACAACGGACCGGTCCGCCTGGAACTGCGCGAAGGAGGATTCAAGGATTTCCCGCGCACGGGCGCGGCCAAACTGCGCCAACAGGTTGATGCTCATGTTATACGTCGGCCGGAAGCTTGAGTTCAGCGGATACGTACGCCGCGAGGCGAGGCCGGCAACGGCAGCAGGGTCCGTGCCGGGCTGCCAGAGTACAACGGCGTGGCCTTCGACGTCGATGCCACGGCGGCCGGCGCGGCCGGTCAGCTGCGTATACTCCCCCGCGGTGATGTCCACATGGGCTTCGCCATTAAACTTGTCGAGCTTTTCCAGGACCACGGAGCGGGCGGGCATGTTGACGCCCAGGGCCAAGGTTTCGGTGGCGAACACAGCCTTGACCAAGCCCTCGACAAAGAGTTTCTCCACCACTTCCTTGAAGGTGGGAAGCATGCCGGCATGATGGGCCGCGAAACCACGCAGCAGGCCGTCCCGCCACGTCCAGAAGCCCAGGACGTCCAGGTCCTCAGACGGGATGTCCTGCCCGGCCTCGTCAACGCGCTGGGCAATGATCTGCTGCTCCTTCTCCGTGGTCAGCCAGAGTCCGGAGGAGACACACTGAGCAACGGCGGCGTCGCAGCCTGCCCGCGAGAAGATAAACGTAATGGCCGGCAGAAGGTCCTGCCGGCCCAGGCTCGCGATGACCTGGGGCCGGCTGGCCTTCCGGACGGCGCCGGGCTGTGCCCCCTGCCTGGGGCGGTCCTCTGTCCGCTGCCGGTGCTGCCGGCGCTGGCTTCGTCCGCCGTGGCCGAACCGTCCGGCGAAACTTTGCTGGCCTTCGCTGCGGGCCATTTTGAGCAGGTCCGGATTGACCTCGAACCCCGGGCGGTCGGCGTCATTGGTGGCTGCGGTGAGCAGCTCCTGGACCGGTATCGGAGCTCCGGTCTCCGCATCCGCGGGCGGCGCGATTTCGTCAAAGGTGGTTTCTCCGGCGAACAGGTCCACGATGTCCCGGCCCACCATGACGTGCTGCCACAGGGGAACCGGACGGTGCTCGGAGACGATGATGTCGGTGTCGCCGCGCACGGTGTCCAGCCAGGCGCCGAATTCTTCTGCGTTGGAAACTGTGGCGCTGAGCGAAGCTACCTGGACTTCACTGGGGAGGTGGATGATGACTTCCTCCCAGACGGCACCACGGAACCGGTCCGCGAGGTAGTGGACTTCGTCCATGACCACAAAACCGAGGTCATCCAGGGTGTCCGAATCTGCGTAGAGCATGTTCCGGAGGACTTCCGTGGTCATGACCACTACGGGGGCGTCGCCATTGATGCTGGTGTCCCCCGTCAGGAGGCCGACGTTTTCCGCCCCGTACTTTTCGGAGAGTTCCGTGAATTTCTGATTGCTCAGTGCCTTGATCGGGGTGGTGTAGAAGGCCTTAAGGTTTCGTTCCAAAGCGAGGTAGATGGCAAATTCTCCCACGATGGTCTTGCCGGCGCCGGTAGGGGCAGCCACCAGCACTCCCTTGCCCTCTTGGAGGGAGCGGCAGGCGAGTCGCTGGAATTCGTCAAGTTCAAAATCAAGGGTGCGGACAAACCCCCCGAGGTAGGTGCCCGCTTCGGCCGTGCGTTCCGCGCTGGCCCGGTAGCTTTCAGAGGGCGAGAGTGGCCCGGAAATAGAGGACATGCCTCAAGCCTAGTGCGCCGCGCGCTACAGGTTCTTCAGTTCGCTGCCGGGCGTCGCGATGTTGGCTGTCGCGTCCGTCTCGGCAGCCTGTTTCGCCACGCGCTTGTCACGGCGCTTGTCGTTGAAGATGCAGAGCCCGATCGCCGCGAAGAACAGAATCAACAGCGGCGCAGCAAGCAGGAACATGGACAACGCGTCTGTGCCTGGTGCGGCCAGGGCGGCGAGGACAAAGACCAGGAAGACGATTATCCGCCAGGCTTTGAGGATGGTCCGGCCCCTGACTACACCAGCCATGTTGATGCCGACCAGGATTACGGGAACCAGGAAAGAGATCCCGAGGATAAGCAACATCTGGGTAGCGAATGTCAGGTAGTCGGTGGCCGAGATGTTGTTGGCGCCGGTGGCGGGCGTGAACTGCAGCAGCGCCCTGACCACGGTGGGGAATACGAGCCAGGCTACAAACACGCCGGCCAGGAACAGGGGCACAGCGGCTGCCATAAAGCCGAGCGTGTAGCCGCGTTCCTTCTTGGTCAGCCCCGGCGTGATAAAAGCCCACACCTGATAGATCCAGACAGGGCTGGAGATAACCAGCCCTATCTGGATGGCAATCTGAATCTTGAAGGCAAAAGGATCTGCGATGGTCGCAAAGTTCAGGACTGCGGTGCGCCCCGTATCCCGGGCAATGGAAATCAGCGGGTCCGACAGGTTGGCGACAACAGGGTCGTAAAGGAACCAGCCACCCACACCGGCAAGCAGCACAGCAATTGCCGATTTGATCAGCCGGTTCTTGAGTTCCTTGAGGTGGTCCCAAAGAGCCATCCGCCCCTCAGGGTTGGACTTACGGCCCCGCGTCAGTGCCACTTCGGGTTAAGCGCGGGTCGACGGCGGAACGTCAGTGCCGTCGGTCGGCTCACCGGGCTTCGCCGGCGGGTGGTTAACGATCTTGCCTTCCACCGGGCCGGAAGCCGTATCGGTGGAGTCGGTTTTGCCGTCGTTCTTCATTTCCTTGACCTCGGACTTGATGATCCGCATGGACTGGCCAAGGCTTCGCGCCATGGCAGGGAGTTTGGGCGCGGCGAAAAGCAACAGCGCAACGACGATGATAATGACAATTGGCCACGGGCCATCAAAGAGTCTTCCCACGGGAAATCCTTTCCTCTAACAACATCCTACGTCTAACTGAGATTGAGATCGCGAAGTGACTGGGGCTGGCCCCGGTCGTGCTTCCGCTGGACGCGCCTCAGGCGGCGGCCCTCACGGCGGGATGACTTGGATGCGTCGTAATCATGACGCATCTGGGCCGGTGAGGCAAAAACAGCCGCACCGGGCTGAGCTGACCCTGGCGGCTGTATGCCGTCATCGACGATGGCCGATGCCGGTGCCAGGTGTGCAAGTTTGGCTCCGGCTGCGCCCAGGTCCTTCATCACCGTCATAAACTGGCGGTACAGCCGGATGCCCAGGAGGACATAAAAGAGCAGGGAGAGCGCAATAAGCGCAATCCAGATCAGAATCCAGGACCACCAAGGCATGCTGAAGAGTCTAGCCGCCGTACCGGGCCAGGGCCGCCTCGATCCAGTCCAACGCTGCCGCCCCAAGCTCGGACGGTTCGAGGATCCGGGCGGCCCCACCGTGCTGGGCCACGAACATGGGCAGCCAGGCCGTACTGCCGAACCGGATCTCGGCTACGAGGCCGCCGTCGGGAAGAGGCGCCACACGTTCGGCGTAATAGTCGTCCGCCAAGCCGGCGCCCTGCCTGGTGAGCTGTACGAGGACCGTGGTGTCGTCGTCATTGGGGGTGAACAGCTTGGCCGGGAAGTCTTCCCCGGCCCGGACCTGCGTGGATGTGGGATTTCCGTTCGAGTGGACCTCCTGCACCCTGTCCAGCCTGAAGTTCCGCAGCCCCTGGGCCGAATGGCAGTAAGCCTCGAAGTACCAGGTGTTATCCAGGGAATACAGGCGGAGCGGGTCCACGTCACGTTCTGAGACCTGGTCGCGCTGGGCGGAAAAGTAGACGAGCCGCAGCTGCGACCGTTCCTGGATGGCATCACGGACAACGTCAAGGACGGCTGAATCCGCTGGGCCCACCTCCGGACCGGCAAGAGAACCTGCCCGCAGCCCTTCCTCGCCGGCCACTGCCATCAGCTTGAGCGTCACCGACTCCAGTGCGCCGCCCTCGGCAAGTTCGGGAAGCCCGTTGAGCGTCTCGAGCCCGGTCAGCAGCGCACAGGCCTCGTCCACAGTGAACCGGACCGGCCTCTTGAGATCCAGGTCCTGGGTGATGTAAACGTGGCCTTCTTCCCAATGGATGTCCAGAAGGTCGTCAGGGTATCCCTCGGGAAGTCCGGAGCAGATGAGGATCCGCAGGTCGTTTTCCAGCTCCCCGGGCGTGACACCAAAGCGGGCCGCGACGTCCTGGATGTGGAGGCCCTGGTTGTGGACCAGGAACGGAACCAGCTGCAGCATGCGCTTGAGCTGGTCCTCAGAGGTGCGTTTGCGGACGGTTCGGCCCCGCGGTGCGTCCGCAAACAAATAGGCAGGGCTGGGAGCGGCGCAGAAAGCGGCCGCGTTGCGCAGGCGGTGCCGCACGGCTGCCGCCAGCTCTTCGGGAGCATGTGCCACAGCGTCCGGGCCATAGGAGGCAAGCTCCTCGGCCAGCACCTCAGCGTCCCTGAAGTTGACCTGCAGCCGTTCGTAGCCGGCGTCGGGCGTTCCTGCACTCCCGGCGGGACCCGGCGTGGTGCGCCGGCGCAGGCCAAGGAGGCGTCCCTCCCGGACGTCCACGACGGCGGTCCGGAGCGGGAGTTCCGGAAGCCGGTCCAGTTCTGCGCGGACATTGAAGTTCGGCGGCGCCGAGTACGTTTCTTTCTCCAACACCGTGACGGGACCCGTGAACCGGGAAAGCCGGAAGTGGCGCGGCGCCTCGCGCGAGCGGTCGTAGCCTGTCAGATACCACTGGCCAAAGCGGCTGCCGAGGCCCCACGGCTCCACCGTCCGTTGCTCTTCCTTGCCGGTGGTGCCTGCCAGGTAGGGGAAGCTGACGGGGTGCTGGGCGTGCATGGCTGCCACAACATCATCAAAGGCCTGGCCCGCCGGCCGTATCCGCGGCTGCACGCCAACGGGAAGTTCGACGTCGGACAAGGTACCGGAGGCCTGGAGCTTGCGGAGGGCGTTGGCGGCCGCGGTTCCCAGGGCGGCACGCTCCCACAACTGGGACGCCAGCAGAAGGACGGTCCACTCCCCCGGGCTGAGCTGCACATCGGGCAGGCGGTTCGATTCCTTGCCGACGCGGTAGCGGGTGGTGGCCGGGTCATCTTCGCTCCAGCCGTGGTCCGTCACGGTTTCCACATCGAACCCGAACTGACGGAGGTCGTTCTTGTCCCGCTCAAACATCCTGCCGAAGGCCACATCGTTGCCGGACGTGTCGTGGTAGACCTTCGCCCGCAACTCGGCGCGGCGCAGGCCGTATTTGGTGTTCAGCAGGGCGATCAGAAGGTTCAGCAGGCGTTCAGTACGGGAGACGGACACGCTGGCTACGTTACTAAACTCCTCCTCGGAAAGCAGAAAGCGCGGCAACAACAGGAAAACAGAATCCTGATTGTTACCGCGCCTTCCGGCCCTACAATGCTTCGGTCAGCGGACGCCCATGAGGTCCACCACGAAGATCAGCGCTTCGTTGGGGCCGATGGCCCCGCCGGCGCCGCGGGAGCCGTATGCCAGTTCGGAAGGAATCTCCAGGCGACGGCGGCCGCCCACCTTCATACCCAGCAGGCCCTGGTCCCAGCCCTGGATGACCTGGCCCACGCCCACGCGGAAGTCCAGCGGGGCGCCGCGGCCCCAGGAAGCGTCGAACTCTTCGCCGGTGGACCAGGCCACGCCGACGTAGTGGGTGGAGACGGTGTCGCCCTTTTTGGCCTCGGCACCGTCACCCTCGATGAGGTCGGTGATGACCAGTTCGGTGGGGACATCGCCTTGCGGGAAGTCAATTTCCGGCTTCTGGCGGTCGAAATCGCGCTGACCAAATGACATGGTTGCTCCTTTGTTTCTTGGGTGGGTGATGTGTTGGAAGTTATTTGACGCCGAGGATGTCCACAACGAAGACAAGGTCACCCTTGGCTTCGCCCTGGCCGGCATCACCGTACGCGAGGTCCTTGGGGACCACCAGGAGGACCCGGGAGCCCACCGTCTTGCCCGCCAGTCCCTGGGTCCAGCCCGGAATGACGCCGGTCAACGGGAAGCTGGCCGGCTCACCGCGGTCAAAGCTTGAATCAAATTTGGTGCCGCCCACGAGGTTGACCCCCACATAGTTGACGGTCAGCGTGTCGGTTTCCTTAACCTCCGCGCCCTTGCCCTTGATCAGGTCCTGGGAGACGAGTGCTGTGGGCGCAGCGACACCGTCAACGGAGATCTCCGGCACGCCCTGGTCATTGTCCTTCACGGTCGGCAGGCCAGCCGGCGGGGTGACAGTCTCGCCTTCAGGCTTTTCGAGAGGAGCGACAGGCTGCGGGACATCCTTGGTGGAGAGCACCTTGATCAGGAGAAGCTGCGTTGGCTGGGCGGCGGCGCCTTCAGCGGTTGCGGCCTGGCCCGGGATGGCCAAGGCAAGGCTCGAGCCGATCTTCGAGCCAACAAACGCGCTATAGATGACCGGGCTCTGGGTCTTGAGTTCCTCGTTCAGCTCCAGCGGTTCGGGCTCGCCGGGGAAGGTGTCCTCCAGCGTGGATCCGTCCGCACCGCTGAGCGCGAGGATGGAGATATTTGCGACCTGGTTCTCTTTGACCCGGTCGCCGTCACCTTCGGTGACCACCTTGATGGTGGGTTCGGTGACCTCGAGGGGCTTGGAGAACTCGACACCGGGAGCCTTCTTGTCCCCGTTGTCCGTCAGTTTCAGAGAGTCGAACTTGGCAGTGTCACCGGCAGACTGGCTGGTGGGTTCCGGTGCTGCGGGCGAACCGCCACAAGCGGTAAGCAGCAGCAGGCCGGGGATCAGGATTGCTAGGAGTCGGCGCACGTAAGAGAACTTTCGTCGGGGCAGGGTGGACGCGGTACCGGAGTCAGGCGCTCGGCACCGCTGCAAGGCCAAGGAACGACCCCATCAAGGATAGCCCGTGAACCTGAACGTCAGCCCATAGAGCTCAGAAGGGCATCCACCCGCTCATCGACGCTCCGGAAGGGATCCTTGCACAGGATGGTCTGGTGCGCGCGGTCGTTCAGTTTCAGGTGCACCCAGTCAACCGTGTAGTCCCTGCCCAGTTCCTGGGCGCGCCGGACGAAGTCGCCCCTCAGCTTGGCCCGGGTGGATTGCGGTGGCACGTCGACGGCGTCTTTGATCACGGTATCGTCCACAACCCGCCGAACGGCACCCCTGGACTGCAGGATGTAGTACAGTCCGCGGGTCCGCGAAATGTCATGGTACGTAAGATCCAGCTGGGCAATCCTGGGCGCATCCAGCCCCAGGCCGTGCCGCTGCCGGTAGTTGTCCATCAGTTTTTTCTTGATGGCCCAGTCGATTTCCGTGTCGATGGTGCTGGTGTCACCGCTCTCGATCGCGTTCAGGGTCCGTTGCCAAAGATCAAGGATGAACGGAACGTGGGCATTGTGGGCCCCATGCTCCTGAACAAAGGCCGTGACCTTGGTGAGGTACTCCTGCTGGATCTCCAGGGCTGTGAGCTGGCGGCCGTTGGCAAGGCGAACCAGGGCCCTTCCACTGAGGTCGTGGGAAATCTCGCGGATGCTGCGAATGGGATTTTCCATCCTCATGTCGCGCATGATCACCCCCGCCTCGATCATGCGCAGGATGAGGTCCACGGTTCCGACCTTGAGCAGGGCCGTGGCTTCGGACATGTTGGAGTCGCCCACAATGACATGGAGCCGGCGGAAGAACTCGGCGTCGGCGTGCGGTTCATCGCGGGTGTTGATAATGGGCCGTGACCGGGTGGTGGCGGAGGAAACGCCCTCCCAGATGTGGTCTGCCCGCTGGGAAAACGCATACGTGGCCCCGTGCGGAGTCTTAAGGATCTTTCCTGCGCCGGCGATCAGCTGGCGGGTCACCAGAAAGGGGATCAGGATCTCCGCGAGCCGGGAGAATTCGCCGCGGCGTGGGATGAGGTAGTTTTCATGGCTGCCGTAGGAGTTGCCGGCCGAATCGGTGTTGTTCTTGAACAGGTAGACAGTGCCGTTGAATCCTTCCGCAGCCAGCCTTGCCTGCGCCTCGTCAACGAGGTCGTCCAGGATCAGCTCGCCCGCGCGGTCATGCGCAATGAGCTGCGCCAGGTCATCGCATTCGGCCGTGGCGTATTCAGGGTGTGAGCCGACGTCGAGGTACAGCCGGGAACCGTTGGTCAGGAACACGTTGGATGACCGTCCCCAGCTGACCACCTTGCGGAACAGGTACCGGGCCACTTCTTCCGGGGCCAACGGCCTCGAATCGGGGCTCGAATACGAGATTCCGAACTCGGTCTCGATACCGAAGATTCTCTTGTCCATCTCAGTCCTCCTCAGCAAGCAGCGCCGTGATATCAGCATCGTTGAGCCGCCGGAAGGCCCTGCGGAAACCCCGGGAGGTCTCCGACTGCCTGTCCAGGACGGCAACCTCCACGGCCTTGGCCGGAAGGGTTACTCCCGCTTCGCCCTGGTCAGAGGCCTGGTCCGCGCCGCTGGCCAGTCCGCCGGTAGCCAGGCGGACAGCGCCGGCGAACCGCAGCGACGGTCGCCAGCCCTCGGCGATGACCGCAGAGACACGCTCTGCCTGCCCGCCCATCACGATGAAGCCGCGCTCGTCAGCGATGGACCCGTCGAACGTGAGTCGGTAGAGGTGGTCCAGTTCCGGCGTGGGGCCAACTTCGGCGACGGCCAGTTCCACTTCAAAGGGTTTCTGTTCCGCGGTGAAGACGGCACCGAGGCTTTGCGCATAGACGCTCGCGAGCCCCCGTGCTGTGACGTCCTCACGGTCGTAGGAGTAACCACGGACATCCGCGTACCGCACCCCGGCCTGGCGCAGGCTTTCGAATTCGTTGTACTTGCCGACGGCGGCAAAGGCGATTTTGTCGTAGATCTCGCCGATCTTGTGCAGTGAGGGCGAAGGGTTTTCAGCGACCAGGGCAATGCCGTCCTGGCAGCTGATGACCACCACGGACCTGCCGCGGGCGATGCCCTTCCGTGCGAAGTCCGCACGGTCCTTCATCAGTTGTTCAGGCGAGACATAGAACTGCTGCGTCATCTCAGGCCTCCCGCCGCTCGGCGGACCTGGCTTCGATAATCCTGCCCGCCACAGCGGCGAGCTCGGATTCGGGGATGCGCCGGGCGCCATCCCTGTTCACGGTGTACACCACCGGCCACAATTGGCGGACAGGATCCGGACCACCCGTGGCGGAGTCGTCGTCGGCCGCGTCGTAAAGGGACTCGACCGCCACGGAGACTGCCTCGGCTTCAGCGAGGTTGGGCCGCCAGAGCTTCTTCAGGGCGCCGCGGGCGAACACGGAACCGGAGCCGACAGTGTGGTGCTCGCGTTCCTCGTACCTGCCGCCGGTGACATCGTAGGAGAAGAGCCGGCCCACGCCGGCAGTTGTGTCGAAGCCGGCGAACAGCGGCACGACGGCGAGTCCCTGGAGGGCCATCGGCAGATTTCCGCGGATCATGGCCCCCAGCCGGTTGGCTTTGCCGTCGAGGCTCAGCAGGGTGCCCTCGATCTTTTCGTAGTGCTCCAGCTCCACCTGGAAGAGCCTCGTGAGGTCAATCGCAATGCCGGCCGTGCCGGCGATCCCCAGCACCGAAAACCTGTCGGCCGGGAACACCTTTTCGATGTGCCGGCTGGCAATGACATTGCCCATGGTGGCCCGCCGGTCGCCGGCCATCAGGACGCCGCCGCCATAACTCATCGCCACGATCGTGGTGGCATGGGGCACCTGCAGCGGAGTAGCCGCCGCTGCAGCAGGCATAGCAAGGTTGTACGGAAGCAGGTCCGGCCGGTCCCGCTGCAGATGCTCGGTGAATGAGGATGTCGCGTTGCCGGCTACCTGGTTGGCGCTTGTTTCCTGCACTGATGCACTCCTTGTACGTGGTCCTTCAACGTCGGTACAGATTCCGGCCGGACGCGGCTTCCACCACCCATCCGGATCCGGGTTACTGGCCGCCTTTTTGGACGAAGGCGCGGACGAACTCCTCGGCGTTGGACTCCAGGACGCCGTCGATTTCATCAAGGAGGTCGTCGACGCCCTGGGTGGCAGCCGATGCCTGGGCTTCCGGGGCTGCCGGAGGTGCCTCCGGGATCTCGTCCTCGACCTGGCTGTCGTGTGATTGTGGCTTCTGCTGCTCCTGGCCTGCCATGGTGATCACTCCTCTAAAATCCTCGGATCCGGACGGATCTGCTGATACGCCCATATTGCCACGCTGTCCGCCCGACGGCACGGTTTACGCCGCAGGCGGAGCCGTGTTATGCCCCAAAAGCTCGGCGAGGAACGGACCTGCCGTCCGGTGGCGGGCAAAGAGCCCTCCCGTGAGGGCCTTGGTACCGCGCAGGGGTTCCCGGGTTGGCACGCGCTGTAACCGGCCGTAGCCCGGCACATCGAAGATGACAGAGTCCCAGCTGGCCCCCACCACGTCTTTGCCGAAGCTGCTGATGCACCGTCCGCGGAAGAAAGCACGCGTGTCCGACGGCGGTTCGGTCATCGCTGCGGCGATGGCACCATCGTCGACGATCCGCTGCATCCGGTTCCTTGCCAGGAACCGGTAGTACAGTCCCTTCTCCGGCCTGATGTCTGCCCACTGGAGGTCCACGAGGCCGAGCCTTGCGTCACCCCAGGCAAGGTTGTCGCGGTTCCGGTAGCCGTCGAGGAGGGAGAGTTTGGCCAGCCACTCCACGGAGGTGGCCGCCGCGTTCCTGTCGGAATCGAGCTGGGTCAGCGTGGCAGCCCAGCGTTCCAGCACCACATGCGTATGGCCGTCCCCGTCCACGGCATCGGCAACGCCGGTGTCCTGCGCCAGTTTTGCCGCCGCCTCGTGGTAAATCCATTGCAGGTCCAGGGCCGTCACGCGGCGCCCGTCCAGCAGCCTGAGTTTGGCTGTCAGCGACGTATCGTGGCTGACTGCCTGGAGGGCTGCGACGGGTTCGTGGACCTCCACCTTGGGCGCCAGCCCGGCCTCGATCAGGCTCAGGACCATGGCCGTGGTGCCGAACTTGAGGTAGTTGGAGGACTGGCTCAGGTTGGCGTCACCGATGATCACATGCAGACGCCGGTATTTGTCGGCGGTGGCGTGCGGTTCGTCTCGGGTATTGATGATGGGACGCCGGATGGTGGTTTCCAGGCCCACCTCCGCCTCGAAGAAATCTGCGCGCTGGCTGATCTGGTACCCGGGTGTGGAGCTGTCCTGCCCCAGGCCCACCCGCCCGGCGCCGCATATGATCTGGCGCGTGACGAAGAATGGCGTCAACCCCCGAACGATGTCACCGAAGGGCACCGAGCGCGGCATGAGGTAGTTCTCGTGGGAGCCGTAGGAGACGGACTTGTTGTCCGTATTGTTCTTGTACAGGTTGACCGGGGGCAGCTCGCGATCCGCGGCCAAGCGACGGACGGCCGCCAGCGCGACGAGGTCCCCGGCTGCATCCCAGATCACCGCATCGCGGGGGTTGGTCACCTCGGCACTGGAATACTCCGGGTGGGCATGATCCACGTACAGGCGGGCTCCGTTGCCCAGGACCATGTTCATCAGGAGACTTCCGGACCCGTCCTCGCCGTCCAGTTCCAGTTCCTCGCGGCCGTAGGCAAGCGCCACCGCTTCGGCGTCGAGTACCGGCGGCTGGTCTGTCAGCTGGCTGGGGTGGGCCGAGGCCCGCTCCAGGGTCCAGCCACGGGCGTCGTGGAGGGGCTCCTCGTCCGTGTAATCCCACCGGGTCTCTGCCCCTCCGGCAGCCCTTTGCCGCGTCACCTGCGCATAAGCCTGGACAACACGGGCGGACATCATGGTGGCGTTTGCTCCGGGCGCAGACGGGGCGTGGATGCCGTATTCCGTTTCCGCCCCCATGACGCGCATGGCCCCGCCGGCCGGGAGCCCTCCCCCGCCGGCGCGTTCCGGGGCTGCCGTCACAGGTACTGTCCCGTGTTCGGCATCGTCTCGATGGACTTGCCGGGCTCCTGGCCTGCCTTACCCTGCACGATGGTGCGGATGTAAGTGATCCGCTCCCCCTTCTTGCCTGAGATCCTCGCCCAGTCGTCCGGGTTGGTGGTGTTGGGCATGTCCTCGTGCTCGCGGAATTCGTCCACCACGGCACGCAGCAGGTGCTCGATCCGAAGACCCTTCTGATGCAGTGTCAGGAGATCCTTGATGGCGTACTTCTTGGCCCGGTCCACAACGTTCTGGACAACGGCGCCTGAATTGAAGTCCTTGAAGTAGAGCATCTCCGTATCGCCGTTGGCGTAGGTGACTTCGAGGTACTCGTTGGACTTCTCCGTGGAGTACATGGCTTCAACCGTGCGCTGGACCATGGCGTCCACCGTCGCCTGGACGTCGCCGCTGTGTTCGGCAAGGTCGGACTCGTGGAACGGCAGGTCAGTGGTGATGTATTTGTTGAAGATGTCCGCCGCGGCCTCTGCATCGGGGCGCTGGATCTTCACTTTCACGTCCAGTCGGCCGGGACGGAGGATGGCGGGGTCGATCATGTCCTCGCGGTTGGATGCGCCGATCACAATGACGTTGTCCAGCCGCTCCACGCCATCGATCTCACTCAGCAGCTGCGGGACGATGGTGGTTTCGACGTCGGAGGAGATCCCGGTTCCGCGCGTACGGAACAGAGAATCCATTTCATCAAAGAAAACCACCACGGGGCTGCCGTCCGAGGCCTTCTCGCGGGCCCGGGAGAAGATGAGGCGGATATGGCGCTCTGTCTCGCCCACGTACTTGTCCAGAAGCTCCGGACCCTTGATGTTGAGGAAGTAGCTCTTCAGGTCCACATTGCCGGACCGCTCCGCCGCGCGGGCGGCCAGCGAGTTGGCAACAGCCTTTGCAATCAGGGTTTTGCCGCACCCTGGCGGACCGTACAACAGAATGCCCTTCGGGGCTTTCAGTCCATGCTCGCGGTAGAGGTCCGGGTGCAGGAACGGCAGTTCCACAGCATCCCGGATCTGCTCGATCTGCGGACCCAGGCCGCCGATGTCCTCGTAGGTGATGTCGGGGACTTCTTCGAGGACCAGGTTTTCCACTTCGGAGCGGGGCACCTTTTCGAGGGCGTAACCGGTGCGCGAGTCGATGGACAGCGCGTCCCCCACCCTGAGCTTTTCGGTGAGCAGGGCCCCGGAAAGCCTGATGACACGTTCCTCGTCGGCACGCCCCACCACCAATGCGCGGTCCGTTCCGAGCATTTCCTTGAGGGTGGCGAGTTCACCGGCGCGTTCATAGCCGAGACCGGCCACAACCAGCAGTGCCTCGTTGAGGAGGACCTCCTGGCCGACCGCCAGCTGGTTGATGTTGACCAGGGGGCTGATGCCCACCCGCATCTTCCGGCCGGCGTTGAAAATATCCGCCGATTCCTCAGTGGCAGCCTGGCCGCTGTTGCCCGGTGACGGCAGCCGCCTGGGATTGAGCTGGAGGACGGTGCCGAAGCTGTACGGGGGCTGGCCCTCCTGGTCCAGGGCATTCTTGAGCCGCAGGATCTCGGCCTTGGCCGCTTCCAGCATGCTGACCAGCTTGGCGTTGTTCTGCGTGGCGGCTGCCAGCTGGCGGTCAATGTGCCTGAGTTTGTCTCGGAGGACATTGGCCTGCCGGTCCGCAGCCGACAGTTCGTTGGCGGCCGACTGCTCCGCCGGTGTACGTCCGGAGTCCTGATTCGGCGTCTCCATGGTGCATCAGCCCCTTCCTGCTCTTCTTCTTAAGACCTTAGCCCCAAGTTGGCAGGTACTGCTGGCGACTCCCGAAATGTGGACTAGTTCGTGATCTCCGGTTCGTCCTTGACGTTGGTGCCGGCGATGGCGTCCCGCGCGGCGCGGCGGAGCTTTTTGTCGGAGACGAGGCGTTCGCCGACGGCACCGGGTGTCCAGGCGTTGACGTCTTCTTCGTTGAAGCCAGTCTTCGAGGGACGGCGCTTGACGGAGATGCCGGTAACGCCGTCGGCTAGCCGGCGGGTGACCAGCAGGAAGCCGGTGTGGGCAACCATGCGGTGGTCCGGGCGGACGGCCAAGCCCTCAAGGTGCCAGCCGCGGACCATGGACTCCCAGGCGTCGGGTTCGGTGAAGCGGCCGTCAGCCCTGATGGCCTCCGCGGTCCGGGACAGCTGGGTGACCGTGGCCACGTAGTTGATCCAGACACCGCCGGGTGCGAGAACGGTGGCGACGGCATCGAGGCACTCCCAGGGTGCCAGCATGTCCAGCACTACACGGTCCACGGATCCGGGCGCCTCAGTGCGGACTACTTCCTCCTGGAAGTCGCCGAGTGAAATTTTCCACGCCGGGTGCGGGCCGCCAAAGATGGTTTCCACGTTCCCCCGGGCAATGTCCGCAAATTCCTCCCGGCGTTCGAAGGAGTGTAGGTAGCCGTTGTCGCCAACAGCCCGGAGTAGCGAGATGGACAGCGCTCCCGAGCCAACTCCGGCTTCAACGACCCTGGCGCCGGGGAAGATATCGGCCATGGTGACGATCTGCCCGGCGTCCTTCGGGTAGACCACTGCGGCGCCACGCGGCATGGAGAGGACAAAATCCGAGAGGAGCGGGCGCAGCGTCTGGTACTGCTGGCCGACGTTGTTCACGACGACGGAGCCATCAGCCTTTCCGATGATCTCGTCGTGGTTCAGGAAACCGCGGTGCGTGTGGAAGGCGCCGCCGCTTTCGAGGGTGATGGTGTTCATGCGGCCGCGCTCGTCGGTCAGCTGGACCCGTTCGCCTTCACGGAACGGTCCGCGGCGGCGGGCAGCTCCCACCGGCTGGGTGCCATTGGCGGCAACACCGGTGGTGGATGGTGCTGCGGCTTCGGCGACAGATTCGCTGCTCATGGATTTTCCTCGCTCCTGTAAAACTGTGGGGCCACGCATCGAAATAGGTCCGCCCGGTGCGGCGCAGGCCTCCGCGCGACGGCAATGCACGGCCGGCACGTAACTCTACCGGCTTTGACCCTGTGGATGCCTATTTGACCGGTCAGCCTTGCCGGTGATGGCAGCCAGCACCACGTGCTGCGCAAGCAGGCCGGTGACGGTTCCATGATGGTCCACCACTGCATATTCGTGACCG
The DNA here is from genome assembly GCF_055412845.1 of Pseudarthrobacter adonitolis. NCBI lineage: Bacteria > Bacillati > Actinomycetota > Actinomycetes > Micrococcales > Micrococcaceae > Pseudarthrobacter > Pseudarthrobacter adonitolis. The sequence goes on along the minus strand of NZ_JBVAYW010000002.1, from coordinate 137,668 downwards.
TCAAGCTGGGAAAGGTACTGGATCAGCTCCTGCCCCTGGGACGACTCAGGCACGTAGGCTCCCGCCGCAAGGGCATAGGACACTGCCGTGGCCGGCGTGGAGCCGGCGGCGTAGTCAGGAACCGCGGCGAGGGCTCCGGCGTCCACAACACCCTGCGGGCGTCCCTCCGGCCCGCAGACCACGACAGCCCGTGAGCCGTCCGGTGAGAGCCTGCGGATGTCCGCCACGGTGGCCGTGGTTGGAATTCCGACGGCGGGAGCCGCCAAGGCGGCGGCGCTTACCAGGTGCATCCTTCCGCGCAGTGTGCCCTGCTGGATTGACGCGCTGGCACCCATCCAGAGGAAGCCGCCGACGAGGATGGTGATCATCAGGAGGCTGAAATCCGGTGTCTCACCGGCCAGCAGTGGCCGGGCAATGAACCAGAAGCCCAGCGCCACCACAATGACGCGGCCGGCCCAGCCGGCGGCAACGGTGCCTTTGGCCTGGCTGCCGGTTGCTTTCCATACGGCCGACTCAACGATCCTGCCGCCGTCCAGCGGGAGTCCGGGCAGGACATTGAAGATGCCGATGACGAAGTTGGCCCACATAAAGATGTTCGTGAGGATCCCGGCCACGGTGCCCATGCTGGTGGTGGAGAGGACCACCCAGGCCCCCCCGGCGAGGACCAGGTTGGCCGCCGGCCCTGCCAGGGCCACAATGACCGAGCGCGCGGGCGTCGCCGTGAAATTCTCAAACTGGGTGTGGCCGCCCCAGAGATTCAGCACGATCTTCTGCGTGGGCCAGCCGTAGATCTTGGCCGTGAGGGCGTGCGCCAGTTCGTGGACCAGGACGGAGATCAGGAGCAGCAAGGCGTACGCGAATGCCATGTAATACGCGGAGATGCCCAGCGCCGGATTCTGCTCCAACAACAGGGGCCCGTAGACAATGACGGTAAAGGCGGCAATCACAAACCACGAGTACGCCAGAATGACCGGGATTCCGGCGACCCGGCCGAGTGGTATTCCTTCGCGGCGGGCGGGGGCCGGCGCGGAACTCATGACGGGCTCCCCGTCACGGGCACGGCAGGTCCAGTCGCCGCGGCGGCCAGGCTGCCCGCTGCGATGGCCTCCAGCTCGGCAACGGTGCGGCCGGCCAGGGATTCCCAGATGGTGTGCCTGGGATCTTCGGGGATCGGGACAATGTGCGGGATGGCCACAGTGGCGACGCCGGACGCCACAGCCGAGGCCACTCCTGGTGCCGAATCCTCCAGGGCGACGCAGTGTTCTACGGTCAGATCCGGGTCCGCCGCCTGAAGCAGCTCCACTGCCTTCAAGTACGCTTCCGGGTGCGGCTTGCCCTGGGCGACGGTGTCCCCCGTGACCAGGAATTCGAAGTAGGGCTTGGGCAGGCTTTCCACGATTTCCCGGGCCAACGGCTCCTCTGACATGGTCACCAGCGCACACCGCACACCGGCGTGGTGCAGGTCATCCAGCAGTTCCCTCGCCCCGGGACGCCAGGGAACAGCGCGCTGGACGCTCCTGATGACCTCAGCGGTCAGGGTGTCGATGATCTCCCGGCGCTCCAGCCGGACGCCGGCCGCTTGCAGGATTCCGGCCGAATATGTCAGTGACTGTCCCACGAGCTGCATGGCCTGCCCGTGTGACCAGGAGCCGCCATGGGCTTCCACGAGGGCGCGCTCCGCGGCAATCCAATAGCGTTCCGTGTCCACAATGGTGCCATCCATATCCCAAAGAACGGCTCTGAGCGGGGATTCGGTGGGTGAGGATTGCATGGTTTCAGTCTACGGGGCGCACCTGAACGCAAACCGTGGGATACGCCCTCGGCGAATATCAGCATTGCCTTCGGGCGCCCGCGTGCCCCGGCGCACTTTTTGGCTCTTCATTCAATGCGTCGCGCCGGTTCTTGGACGTAGGGTGATGAGATGAATAGCTTCGACGGAGACACCACGGAACCGGGTGCCGCACCTGAACCGGAGCAGTTCCTGCTGCCAGTGGCGGACGGGGAGCGCATCACTGTCATGCTGGCCGCTTTTGAAGGCTGGAACGATGCCGGCGAAGCCGCGAGTGACTCGTTGCACTATCTGAACAGGGTCTGGGGCGGCAAGAAGGTCGCGTCCATTGACGCCGACGAGTACTACGATTTCCAGTTCACTCGTCCTACGGTCCGCAGGAACGCCTCGGGGGAACGCAAGATCAAGTGGCCATCTACGCGGATCTACAAGGCCAGTGCGCCGGATTCGAATGTGGACGTCATTTTCGTCCAGGGCATCGAGCCGTCCTACAAGTGGCGGGCCTATACGGCGGAGCTGCTGGTCCACGCGGAAGCGCTGAAGGTGGACTACGTGGTCCTGGTGGGGGCACTTCTGGCAGACGTTCCGCACAGCAGGCCGATTCCGGTCAGCACATCCTCGGACGACGCCGTGTTGCGGGAGCGCCTCAACCTTGAAGCCTCCCAGTATGAAGGTCCCGTCGGCATCGTCGGTGTACTGTCCGAAGTGTCCCTCCTGGCAGGCCTTCCCACTGTTTCCCTCTGGGCCGCAGTCCCGCATTACGTGGCACAGGCCCCGTCACCCAAGGCACAGCTGGCTCTCCTGCACCGGGTGGAGGAGCTGATCCAGGTCCCGCTGGACACCCACGAACTGGCCGAAGAGGCCGCCGCGTGGGAGCGCGGCGTCGATGAGCTGGCTACCGAGGACCCGGAGATCGCCGCGTACGTCCGGCAGCTGGAAGAGGCAAAGGACACCGCCGACCTCCCGGAGGCGAGTGGGGAATCCATCGCGCGGGAGTTTGAGCGCTACCTCAAGCGTCGGGGCCGGGACAAGCCCTAAAGCACGACGCCGAGCAGGGCGTCCAGCGCGTCACTGACCAGCGCCTGATCATGCTGGCAGCCCGCTGCCGCGGCGGGGTGCGACGTGGCGGCCCAGCGGTCAACAGCTTCCAGGGCGGCTGGTGCGTTCAGGTCAGCTGCAAGGGCGGACCGCATTTCTGCGATCAGGCCCGACGCTGATCCTTCGGGCGCGGTGGCGAGTGCGTGGCGCCACGCAGCCAGCCGGTCCTTCGCGGCCGCAAACCCGTCCGCGGTCCAGGACCAGTCTGAACGGTAATGGTGGGCCAGGATGGCCAAGCGGATGGCTGCCGGGTCTTCTCCCGCGGCCCGCAGTTTGGACACCAGGACCAGGTTGCCCTTGGACTTGCTCATTTTTTCGCCGTCCAGGCCCACCATGCCGGCGTGGGCATAGTGCTGGGCCAGCGGCACTTCGGCGAGGGAATATGCGTGACCGGCGCCCATCTCATGGTGGGGGAAGATGAGGTCTGAGCCGCCGCCCTGGACAGTGAAGGGAGCGGGCAGGTACCGCTGGGCGATGACCGTGCACTCGATGTGCCAGCCAGGCCTGCCCTGGCCCAACTCGCCGCCCGGCCAACTGGGCTCGCCGTCGCGGGCAACCCGCCAGAGCAGGGGGTCCAGCGCCTGCCGCTTGCCGGCCCGGCCTGGGTCGCCGCCGCGTTCGGCGAACAGTTCAAGCATTTCGGCTTCACCGAGGCGGGAGATGGAGCCCAGGGTCCAGGCGTCAGGGGCGACCGTCTGCTTTCCGGCAGCTTCGACGTCGTAGTAGACGTCGCCGTCGGGCTCCCCTGCCGTTCCCGGCACACGGTAGGCCAGACCCACGCGGACCAGCCGTTCGATGGCCGGAACAATGATGTCAACTGACTCGACGGCACCCACGTAGTGGTCCGGCGAGAGGACGTTCAGGGCCTCCATGTCGGTCCGGAAGAGTTCAATCTGGCTCGCGGCGAGGTCCCGCCAGTCCACACCTGTGGCAGTCGCGCGCTCCAGCAGGGGGTCGTCGACGTCGGTGACGTTCTGGACGTAGGAAACCTGCTGGCCGGCGTCACGCCAGGCCCTGTTCAAGAGGTCAAACGCCACGTAGCTGGCCGCATGGCCCATGTGGGTCGCGTCATAGGGGGTGATCCCGCAGACATACATGGATTGCTCTCCCCCGGCCCGGAGCGTGACCTCACTGCCTTTGGCGGTGTCGAACAGCCGGATGGCAGGCATGGCGCCGGGCAGCGCAGGGACAGGGCGGGAGGTCCAGGATTTCACAGCCTAAGCCTACGGCTAGGCGCTGATGACATTGAAACCGAGCAAAAGGTACAGGGCCAGGCCAAGGAAGATCCGGTACCAGACGAAGAGCCGGTAGCTTCGGGTGGAAATGAACTTGAGGAACCAGCCGATGATTACGTAACCCACCACGAGGGCGATCACTGTGGCCAGCGCAGTCTCCGGAAGGCCGTAGGGGCCGGTGATGCCATCCTTGGAGACCACTTTGTACAGCTGGTAAAGGCCGCTGCCGAACACCGCCGGGATAGCCAGGAGGAACGAATACCGCGCGGCGGCTTCGCGAGTGTAGCCCATCAGGAGACCCGCGGTGATGGTGCCGCCGGATCGCGACACGCCGGGAATAAGAGCTAGGGCCTGGGCGAAACCGTACAAAATACCGTGTTTGTAGGTGAGCTGGGTGAGGTCCCGGTCCTGCTTACCGACGGCGTCGGCCACTGCCAGAACGAGTCCAAAGACGATCAACATGGTGGCGACGAGCCACAGGCTCCTCAGGACCGACTCAATCTGGTCCTGGAACAGCAAACCCAGCACGATGATGGGGAGGCTGCCCAGGATCACCAGCCAGCCCATGCGGGCATCCGGGTCCTGCCGGGAGACCTTTCCGGTCAGCGATCCCGCCCACGCCCTGACGATCCGCACGATGTCGCGCCAGAAATAGATCACCACCGCCGTTTCGGTACCAAGCTGCGTGATGGCGGTAAACGCGGCCCCGGGATCGGATGCGTTGGGCAGGAACTGCCCCACAATCCGCAGGTGCGCGCTAGATGAAATCGGTAGAAATTCGGTCAGTCCCTGCACTAGGCCCAGCAGGGCCGCCTCAAACCAGTTCACGCTAAGACCCTACGTCATGGTCCCTGTTGATTCCCCGTAAGCTTGCAGCTATGCAGCAGCGTTACGTCGGCAACAGTGGATTGCGAGTCTCTGCCCTTTCCCTCGGCACCATGTCCTGGTCCGGCGATACCGACGAACAGGACGCCTCGGAGATACTGCGGACATTCGTCGATGGTGGCGGAAAACTTATAGATACCGCGGCGTCATACGCCGACGGCCGCGCAGAGGCGATGATCGGGTCCCTCCTGGGTGACGTAGTCTCCCGCACTGAAGTCTGCATTTCCACCAAAGCGGGGATGTCGACGTGGGACGGCCGTCGCACGGTGGACACGTCGCGTAATGCGATGCTCTCTGGCCTGGACGCCAGCCTGGCGAGGCTGGGGACCGACTACGTGGATATCTGGTTTGCCCAGGCATGGGACGGCAGCGTCCCGCTGGAGGAGACCCTGTCCGCGCTTGAATTCGCACTCCGGAGCGGCCGCGCCCGCTATGCGGGCGTCTCCAACTTCAACGGGTGGCAAAGCGCCAAGGCAGCCGCGGTGGCCGGGTTTCCGCTCGTAGCCGCGCAGGCTGAATATTCACTGCTGCAGCGAAAGGCGGAAGCGGAACTGGTTCCCGCCGTCGCAGATGCCGGCCTGGGGCTGATGGCCTGGGCGCCGCTGGGACGCGGTGTCCTGACCGGCAAGTACCGCGGCGCCATCCCCGCCGACTCCCGGGCGGCAAGAACAGACTCCGCACCCTACGTAGAGCCGTACATGGCGGCGCAGCCGTCGAGCGTTGTTGAAGCCGTGGCGATGGCTGCCAAGGGCTTAGGCCGGACACCGCTGGATGTTTCGCTGAGCTGGCTGTTGTCGCAGCATGGCGTGGCCACGGCCATCATCGGGCCGAGGACTCCTGTCCAGGCGAAAGAAATCATGGCAGCCCAACTGACCAGGCTGCCGCCCGAAATTGCCCGCGCGCTCGAGGACGTTTCCCTGCCCGGCTGACACGCCGTTCATGGCTGCTGCGTTACGGCTTTCCCCGCGTTGGTGGCGTGGACTGCTCAGTCCTGGACGATTTCCAGGTCCTCGTCATCGTCGATCCTGGCTTCATCGTCCTCATCTTCTTCATCATCGAAGACCTGAAGGGGTGTAACTTCGCTGTAAGCCTCGTAGAGTGCGTCTTCATAAACCTCGAACGCATCCGCGACCGCAAAAAAAGCCGCTTCCACGGCAGGATCGCCATCGCCACGCCGGTTGGATGCTGCTATAAGGTGTTCTTCCAAGGCGGTTGTCAAGGACTGAAGCGCGACACGCGGATCGATGCTCATGACTTCACGTTAGCCGGAAAAGGACGAAAATGGAGAGCAATGAAGGAACATTTTCTCACCAGCTCGGTCCAGCGGGAACGGGACATTCTGAGGCAGTACGAGTACCTCGTTCTGACGGTCAGCCCTGACGATTCACTGCCCGACGCCAGGCGCCGGCTCGTGGAGCACTCCGAGTACGGCAAGTGGGAGTTGGAACGCAGCAAGCTGTATCTGGGCGGCGGCAGGCGCTTCTGGCTCCGCCGCCGGGTGATGCAGGTCCAGAGGACCGTGTAGGGATTCACCGGCCAGCGGCCAGTTCAGGCCTCCAACGGACCCAGCCACGCGTTCGCCACGGTGTTGTGCGCCGACTCATCGTCTGACGGGTGGAACATCCCCGCCAGCACGTCCCGGTACAGGCGTTCAAGTTCGGACCCACGGAAGTAGCTGGACCCGCCGCTCACCCTGATGGCCAAGTCCACAACGCGGCGGGCCGTTTCAGTTGCATTGACCTTCAGCCCCACAAGTTTGGGAAACCACTGCGGCCCGTGCTCAACGAGCGCATCGACATCGCGGGTTACGGTCAGCAGCTGGGGGTAGAGGTTATCCATGGCCATGGCGGCTTCCGCGATCTTCCAGCGGATGTCCGGATCCTGTGCATAGCTTCGGCCGGCATTCTTGAACGACGTCCGGCGCTTGACAGCCTCAACACCCAGGTTCAGGGCACGCTCGCCGATGCCGGTGTACACGGCGGCCAGCAACGACTCGAAGCAGGCGAAGATGGCGAAAATGAGCGGATCGGCGTTGGGTCCCACCGGGAGTTTGCGGAAGACCCGGTCCGGGCGGACCTCGACGCCGTCCAGGACGGTGGTGTTTGACAGGCTGGCCCGCATGCCCAGGGTGTTCCAGTCGTCCAGGATGGTGTAGCCCGCGGCCTCCCGGGTGATGAACCCGTGCACCAGCTCCCCTTCGCCTCCCCTGGCCTGGGCGTCCTTGCCGAAGATTCCCAGCCGGGTCCAGGCAGGCGAAAGGCTGGTGAAGATCTTGGTACCCGTGAAGCTGTAGGCTCCACCCGGCAGGTGGACGGCTTCCGTTTTTGAGTCAAAAAGGACCGAATCGTTGCCGGCTTCGGAATTGCCGAAGGCAAAGATCTCGCCGTGGGCAGCATCCTGCAAGACGAAGTCAAGGGAATGGTCGCCCCTTGCGGCCAAGACGTGGGCGACGCCGGTCCAGACCAGATGCATGTTGATGGCCAAGGCGGTGGCCGGGGCGGCCGTTGCCAGCCGCCGCTGGCACTGCGCTGCCGCCTCGAGCCCAAGCCCCACGCCGCCGTCGGACGCCGGCACAAAGAGCTTGAGGTAGCCGGCGGCCGTCAGCTCCTCAAGGTCTTCAAAGAAGAAGCTGTTGTCCCGGTCATAGCCCGCAGCACGGCCGCGGATGGCCTCGAGCAAGGGCTCCGGCAGGACTTCCTCGGGAGTCATGTCCGGGCCGGCTCAGTAGTTCGTGAGGAGCGTGTTGAGCACCCGGGCGCCGAACTTCAGCGAGTCCACCGGGACCCGCTCGTCCACGCCGTGGAACATCCCGGTGAAATCGAGATCGTCGGGCAACTGGAGGGGAGCGAAGCCGTAGCCAGTGATACCCAGCCGGCTCAGTGATTTGTTGTCCGTTCCGCCGGAGAGCGTATAGGGAAGTACTCTCGCCCCAGGGTCCTCGGTGTGCAGGGCGTCAATCATGGAATCCACCAGGTTCCCTGCGAACGGGACCTCGAGCGAGACGTCGCTGTGCACGTAGCTGACTTCGACACCGGAACCGGCAAGCTCCCGCACGACCTCCAGGACGTGGTCCTGCTGGCCCGGGAGCGTCCGGCAGTCCACCAGGGCCTCAGAGGATTCCGGAATGACGTTGTGCTTGTAGCCGCCCTTAAGCAGCGTGGGGTTGGTGGTGTTCTGCAGGGTTGCCCCCACAAAGCGCGCCACGGTGCCGAGCTGGTCCAGCAGGCGGTCCGGATTGTCGGGATCGAATTCCACCCCTGTGAGTTCGGTCACGCCGTCCAGGAACTGCCGCGTGGTGGGCGTCAGCTCAATCGGCCACTTGTACTCGCCAATCCGGGTTACCGCGGCAGCCAGCCGGGTGACGGCGTTGTCCGTGTTGATCTGGGAGCCATGGCCTGCCCGGCCGTGCGCGACCAGGCGGAGCCAGGAGATGCCCTTCTCGGCCGTTTGCAGAAGGTACGTGCGCTGCCCGCCGATGGTTGCCGAGAACCCGCCCACTTCCGAGATGGCTTCTGTTGCGCCTTCGAAGAGCTCGGGCCGCTTGTCGACGGCGTAGCGGGCGCCGTATTCACCGCCGGCTTCCTCGTCGGCGAAGAAGGCAAAGATAATGTCGCGCTTGGGCTTCCGCCCGGATCTGGCCAAATCCCGCATCACAGCAAGGATCATGGCGTCCATATCCTTCATGTCCACGGCTCCGCGGCCCCAGATGAGTCCGTCCTTGACTTCGGCACCAAATGGATCCACCGACCACTGTTCACGCAGTGCGGGAACAACATCAAGGTGCCCGTGCACCACCAACGCGCTCGCGGACGGATCTTCACCAGCCATCCGGGTGACAACACTTGCCCGGCCGGGCGCCGACTCGAAGATCTCGGCAGAGAGGCCCACTTCCTCGATCAGCCCGGCTGTGTATTCGGCGGCCACCCGCTCCCCCGGCCCCGAACCGTCACCGTAGTTCGAGGTATCTATCCGGATGAGTTCCTGGCAGATTTGGACAACTTCGTCCTCGGCACGGATGTTAGACATAGAAACTCCTTGGGCAGTGGGAAGGCTGCAAAACAACCTGCGTTCTCGTGTGCCTTCACCCTACCCATCCGCCCCGATTCCATGTTTCCGGAAAGTTCGTGTTAGAGTTTTTCTCGCTGCTTCGGAGAAAAGCGAAACGCTGAAAGGCGTGAACGTTGTCCGAATTACCACCTGCGCGGGTGGCGGAATGGCAGACGCGCTAGCTTGAGGTGCTAGTCCTCGAAAGGGGGTGGGGGTTCAAGTCCCCCTCCGCGCACATATGGGAAAACCCCCTGAAATCCACGGATTTCAGGGGGTTTTTCTGTTTCCCTCCACGGCCTAAGCTGGAGCCGTGAATCCAACCCCGCTGCCTGGCCCCCTTGATGTCGTCGTCCACTCCGGGCCGGCCGACTGGTGGGTGATCCTTGCCGGGCTTGGACCCTTGGCTGTCCTGATTGCGGCCCTGCTGGCCTTCTACATCAACTGGCGCACCCTGGCCCAGCGCACGTCGGCCGATAAGACAGCGCTGGACCAGAAGTGCGCAGCCGACGAGCAGGCGCTGCGGCAGAAGACCGAGGCGGACAGCCGGGCGGAATGGTGGCGCCGCACCCAGTGGGCCCTGGACCGCGCCTTGGCTGAAGATGAAGGAACCAAGGCCCTGGGTCTTGCGACCCTAAACGTCCTGGCAGGCAGTGAGCTGGCCAGTACCGAGTAACTTGAACTGTTCGACGCGGCTTGGGAGTACGTGCCTGCCGGGGAAAGTGGAGACTGGACGGTGAGCGCAGGCACCTCTGAACACCAGCAGGTCCAAACACCCCCGAACGCCGCCTCGACGCCCGACAGGAAGGTCACCCCTGCCGAGCACCGTGTTGAGGTGGCTGCCGCCAGGCTGCGCGTGACGCTCGATGAGCGCCTGGGGCGGGCTACCCCGCCGCAGACCAAAACGTTGGCAAAGAAACGCATCTGAGCCTTAACTGGCAGCGGCCGTGCGCTGGCCTTTTCAATCCCGAGGCACCAGGGTGCCCAATGTCACCCGACGCCGATCCCAGCTGGTGTCCGCAGGGAAATATAGGCGCCGGAGAGAAATATTCTTGCCAAGCTATTGGGGAATACCCGCCGGATGCTGTACGTTGCATACGCGACAGACGAACCAAAGAAAAGAGATACCCCTAAGTGGCAACCGATTACGACGAACTTCGCTCCGACGTCAAGGAGTCGCAGGACAACTCACTCGAGGCACTGCAGTCCGCCAATGCACCGGACGCCCGCAGTGTCGTCCTTGAGCTCGATGAGGCCGACGGGCTGGATGGCGCCGGCGTTCCCGGGGGCGAATTCGTTGCCGAGGAATTGGTCGTGCAGGTTATCCCGCAGGCTGAGGACGAGTTCACGTGCTACTCCTGCTTCCTGGTCCGGCACCGCTCCCAGATTGCGCGCCAGAAAGACGGACACAGCTACTGCACTGACTGCGAAGGCTGAATCAAGAACTCCGGAAGTATTCCGTGGCGGGCCGGTTCCGCCAACAGGAAGTTAAGGCACGCCCACGTTCAGTAGGCGTGCCTTTCCTGTTAGCGGGCTCAAGCTGACGGCTCAGGCGAGACGGCTGCGGACGATCTCGCTGACCGCCTTACCATCGAAGCGTCCGGCGACCTTGGCCGTGACAGGTTTCATCACGGCACCCAACTGACGCATGCCGGGCTCCACGCCTTCACTCCTCAGCCCGGCGATGGTCTCGTCAACAATCGCCTCGACTTCAGCGGCTGCCAACGGCTGCGGCAGGTAGGCTTCAACAATCTCCGCCTCGGCGATCTCAGCCGACGCCCGCTCGGGTTCGCCGGCGTCCGTGTAGATCCTTGCGGTGTCACGTCGCTTTGCAGCCTCTTTCTGCAACAACGAGGTCACCTGGGCGTCGTCCAGGACAATGGGCGTCTTTCCCGACTTCTCCCGTGTTTCGATCTCGCCCAGGACATTGCGCACCGTTGTCAGGGCGGTTTTGTTCCGCTCCTTCATATGCACCACAACATCAGCGTGCAGGCGTTCCTTCAAAGTGGTCACGGCATTCCTCGATTCGTTGAGCGCCCCAAGCCGGCAGGGCAGCAGGACAGCGGTGAACCATCCCTCTAGTACCGTAGAGGGCTATGGCTGACAATCACTACTCCCGGCCCGGCGGGGAATGACCTTGATTCCCGAGCAATTGTGGCAACGGATCATTGAAGCCTTCAGCCGTGCCGCCATCCCCCAGGTCACAGTGGCCGAACTGGTGCTGGTGCTGGCGCTGGCAACGGCACTGTCCATCCCCCGGGCCACCTGGAAGTACTTTGGACTCCTGGCCACCGCCACACACGAATTGGGCCATGCCTTCGCCGCCGTCATGAGCGGCCAACGACTGGGCGGGATCCGGCTCCGGTTGGACCACTCAGGCACAACCACCAGTTACAGCCGTGGCCCGGCTGCCGCCGTCTGGTCGGGATTCTGGGGCTATCCTGTTCCTGCCCTGACCGGCGCCGCCCTGGTCACCTCCGGTTTTGCCGGCTGGGGTCCGGCCGCCTTGGCCGCGGGAACCCTTATCCTCCTGGCTTCGCTCGTGTTCATCAGGAACTTCGCGGGGCTGCTGATCACCGGCCTTGCCGTCGCCGGGGGCGGGTTGCTGGTCCTCGTTGTGCCGAGCAACTTCACTGGCCACGTTGCAATCGTTCTTGGCTTGGCCCTCCTGGTGGCCGCCGTCCGGGACCTCGCGAAGCTCACCAATGTACACCTGCGGCGCCGTGACAGGCTGGCCAGTTCCGACGCTTATCTGCTGTACCGCGCAACGTCTATACCCTCCGGCGTCTGGATCGCGCTCTTTGTCGCCGTTATTGCCGGGTCCTGGCTGGTCGCTTGGCAGCCCATCTCGGCAATCCTGGCCGCCGGAGCCTAGGCGGGTCCGTATGAGCCAGGAATCTTCGAGCGGGCCGCAGGCCAGGACCGCCACCGTAGCCGACAGCACGTAACACCCGCACCGAACACCGCGCCCGGGGCGCTTATGTGACCGGCGGCGCGGAGTTCAACCCGGACACGAACTACATCGAGGACCGGATCACCCACGACGACCGCCCCTTGCGTCAATGGCGAGCCGGCATGACAGGTGGAGACCGGCCGGTACCGGCTGATTCCGGCGACGGCATGTCCGGGGGCGAACCGGACCGTGATTGTGCGGAGGGTCCTCGGGCTCGAGGACGCCATCTCCCTGGGTCAACCCGGCCCTGCACACGATAAACGGTCCTGGACCCTTGACCTGGATCCGGGTGGGCTGGACACCGTCCTCGGCATGGAGCGCATCAAGAGTGCCCATTTCCGGCGCTTCCCGGATTACCTCCGCGGCATCACGGTGCCGGCCCTATGGGGCTACACGCGGGACCTGTCCCAGACTCCCGGATTCGGCGACACAATCGACTCTGTGCAGATCAAGCAGCACTATGGCATCGTCCATGAGGACATCAATCCCACCGGGATGGTGCCGCGAGGTCCAGATCTGGCCGGCCGGTTGCAGCCCCAGGGCAGGGAATTGCTGGCCGGCCGGCCATTCGGTGAGGACACCCCACCGGGACCGGTGCGCCCTGACGAAGAAGTTTCCCTTGGACACGGAGCGTCAGCACCGCAGGAAAGCGCTTTCTAACGGGTTAGGCTCGGCCCATGCAGAAATCTCATGGCTTTGCAGCGCCCGGCTACGAGGGCGTTTTGGATCTGTTTGACGCCCTCCTCGCCGCCGACCCTCAATACAGCGCCCAACTGGCCGCCTACCGGGACGGCGTGAAGGTACTGGACCTGTTTGGCGGGCCCCACATCACAGGCGACTCCATCACCGGGGCGTATTCAGTCTCCAAAGGCGTGGCGGCCCTCGTGATTTCCGTGCTCGTCCAGGACGGGCTGCTTGACCTTGACCGGACGGTGGCGCACTACTGGCCCGAGTTCGGTGTCCACGGCAAGGACAGGTTGCTGGTGCGTGAAGCCCTGTCCCATCAGGCTGGCCTGGTGGGCGTCGAAGGTGGGTTCGCCTTGGACGAATTCACCACTTCCCGGGCCGCGGCACGGCTGGCCGGGGAGCGGCCGGCATGGCGTCCCGGCAGTTGCTTCGGCTACCACGCCCTCACCATCGGCATCATCATGGAGGAACTCTGCCGGCGGGTTGCGGGAACCAGCCTGCAGAGCCTCTACGACCACCGCATCCGCACGGCCTACGGCATCGACTTCTTCCTGGGACTGCCGGAGAAGTCGGAACCGCGCTACCGTGACGTCCTCTACGACGTCGAGCCCCTGCAGCCATGGCTGGATCCACTGAGCCTGGACGGGCTTAACAGCAACGCGGCGCTCAGCTCAATCATGGAACTTCCCAATCAGCGGACCGTGCGCGCCACCGGGATGAGTGCCGCCGGCGGTGTGGGTACGGCGGAGGGCCTGGCCAGGCTCTACGCCGCGGCCCTGACAGGCGTGTACGGCAGCGCCCCCTTGTTGACCCCTGAGACAGTCAGCGTGATGTCCCAGGAGCAGGTATGGGGCCTGGACCGTATGTCCGGACTGGACAACGCCTTTGCCGTGGTCTTTATGAAGCCGCACCCGGCGAGGAATTTCGGCAGCCACCGCGCCTTCGGCCACGAAGGAGCAAACGCTGCGCTGGGGTTCGCCGATCCCGCGTACGGACTCGGCTTCGGATACATCCCGCAGCGGGCGGAGGTCGGACGCACGCAGGGCAAAGCGCATCGGCTGGCTGCGGAGGTACGGCGGGCGGCGTCGGTTTTGTCGTAGCCAGCGGCTGCACTTAGTGTGGGGCGGATGGGTGACACTCAACCGCAGCCGCAGCGCCGGGCCGCTGCTGGATCCCGCCTCCTGAGAAATTCGGTGGCCGGTCTCTCGTCGGCATTCACGGTACAGCGCCTGCAGTTGGCGGCGAAGGCAGCCTTAGCCGCCGGCCTCGCTTTTGCTATTGCCCCCCTGATGCCAGGATCCGCTGCCGAGTATCCGTACTACGCGCCGCTCGGGGCACTGGTGTCGATGTACAACAACGTGGCCGGATCCATCCGGCAGGGTTTCCAGGCGCTGGTGGGCCTTGCCCTCGGTATTGGGCTCGCCTTTGCGCTGGTCAGCGTCGGTGATCCGTCACCGCTGACTGTAGCGGTCGTTATGGGAATCGGTGTGCTGCTCGGCGGCCTCCCCCGAATTGGCTCCGGCAGCGATTGGATTCCGACGGCGGCGCTGCTGGTTCTTCTCGTGGGCGGAAGCAACCGGGACGACTTTTCCTTTGGCTACCTCATCCAGATGGGCGTCGGCGTCGCGGTGGGCATCGCCGTCAACGTCCTGGTGTTTCCTCCCCTCCACTTCAACGCGGCAGCCACCAGTCTGGGCAAACTCCGGCTGGCCCTCGGGCGGCAACTGACTGACATGGGAGCGGCCCTGACTGAAAAGTGGCCTCCCGAGCATGAGGACTGGTCCCGCCGGTCGACCGAGCTGGCCGAAGCGGCCAGCACGGTCCGGCATCTTGTCCAGGAGGCTGACGCGAGCCGCCGCGCCAATCCGCGCCGCCGGTTCCATCCTCGCGATGTGGATCTCGACTACCGCAACCTTCGTGATCTGGAGCGGGTGACGTTCCACATCCAGGACATGACAGAGGTCCTGTCGGATGTCATCTGGACAGACGACGCACCGTACACGGTGCCTTTCAAAGACAGTTCACCGCTGGCAGCGGCCATGACCGCCACCGGTGAACTCCTGGCCTCGTTCGACGGCGGGGATGAAGCAGACCAGCGCCGGCTCTTCGCCGCCGCGAAGTCAGCGGTGGAGGCCGGCATGGCAGCGGTTGCGGAGCGGGCACCGGGAGATTCGAGCGTGACAGCGTCCGAGTCCATTCTGCTGAGCCTGCACCGCGTTCTCCGGGCCGTGCGGCCGGCGTCCTAGAGCGGTCCCACGGAGCCGCGGAAGTGCCGGCGACCCGAGCGGTGATTCCACGCCACAAATTCGGACCCCTGCCACCCTTCGCCAGGCGCCTGCCCGGTGGTGATATCCAGCGCAACGCGGGCCGGCAGGAACACCGGCGCCTCGAACGTGACATCCCACGTGAACGTTTCGCCCTTGGCCGGCCCGACATCCGCAAGGGCCCTCGAGGCAAGATACATCCCATGCGCGATAGAGCGTCGCATGCCCAGGGCCTTGGCAGAAAGCACGCTCAGGTGGATCGGGTTGAAGTCACCTGAAACGGCCGCATACGCGCGGCCCGTATCGACCCCCAAATGCCAAATCGCTGTGGGGTCCGGAGGCGTGAATTCCGTCTGGCCGTTGTGCGGGGTCAGCTTATCGATGCCGGGGAGGAATACGCCCTTGGCCAGGTAAGAGGAACGTCCCGTCCATTTGATGTCCGGCGTACCGGCGCCACGGATCTCGGCAACCACGTCAAGTTGTGTGCCGGCCCGGTGCCCCTGGAGGTTCTCGACCCTGGCCTGGATGTCCAGGGCTTCAGTGAAGAGCACCGGCGACCGCTGCTCCACATGGTTGCTGAGGTGGATCATGCCCAGGAGCGGCAGCGGGAAATCGTCGCGGTTCATCACACTCATGGCCAGCGGGAATGCCAGCGCGTGCAGGTAGCCGGCCGGCAGGGTGTCCCTGGCGGTCAGCCCAATGAGGTGCTGGTACGCGGTGAGGTTGCCGACGTCGGCCGTTACCCCGCGCACTTCGTGGCCGGTGGCCGGAAGGCTGGATCCGTTGTGGGTGCCCAGCACGCGGCGCCGCGCCGCCTGCCCGGCGGCATTGACGTACAGCTTAGACAGGGACGGCATCTCCCCCAGGATGACCGGCTGGACCGTACTCATGCCCCCACCAGGTTCTGTCCGCAAACCCTAAGCACGTCGCCGTTGATGCCCCCGGCGGCGTCACTCGCCAGGAAGGCAATGGCCTCCGCGACGTCGGACGGTTGGCCGCCCTGCTGCAGGGAGTTCAGCCGCCGTCCCACCTCGCGGACGGCTAACGGGATCCGTGCCGTCATGTCTGTTTCGATAAAGCCGGGCGCCACTGCGTTGATGGTCCCGCCGTTCGCCGCCAGAAGGGGCGCAGAAGCGCGCACCATACCCATCACGCCTCCCTTAGACGCCGCGTAGTTGGTCTGGCCGCGGTTGCCCGCTATGCCGCTGGTGGACGCAACCGAAACAATCCGTGGTGAATTCCGGAAGTGCTTAGAGGCCAGGAATGTTTCGTTGATTCTGAGCTGGGCGGCGATGTTGATGTTCAGGACTGAACTCCAGCGGCCGTGGTCCATATTGGCGAGCAGCTTGTCCCGGGTAATCCCGGCGTTGTGGATGACGATGTCCAGGCGGCCGTGGCGCTGCACAGCGTGGTCGATCATCCGCTGGCCGGCATCTGCGCTGCTGATATCCAGTTGAAGCGCCGTGCCGCGGACTTCGTTGGCAACAGCAGTCAAATGGTCCCCGGCCGCCGGGATGTCAACGAGGACCAGGGTGGCCCCGTCCCGGTGGAGGGTCCGGGCAATGGCCGCACCGATGCCGCGGGCGGCGCCGGTCACCACGGCAACCTTGCCGGCGAGCGGCTTCTCGAAGTCAACGGGCAGGTGGCCATCGCCGGAGGTGACAGTGAGGAACTGGCCGTCCACAAATGCCGACCGGCCGGACAGGAAGAACCGCAGGGCGGCAAGGGCGCTGGGGCTTGTGCTCTGGACCCCCTCGGCCAGGAGGATGCCGTTCGCTGTTGCGCCGGCGCGGAGTTCCTTGGCCAGGGACCGCAGGAAGCCGTCCACGCCTTGCCGGGCAGCCGCCTGTGCAGGGGACGCGGTTTCGGCGGCTGGCCGGGAGATGGTGATGACGCGGGCGCTCGGTCCGAGATCACGCAAGGAGGACGCCGCGGACAGCACAGGCTTTTCAAGGTCCTCGGGCCGGGACAGCTCATCCAGGACCAGAATGATCGCGCCAAGCTTTTCGCGGGGCACAGCGTGGCGCCGGACGTCCAGGTCCCAGGAGAGCAGTGTGGCGGCCAGTTCGTCGGCTCCGGCGGTGTTGCCCTGGACCAGGACGGGACCGGTGGCCAGGGGCTGGCCCGGCTGGTAGCGGCGAAGCAGCGCAGGCTGGGGCAGGCCCAGCCGCTTGGCAATGTTCCTGCCCAGGCCCTGGTTGACCAGGGTGGTGTATTTGTCCGTCATCCGGTGCCCCTAGAGTGCTTCGAGAATCGCGACGACGCCCTGGCCGCCGGCGGCGCAGATGGAAATGAGACCACGTGCCGGCCTTCCGTCGACGGTGCCTTTGGCCTGCAGCATCTTGGCCAGCGAGGCGACGATGCGTCCGCCGGTGGCTGCGAACGGGTGGCCTGCGGCCAGGGAGGAGCCGTTGACGTTCAGCTTGGTGCGGTCGATGCTGCCGAAGGCGCCGTTGAGTCCCAGCCGGGTGCGGCCGAACTCCTCATCTTCCCAGGCGGCCAGTGTGCTCAGGACGGTCCCGGCGAAGGCTTCATGGATCTCAAAGAAGTCGAAGTCGTCCAGCGTCAGTCCGTTGCGGGCCAGCAGCCTCGGGACCGCGAACGCGGGGGCCATGAGCAGGCCATCCTTGCCGTGGACGAAGTCAACAGCAGCAGCTTCTCCATCAACTACGGTGGCCAGCTTCGGCAGGTCATGGGCATCGGCCCAGTCTTCGGATGCGAGCAGGACCGTGGATGCACCGTCGGTCAGCGGTGTGGAGTTTCCCGCCGTCATGGTGGCCTCGGCACCCAGGTTCCGTCCGAAGACGGGCTTGAGTGTAGCCAACTTCTCTAGCGTGGTGTCCGCCCTCAGATTGGAGTCCTTGGCGAGGCCGCGGTACGGCGTCAGGAGGTCATCGAAGAAACCCGCGTCATACGCGGCGGAAAGGTTGCGGTGGCTGTTGAAAGCCAGCTCATCCTGCGCCTCGCGCGAAATGTTCCACTGCGCGGTGGTCAGCGCCTGGTGCTCACCCATGGAAAGGCCGGTGCGTGGCTCCCCCGTGCTCGGAGCATCGGGGGCCAGGTCCTTGGGCCGCAGCCGGCTGAGCACCTGCAGGCGCTGGGGAAGGGTCTTGGCGCGGTTGAGGTCCAGGAGCACCTCGCGAAGGCCTTCACTGACAGCAATGGGGGCATCCGACGCTGAGTCCACACCGCCTGCGATCGCGGAATCGATCTGGCCCAGCTTGATCTTGTTGGCCAGGCCCAAAACCGTTTCCAGGCCGGTGGCGCACGCCTGCTGCAGGTCGTAGGCCGGGGTCTCCGCCGACAACGCTGAACCCAGGACTGCCTCGCGGGTGAGGTTGAAATCCCTGGAGTGCTTGAGGACGGCCCCGGCCGCAACCTCGCCGATCCGCTCATCCTGGAGGCCAAACCTGGCAATGAGACCGTCAAGTGCTGCTGTGAGCATGTCTTGGTTGGACGACTTCGTGTAAGCCCCGCCGGAACGGGCAAACGGGATCCGGTTACCACCCACAATCACGGCCCTGCGGACCGGACGCGCCGCGCCGGAAGTCGTGGGGCTGGCGAATTCATGGGGTCCGGTGCCGGACTGTCCATTGACGGACATGGGTGACTCCTCTGATCTGCGACGGTTACCGATACCCAGCGTACCTGATACGCTGAGTATCGTGAACAACCTCCACTCAGAAGCCCCGACGCCGGCTGCCGGCGGAAATGCCGACGGCCGTTCGGCCCGCTGGCAGACCCACCGGGAGGAGCGACGCCGGGAGCTCATCAAGTCCGCACGGCGGGCTGTCCACGCGCTGGGCAGTGACGCCTCCATGGAGGAGATTGCAGCGGCAGCCGGAACATCGAAGTCAGTCTTCTACCGCTATTTCGGCGACAAAGCCGGCCTCCAGCGCTCCGTCGGGGAAGTTGTCCTGAGCCAGATGCAACGCAAGATCCGTGAAGCGGCCCAGGGTGCGCAGACCCCTAGGGAAGGGCTGCTGGCCATGATCTCGGCCTATCTCCAGATGGCGGAAACCAGCCCCAATGTCTACAGCTTCGTCACCCGCTATGCGCCGGTGGACGCGGACGGACCCCAGGGATCGGCGGCCATTTCCGGAGCCCTGGGCCACTTCTTCGATTCCATCGCGGAGATGATCGCTGCACCGATGCGGACCCACCTCGGCGATGGCAAGGAAGCGGTGATCGGCTACTGGCCCACGGCGGCCATCGGCCTGGTCCGAAATGCCGGCGAGCAATGGCTCAGCACACCTGATTCGGCGGCGAAGCCGGACCAGGAAGCCATGGCCCGCCAGATCACGGCCTGGTTATGTGTGGGAATCGCCCCCGAGCTTGACCCTGCCAGCGCGCCATGATTCCGCCCAAAGAACCTCACACCCTCCTGTCAGAACCAACGAAGGACATTGACATGACCGAAGTAGTGGACCGCCCCACCGGACAAAACGCAGCCGTAACCAACGCAGCCGTCACGAACTCAGCCGCTGCGAACCCAGCCGTCGCCAGCCCCACCGCAAGCCACGGAACGGCTGCGCAGCCCGCCGTCGACGTTGCCGCCCTCGGCGAGCAGCTCCTGGGCAAATGGGCGGACTCCCGCCGGCAATCGCGTGCGCTGGCCAGCGACCCTGCACTGCACAAGATCGAAGGACTGACGCACACCGAGCACCGGACGCGGGCCTTCGGCCAGTTGAAGTACCTTGTGGACAACAACGCCGTGCAGCGGGCCTTCCCGGCGGCACTGGGCGGTTCCGATGATCACGGCGGCAACGTGGCCAGGTTCGAGGAGCTGGTAACCGCCGACCCGTCCCTGCAGATCAAGGCCGGTGTCCAGTGGGGCCTCTTTGGCTCGGCTGTGATGCATCTGGGCACGCAGGAGCACCACAACAAGTGGCTGCCAGGCATCATGAGCCTGGAGATCCCCGGCTGCTTCGCCATGACGGAGACCGGCCACGGTTCCGATGTGGCCAGCATCGCCACCACGGCGACGTACGACGCCGAAACCCAGGAATTTGTGGTCCACACACCGTTCCGTGCTGCGTGGAAGGACTACATCGGCAACGCTGCCATCGACGGCCTCGGCGCTGTCGTCTTCGCGCAGCTCGTAACCAAGGGCGTGAATCATGGTGTGCATGCCTTCTACGTTGACCTCCGGGACCCCCAGACAAAGGAGTTCATGCCCGGGATAGGTGGCGAAGACGACGGCGTCAAGGGCGGCCTCAACGGGATCGACAACGGCCGGCTGCATTTCGATAACGTCCGCATCCCCCGCACGAACCTCCTGAACCGCTACGGCGATGTGGCACCCGACGGGACTTACGCATCGTCCATTGCCAGCCCCGGCCGCCGATTTTTCACCATGCTGGGAACCCTCGTCCAGGGCCGCGTGTCGCTGGACGGCGCGGCCGTTGCCGCGTCGAAGATCGCCCTGACAGCAGCCATCCGCTACGCTACCGAACGCCGCCAGTTCAACGCGTCGTCCCACACGGACGAAGAGGTCCTCCTGGACTACCAGCGCCACCAGCGGCGCTTGTTTACCCGGCTGGCCACGACGTATGCCGCGGGGTTTGCGCACGAACAGCTCCTCCAGAAATTCGACGACGTCTTTTCCGGCGCCCACGATACCGATGAGGACCGGCAGGATCTGGAGACACTTGCCGCAGCCCTGAAGCCGCTGAGCACCTGGCACGCCCTGGACACTTTGCAGGAATGCCGTGAGGCGTGCGGCGGCGCCGGCTTCCTGATCGAAAACCGCTTCGCCTCCCTCCGGGCGGACCTGGATGTCTACGTCACGTTTGAGGGCGACAACACCGTCTTGCTTCAGCTGGTGGCCAAGCGCCTCCTGGCCGACTATGCCAAGGAGTTCAGGAATGTCGATTTCGGCGTGCTGGCACGCTACGTGGTGGCCCAGGCGACGGGCGTCGCGATCCACCGCACCGGCCTGCGGCAGGTGGCGCAGTTTGTCGCAGATACCGGATCAGTCCAGAAGGCTGCTATCGCGCTCCGGGACGAGGAAGGCCAGCGCGCCCTCCTGACGGACCGCGTCCAGACCATGGTGGCCGACGTCGGGGCGGCCCTGAAGGGCGCCAACAAGCTGCCTGTCGAAAAGGGGGCGGCCCTCTTCAACCAGCACCAGAACGAGCTGATTGATGCCGCCCAGGCCCATGCCGAGCTCCTGCAATGGGAGGCGTTCACGGAGGCCCTGGAAGCTGTCACGGACCCCGGCACCAAACGGGTCCTGACATGGCTGCGGGACCTTTTCGGCCTGTCGCTGATCGAAAAGAACCTGTCCTGGTACCTCATGAACGGCCGGCTCTCCATGCAGCGGGCACGCACTGTGGGTGATTACATCAACCGGCTCCTGGTCAAGATCAGGCCGCACGCCCTGGACCTTGTGGACGCCTTTGGGTACAGCGACGAGCACGTGCGCGCCGCCATCGCCACCGGTGCCGAGAAGACCCGGCAGGACGAGGCCCGTGCGTACGTCAGGGCACAGCGGGCCAGCGGCAACACACCCGTCGACGAAAAGGCGCTGCTGGCACGCACCTCGGCCGGCGGCCGCACCCAGCGGAACTGACCGCCTGCTCCGCGTCCCACTGGCGGGTAAAGCACGACGGCGCCGCTTCCCTCGGTGGGGAGCGGCGCCGTCGTGCGCTGGTTGGTCAGCAGTGCTGCTGTTCCTGCCGTCCGTCAGGAAAGCACTGAGCGGTAGACCTCAAGGGTGGTCTCGGTGATGGATTCCCAGGAGAAGTGCTCCTCAGCGCGGCGGCGGCCGGCCTGGCCCATGGCACGGGCCCGTTCGGGATCGGACACTACCTCCGTCAGTGCGGCGGCGAATTCCGTCACGAACTTCTCCGGATCAAGCGGTGTGCCGGTGCCGTCGGTGACTTGCTCAAGATCCACCAAAAGGCCCGTCTGGCCGTGCTGGACCACCTCAGGAATACCGCCCGTAGCGCTGGCCACAACGGCGGCACCGCAGGCCATCGCCTCAAGGTTGACGATGCCGAGCGGTTCATAGATGGACGGGCAAGCGAACGCTGTGGCGTGGCTGAGGACCTGGATGAGTTCGTTCCGCGGCAGCATCCGTTCGATCAGGACAACGCCGGTCCGCTGGCTCTGCAGCTCCTCGATCAGGCGTGCAGTTTCTGCTGCGAGCTCTGGGGTATCCGCCGCCCCAAGGCACAGCACCAGCTGCACATCGGCCGGAAGCTTCGCAGCGGCACGCAGCAGGTACGGCACACCCTTCTGGCGCGTGTTGCGTCCGACAAACACCACGCTCGGCTTATCCGGATCAATACCCAAGGCGCGGACGGCGTCCTGGTTTTCATCGCGCTGCCACAGTTCGACGTCGATGCCATTGTGGACCACCCTGACTTTGGCCGGGTCAACGTCGGGGTAGCTGCGGAGGATGTCCTGGCGCATGCCTTCCGAAACGGCGATGATCGCCGCTGCCGCCTCGTAGGCAGTTTTCTCAACCCAGGAGGACAACGCGTAGCCACCGCCAAGCTGCTCGGCCTTCCATGGCCTCAACGGCTCCAGGCTGTGGGCGCTGAGCACATGCGGGATGCCGTGGAGCAGCGACGCCAGATGGCCAGCCATGTTCGCGTACCAGGTGTGCGAATGGACCAGATCGGCGCCGGCGACGTCCGGCACGATGCGCAGGTCCACACCGAGTGTCTGGACGGCGGCGTTGGCCGAGTCCAGGTCTTCGGGCACGGAATAGGAGGTCACCCCTGCGCCGTGGTAATCGGCGTCGCGGGGAGCCCCGAAGGCACGAACCTGCAGGTCAACGTGCTTACTAAGCACCCTGCTCAATTCGGCCACGTGGACTCCGGCGCCTCCGTAGATCTCGGGCGGGAACTCTTTAGTCACAATGTCTATTCGCACGTTACCCAAGGTAGTCGTTCCGCAGTATCTGTTCTAGTGTGAAGGAGTCCGGGCATGCCGGACTGTTTGGGGAGTTACGAAGGCGTACAGGAGCGACCACCATGCCGTTGAACAAAAGAGTCCTGGCCATTGTCCTCGCGGGCGGCGAGGGAAACCGGCTGATGCCACTGACGGCAGACCGGGCGAAACCTGCCGTGCCTTTCGCCGGCAGTTACCGGCTGATCGACTTTGCGCTGTCCAACCTGGTGAATTCACGCTACTTGCAGATCGTGGTGCTGACCCAGTACAAGTCCCACAGCCTTGACCGCCACATTTCCGAGACCTGGCGGATGTCCACGCAGCTGAGGAACTATGTGGCCTCCGTGCCGGCGCAGCAGCGCGTCGGCAAGAGCTGGTTCCTCGGCAGCGCCAACGCCATCTACCAGTCCCTGAACCTGATCCATGACGCCAACCCCGACATCGTCGTCGTGGTTGGCGCGGACCACGTGTACCGCATGGACTTCGCCCAGATGGTGGAGCAGCATGTGCTCAGTGGAGCCAAGGCCACCGTGGCCGCCGTGCGCCAACCGTTGAACATGGCCAACCAATTCGGTGTGATCGAGGTGGACCAGGAGGACCCGCAGAAGATCGCCGCATTTGTGGAGAAACCCGCCACAACTCCTGGCCTGGCCGCTGATCCCAGCCAGTTCCTGGCTTCCATGGGCAACTACGTTTTTGACGCCGACGCGCTGGTGGATGCCCTCCACGTCGACGCCGAACGGCTCGATACCAAGCACGACATGGGCGGGGACATCATCCCCTACTTCGTCAGTCAGGGTGAGGCGGCCGTCTACGACTTCACCCTCAATGACATCCCGGGTTCCACGGAACGCGACCGGACGTACTGGCGCGACGTCGGCACCATCGATTCGTTCTACGACGCCCACATAGATCTTATCTCCCCGCTGCCGGTGTTCAACCTCTACAACTCTGAATGGCCCATCTACACGCGCCAGAGCATCTCCCCGCCGGCCAAGTTCGTCCGCGGGAAAAACGACACCGTGGGCACCGCACTGGACTCCATCGTGTCCAGCGGCGTAGTCATCTCCGGCGGCGTGGTGGAGGGATCCGTCCTGTCCAACGACGTCTTTGTGGGGACCGGCAGCAGGGTCATCGACTCGGTCCTGATGGACAAGGTGAACATCGGCGAAGGTGCCGTGGTCAACCGGGCCATCCTGGACAAAAACGTGAAGGTACCGGCCGGCGCCGCGATCGGCCTGGATCCGGAATTGGACCGCGCCCGCGGTTTCAAGGTGACCGAGTCCGGCATCACGGTGCTCGCCAAGGGCCAGCAGGTGCCAGAGCCCGGAGAGGCGGAACGGGCGCTCGCCGCCAGGAACCTCCACTTTGTCCCCAATGCCATCAAGGCGGCCACGGCCAACTATCCCGAAATCCGCGAATCAGTGGAACAGGTCGCTGCGGTCCATGCGGCGACGGCATCCCAGGCCGCCCCAGGCGGCCGCCGCGCCTAGGCGACGGGCGGGCAGGCCCGGCACGACAGCAACGCTGGACCCGGTCAGGCCGGATCTTCCCCAGGCTGTAAAATCGGTACAATGAGCTCCCCCGATCTGACGCCTGAGGAAATCCAGGCCTGCCTCAAGGTGTTGAACACCATCCACGTCTATGACGAGGAACACCCTGACTATGTCTCGGTGCGCCGAGCCACCGGGAAGATGTTCAAGGCCGTGAAGCGTCACCGCCGCGTGACCAAGCGGGACCTGATCTCCGAAGCCGACCGGGCCGTCATCGCACAGACGGCTACAGCAGCACCGGACCGGATCGACGACGAGACCCGCGGCAACAAGCTGGAGACCTCGGCGACGGGAAAGGTGGCCGGGCACCTGATCCGATCCCGCCCCTGCTACATCTGCAAGAAGCACTACACGCAGGTGGACGCTTTTTATCATCAGCTCTGCCCAGAATGCGCCGCCTTCAGCCACAGCAAGCGGGATGCCCGTACCGACCTGACAGGCCGGCGTGCGCTGCTCACCGGCGGACGCGCCAAAATCGGCATGTACATCGCGCTGCGCCTGCTCCGGGACGGCGCCCACACCACCATCACCACCCGGTTCCCCAAAGACGCCGCGCGCCGTTTCGCGGCTATGGAAGACAGCGGCGACTGGCTGCACCGGCTCCGGATTGTGGGCATCGACCTGCGCGACCCGTCACAGGTGATGGCCCTCACGGATTCGCTCAACGCCGCGGGCCCCCTGGACATCATCATCAACAACGCCGCCCAGACCGTGCGCCGATCCGGCAACGCCTACAAACCCCTGGTGGACGCCGAAGACGAGCCGCTGCCCGTCGCGCTGGAACCGGCCAACGGCGGACCGGAACTGGTGACGTTCGGCCACGCCCACGACAAACACCCCCTCGCCCTGGCGAGCAGTGTCACCGAACACCCGGTGCTGGCCGGCGACGCCATCACGTCACTGGCGCTCTCCACCGGGTCGGCCTCGCTGGAGCGCATCGCCTCCGGGACGGCGATCGACGCCGGCGGGCTCGTCCCGGACCTGGCCGACATCAACAGCTGGACCCAGGTGGTGGACGAAGTTGACCCCCTGGAAATGCTGGAAGTCCAACTCTGCAACGTCACGGCCCCGTTCCTGCTGGTCAGCAGGCTACGGGACGCCATGAAACGCTCCACGGCGCACCGGAAGTACATTGTCAACGTTTCCGCCATGGAAGGCCAGTTCTCGCGTGCCTACAAGGGCCCCGGGCATCCGCACACCAACATGGCCAAGGCGGCCCTGAACATGATGACCCGGACCAGCGCCCAGGAAATGCTGGACGCCGACGGGATCCTGATGACGGCGGTGGACACCGGCTGGATCACCGACGAACGCCCGCACTTCACCAAGGTCCGGCTTATGGAGGAGGGCTTCCATGCACCCCTGGACCTGGTGGACGGCGCCGCCCGAGTCTACGATCCGATCGTGATGGGCGAAAGCGGCGAGGACCAGCACGGGGTCTTCCTGAAGGACTACAAGCCCAGCCCCTGGTAGGAAGGACACTGTCCTGGCCGGGGTGTTGGGCGTAGGCTCGGCGGCATGAGCAGCGAAGCAACGTCCAGCGAGTCAACGCCCCAGGTTCAGAACCTGGAACACCACGAGTGCTGGGCCCTGTTGCGGACGGTCTCCGTAGGCAGGCTGGCCGTCCTGGTGGACGGCCAGCCTGATATCTTTCCCATCAACTACACGGTGGATGGCGGAACATTAGTCTTCCGCACCGGCGCAGGAACTAAGCTGGCCGCCGCCTCGGGAGGTGCCGCTGTGGCGTTGGAGGCCGACGGCGTGGATGCCATCAGTGGCCTGGCCTGGAGCGTGGTGGTCAAGGGACCGGCAAAGGCCATTACGGGAACCGAGGGCATCCTGGACTCCGCGGCCCTGTACCTCTTCCCATGGCAGGCGGGGAAGAAGGACACGTTTGTCCGGGTAAGCCCGGGCACTGTGACCGGGCGCCGGTTCAAAGTCACTGCGCCCATGACCTGGTGGACCCAGCTCAGCAGGGTGGCCAAGACGGCCCCTGAGTAGCACTGGGCAGGACGAGGAAACGTCCCCTCCCGCCTAGGCGAGGCGGGTGATTTCCACGCTCACGCTCAGCGCCGATCCGCCGCCGCCGGACAGGATGCCTTTCAGTGGCGGTACGTCCCGGTAGTCACGGCCCCTGGCTACGGTGACGTGGTAGTCCCCTGCCGGCTTGTGGTTTGTTGGATCCCAGCTGCGCCAGTCCCCGTCCCAGAACTCCAGCCACGCATGCGACTGGCCGGCGACGGTTTCGCCGATGGCCGCCGTCGACCTCGGGTGCAGATAACCGGACACGTACCGGGCGGGAATGCCACAGCTGCGTAGCGCGCCGATGGCGAGGTGCGCGAGGTCCTGGCAGACGCCCTGCCGCTGGCCCCACGCTTCCTCGGCGTTGGTGGTGACCGCGGTGGAACCGGACATGTACGTCATCTCGCCGCGCATCCAGTCAAAGATGGCCATGGCGGCCTCGTGCGGGTTCCTGCCCTCAACGACACCTGGAATGATTCCCAACACCTCGTCGCCGGGACCGCTCAGCTGGGACTGCGGCAGCCAGTCGCTGAACGTGTCCAACGACACCTCCGACGCCAGGACGTCCCAGCCCGCAATGTCCGCGTCGGCGGGGATTTTTTCAGCCCGGTGAACTTCAACGGTGATGTTGGAAACGACCTCAAGGTGGTCGTGCGGCATCTGCATGTCGAAGGCGGTGACCCGTGTGCCCCAGTAGTCCCGGTAGTTGCTCACGGCCGCCTGCGACGGCGAGACCTTGAGCACGGATTCAAGAACCACCTGCTGGGGATCAGTCAGGGGCGTCATGCGGGCCTCGTTGTAAGAAAGCGTGACGCGCTTGTTGTACTTGTAGGCCGTGGTGTGGATGATGCTCAGCCGGGTCATGAAACTTCTCCCACCCAGGCCAGTTCGTCTGCCTGATTGAAGTATTTACGGGAAATGGCGTCCGAGGCCTGGGCAACGGCCTTCTGCACGCGTTCCATGTGCTCGGGCAGTTCGGACATCAGATCGTCCGTCCGGTGAAACTCAAGGAAGGTGCGGGCCTGGCCCACAATCCGGCGGGCGTCGTTGATGAAGCCCACGCGCTGTGCGGATGGGTCCAGCTTGGCGAGGCAGTCATCGGCGTCCCGCAGGGCATAGACGATGGACCGCGGAAACAGCCGGTCAAGCAGGAGGAACTCGGCGGCGTGCTGGTCCCCGAAGGCGGCGCGGCGCGTACGCAGGAACGACTCATAGGCTCCCGCGCACCGCAGCATGTTGACCCAGGACATGCCTGCAGAGAGGACATCCCCGGTGGAAAGCATCCGCGCGGTCATGTCCGCGCGCTCCAGGGACCGGCCCAACACCAGGAACAGCCAGCTTTCGTCATGGCTCACCGTGGTGTCTGCCAGGCCACTGACCATGGCCGTCCGTTCCAGCGTCCAGTTGCAGAAGCGGTACGTCCCCACCACGTCCTTACGGTGCTGGCTCAGCCCGTAGTAGGTGGTGTTGAGGCTTTCCCACAGGCCCGAGGACACGGTCTCGCGGGCACGGCGGGCATTCTCGCGCGCGGCTCCCAGCGACCCGGCGATGGACGTTGCACTGGTTTTGTCGTATGCCAGGGCGTGGAGGAGTTCGGGCAGGCCGAAGTCTTCGCTCTGCGGCCGGGCGCCCATCACCGCGAGCAGTTCCTGGGCTACCCTGCGGCGTTCGTCCATGGGGAGGTGGTTCAGGCGTTCAAGGTGCACGTCCAGGATGCGGGCGGTGCCGTCGGCCCGCTCCACATAGCGTCCGATCCAAAATAGGGACTCAGCAATACGGCTAAGCATTCGCGGTGACCTCCTGCGCGTCCGAAATCTGTGGGGATGAACCCGTGAACAATTGTGCCGGTTCGATGGCTTGGCTCACTGCTGCTGCTCCGATTGGCGGTCGCGCCAGTTGCTCTCCACTGGCCAGACGGATACCCGCTCACGGATGGAAATGGTGGGCCGAGGAACAGTTTCCACCGGCACCTGGGGTGAGTTTGCCAGCACCCATGTGTCCTTCGAGCCACCGCCCTGGCTGGAGTTCACAATGAGGGAGCCTTCCTTGAGCGCCACTCTGGTGAGTCCTCCGGGAAGTACCCAGACGTCGTCGCCGTCGTTGACAGCAAAGGGGCGTAGATCCACGTGCCGCGGGCCGAATTTGTCTCCGCCGAGGGTGGGCACTGTGGAAAGCTGCAGGACCGGCTGTGCGATCCAGCCCCGCGGGTCAGCGACGACCCGCTTGCGCAGGGCCTCGAGTTCATTCTTGGAGGCGTCCGGCCCGATGACGAGGCCCTTGCCGCCGGAGCCGTCCACGGGCTTCACCACGAGCTCAGCCAGGTTGTCCAGGACATATTCCCGGGATTCCTTCTCCTCCAGCCGGAACGTGTCCACGTTCGCGATGACGGGCTCCTCGCTGAGGTAGTAGCGGATGAGGTCCGGAACGTAGCTGTAGACAAGCTTGTCGTCGGCCACGCCGTTGCCCACGGCGTTGGCGATGGTCACGCCGCCCGCCCTGGCGGCGTTGACCAGCCCCGGGCAGCCGAGCATGGAATCGGAGCGGAACTGCAGAGGGTCCAGGAACTCGTCGTCGATGCGTTTGTAGATCACGTCCACGCGCTGCTCACCGGCAGTGGTGCGCATGTAGACGCGGTTGCCGCGGCAGATGAGGTCGCGTCCTTCGACGAGCTCCACGCCCATCAGGCCGGCCAGCAGTGTGTGTTCAAAGTAGGCGCTGTTAAAGACACCGGGGGTCAGCACCACTACCGTGGGATCGTCGACGCCGGCGGGTGCCGTTTTGCGCAGGGCGGACAGCAGCCGGCGGGGGTACTCTTCAACGGGCCGGATGAGCTGCTGGCCAAATGCTTCGGGCAGGCCCTTGGCCATGGCCCGCCGGTTTTCCAGGACGTAGCTGACGCCCGAAGGCACCCGCACATTGTCTTCCAGGACGCGGAAGGTGCCCGCTGCGTCGCGCACCACATCGATGCCGGAGATGTGGACGCGGACTCCGCCGGCCGGCTCGAAGCCGTGCACTTGGCGGTGGAAGTGGGCGCTGGTGGTGACGAGTTGGCGCGGGATGACGCCGTCGGCCACCACGTTCATTTTGTCGTAGACATCGTTGAGGAAGGCTTCCAGGGCCCGCACGCGCTGCGCCACACCCTTTTCCAGCACGGTCCACTCATCAGCGGGGATAACGCGGGGGACGATGTCGAGCGGAAACGGCCGCTCCTCCCCCGCGAAGTCAAAGGTCACACCGCGGTCCAGGAAGGTCCGTGCCATGGAGTCCGCCCGGGCGCTGACGTCGGCGAGGGAGAGCTTGCGGAGCGCGTCCGCCACCTCCGCGTACGAGTCGCGGGCCTCCTGGTCGGGAGTGAACATCTCGTCGTAGGCGCCCGTGCGCCCGGCGGCCTCGGAGTAATCCTGGAATAGGTCTGACATGTCCTTTAGCCAACCATCTTTTTGTTTCGAAATCATTACTGCCATCCATTGTGGCGTGTTGCCGGGAGCATCAGCGGTTCGTTGAATCCGTGTCCTATCCGGCAAGGTTAGTGAGTGCCAGAGACAAGTAATCCCGGGAGCTCCGGAGACGGCGGGAACCGCGGCCGCCGCAGCGGACTGCGGGCCCGCCTTCGTGGTGTGACAATGCGTTCACGCAGGCTCCTGCCCGGCCTCCTGACAGCCACGCCCGCCCTGGCCGTTGCCTTCGCTGTACATGCCGTGGTGCCGGCGCTGCCGGCCATGACCATTGCAGTTGCGCTGGGCCTGCTTGCCGCAAACCTGCCCTGCACGGCCGTCTGGATCGCTGGCCGGGCGCGCCCGGGCCTGGACTTCGCGGGCAAGCACCTGATGCGGGGCGGCATCGTCCTGCTGGGCCTCAAAGTGAGCATCATGGATATCCTGGGCCTGGGCTGGCTGGCCATGGTCCTGATCACTGGCGTGGTGCTTCTGAGTTTCGGCGGCACGTACATGCTGGTGCGGCTGTTCCGGCTGCCGCGTGAGACAGCGCTGCTGGTGGCAACCGGCTTTTCGATCTGCGGGGCGTCCGCCATCGGAGCCATGGCGGCCGTGCGCAGGATCCGGCATGCGGATACCGTCCTGCCGGTGGCGCTGGTGACACTGTGCGGCACCTTGGCGATCGGTATCCTGCCGCTGCTGATGCATCCCTTGCAATTGAGCCCCCTCACTTTCGGCGCCTGGACAGGTGCGTCGGTGCACGACGTCGGCCAGGTGGTGGCCACGGCGCAAACTGCCGGCACCGCGGCGCTGGGCATCGCCGTCGTCGTTAAGCTCACCCGTGTGCTGCTCCTGGCACCGGTGGTTGCTGTGGCGGGCGTGCACCACCGCATGAGCACTTCAGGACAACACGCGCTGCCGCCGCTGGTGCCCCTGTTCGTGGTGGGGTTTGTGGCCATGGTGGCGCTTCGGTCCACGGGCTGGCTCTCCGAAGGTTGGCTCGACGCCGGTGCCGGGCTGCAGGACATTCTCCTGGGGGCGGCGCTGTTCGGGCTCGGGTCCGCCGTGCGGATCCGCACCCTGCTGCACACCGGAGCGAGGGCGCTTCTCGCGGCGCTGGCGGCGTGGCTGCTGATCGCGCTGCTGGGCCTGGCAGCGGCCCTGCTGATGACCGCCTAGACCGGGGGCGGGATGGTGAGCTGCGGGCCCGGGTCCCGTGATTAGATAGCTGCGTGTCACATGAGAATCTGCAGCGCGATGAAGCCGCTCAACGGTCAGCCCTGATCAGCACCCACAGTTACGACGTCTCCCTTGATGTGCGGCAGGCAGCGGACCCGGACGTAGCGGGATACACGAGCCGCAGTGTTATCACCTTCTCCGCAGCCGTGCCGGGCCAGGGGCAGGCGGCGTCTACATTTCTGGATTTCATCGCCGGCGAAGTCCACAGTGTGTTCCTCAACGGCGAAGGGCTCCCCGTAGCCGACGTTGTGGACGGTTCCCGGATCCGCCTGGACAACCTGCAGGCAGAGAACCAGGTCACCGTCACCGGCACCGCCCTGTACAGCCGCTCCGGTGAGGGCATGCACCGCTTTGTGGATCCGGCCGACGGCCAGTGCTACCTCTACACGCAGTACGAGCCCGCCGACGCCCGGCGCGTGTTCGCCAACTTTGAACAGCCTGACCTCAAGGCCGAGTACACGTTCCACGTCATGGCACCGTCCGGCTGGGAGGTCGCCTCCAACGGAGTTGAGGCTGCCTGCACGCAGCTGACCAGCGATCCGGCCACCAGCCGCTGGGACTTCACCGCCACCCGCCCCATGTCCACATACATCACCACAGTGCTTGCCGGGCCGTACTTCAAAGCCCAAGACCACTGGAGCGCAACGCTCGACGACGGCACTCCGCTGGACGTGCCGCTGGCACTGTACTGCCGTGCTTCCATGGCGGAATCCTTCGATGCCGCGGAGCTGTTCCGCCTGACCAAAAACGGGCTGGACTTCTTCAACCGGCTTTTCGACTTCCCGTACCCTTGGGGGAAATACGATCAGGCCTTTGTCCCGGAATACAACCTGGGCGCGATGGAAAACCCGGGGCTGGTCACCTTCACGGAAAGCTATGTGTTCACGTCCCGCGCTACCGACGCGCAGTACCAGGCACGGGCCAACACGGTGATGCACGAGATGGCACACATGTGGTTCGGTGACCTGGTCACGATGCAGTGGTGGGACGACCTGTGGCTGAAGGAGTCCTTTGCGGACTATATGGGCACCCTCGGCGTGGACCGTGCCACGGACTGGGAGACAGCCTGGGTGAACTTCGCCAACAAGCGCAAGGCGTGGGCCTATGTCCAGGACCAGCTGCCCACCACCCACCCGATCGTTGCCGACATCCCGGACCTGGAAGCCGCCAAACAGAACTTCGACGGCATCACCTACGCCAAGGGCGCTTCCGTGCTCAAGCAGCTGGTGGCGTACGTGGGGTTTGACGCGTTCATCGCCGGCTCACGGCAGTACTTCCGCGACCACGCCTACGGGAACACCACCCTGGCGGACCTCCTGAAGGCCCTCAGCGATGCTTCCGGCCGCGACCTTGCCGGCTGGGCTGCCGCCTGGCTGCAGACCTCCGGCATCTCCACGCTGTCCCTGGAGACGGAATCGCACGACGGCGTCCTGGAGGCCGTGACGATCGTCCAGGACGCAGTGGACCCTGTTACCGGACGGGAGGAACTGCGGCCGCACCGGCTGCGCGTGGGCTCGTACAACTTCGACGCCGACGGCGCCCTGGTCCGCACCGGGAGTGTCGAAACGGACGTTGCCGGAGCGCGGACGGACGTCCCTGAACTGGCCGGCCAGCCGCAGCCTGCCCTCCTGCTCGTCAACGATGACGACCTCACCTACGCCAAAGTGCGGCTGGACGCGGTGTCAGAGGCGACAGTTTTGGTATCCCTGGACCGGATCAGCGACCCCATGGCCCGCGCCCTCTGCTGGACCGCGCTGTGGAACTCCGCCCGCGACGGGGAAAGCCCGCCCTCCCGCTATGTGGAGGCCGTGACGTCGTTCGGACCGTCCGAAACGGGAGTCGGCGTGCTGCTGAACATCCTCGAGAACGCCTGCACCGCCGTCGAACGCTACACCCCCTTAGCCCGACGCGACGCGGTGCGTGGCTCCTTCCTCGCAGCGGCCGACGCCCAGCTGGATAAGGCAGCGCCGGGCTCGGACCACCAACTGGCCTGGGCGCGGACACTCGCCGCCGTCAGCCGTCACGACGCTGCCCTCCTCCCCCGGCTCAGGGGCCTCCTGGACGGCACGATGGTGGTGGACGGCCTGGCCGTAGACGCCGAGCTGCGCTGGAGCCTCTGGCACGCTCTGGCGGCCAACGGGCAGGCCACCCCCGAAGAGCTGGACGCAGAACTCGAACGGGACACCACCGCCTCGGGCCGGGCGGGCCACGCTACGGCCCTCGCTGCTCGTCCGGAGACTGATGTGAAGGCAGCCGCCTGGCAGGACGCCGTGGAGGGGGCGGAGCTGTCGAACCAGCTTCTCAGCGCCACCATCGTTGGATTCACCACCGCTCCCGCTGCCCTCCTGGAACCCTATGTGGAGCCGTACTTCGAATGCCTCCGCGGTATCTGGGACAACCGGAGCATTGAAATCGCCAGCCGGATCGTCCGGGGACTATATCCCCTGGCGCAGGATCTGCCGGCGGGGACCCTGCCTGCGGAGCATCCCGTTGTGCTCCGCACGGATACCTGGCTGACGGCCAACACTGACGCGCCCCGGGCGCTGCGCCGGATCATTGTGGAACAGCGGAGCCACCTGCTCCGGGCGCTCACCGCACAGCTGCAGTAGGTCACCGGGCCGGGTTTACGGGACCCGGTGCAGCCACTCCCCGGTGCCGAACTTGGCGGCCACCCGATCCCTGGCGGCACCGAGTTCGACGGCAGTGAGTTCCGACGGCGTGGCGGCGTATCGTTCGCTGAACACTTCCATCATGGCCGCGATAATCTCCGAGCGAGACAGTCCGGTCTGCCGGCGCAGCGGATCAACCCGCTTCTTGGCGCTGCGTGTCCCCTTGTCCGAGAGTTTCTCCTTGCCGATGCGCAGCACCTCGACCATCTTGTCGGCGTCGATGTCATAACTCATGGTGACGTGGTGCAGCATGCCCCCGCTGGCGAGGCGCTTTTGGGCAGCGCCGCCGATCTTGCCCTGGTCCGTGGCGATGTCGTTCAGGGGTACGTAAAACGCCGTCACCCCGATTTTCTCGAGGGCGGCCATCACCCAGGCGTCCAGGAACGCGTACGAGTCCGCGAAGCTGATCCCGTCCACCAGCGTCTGCGGCAGGTACAAGGAGTAGGTGATGCAGTTGCCGGCCTCCATGAACATCGCTCCGCCGCCGCTGATCCGGCGGACCACACTGATGCCGTGCCGGGCCACGCCGTCGGGATCCAGCTCGTTGCGGAAGGACTGGAAACTGCCGATCACCACGGACGGCTCCTCCCAGTCCCAGAACCGCAGGGTGGGGTTGCGACGGCCCGCGCCCACCTCTTCGGTCAGCACCTCGTCCAGGGCCACGTTGATATGCGTCGGCAGCACTGTGGGGGCCATGATGCTCCAGTGGTGGTCAGTCCAGGACGTTGCCCTCGCCAGGGCGCGGCGGACCGTGACGGCCACGGCATCGGCCGAAAAGCCGAACAGGACAGCGCCGGTAGGCAGCGAACCCGTGACGGCCGCGGAAAGCTCCGCCGCCGTCGCGCTTTCAGGGAGGCCGGTGAGCGCCCGGTTGATGGCTGGCAGCGCCTCATCGGGTTCGAGGAAGAAGTCGCCGCTGAGGGAGACGTCGGCGAGGACGCTGTCTACGACGTCTAAGTCCACCACCACAAGTTTGCCGCCCGGGACTTTATACTCACCGTGGTGGCTGCGGGGGCGGTCTTCAGCGGCAAATGGTGAGGCAGTCATGCGATCCATCCTGCCCCACGATCAGCGCCTCCCGAAACGCAAAAAGCCCGCACCGTTGCCGGTGCGGGCTTTCCAAAGAACCTTGGGGGTGAAGTGAATTACTTCGCGCCGCCGAAGCCCTTGAAGCGAGCGTTGAAGCGCTCGACGCGGCCCGCAGAGTCCATGATGCGCTGCTTGCCCGTGTAGAACGGGTGGGACTCGGAGGAGATTTCGACGTCGATAACCGGGTAGGTGTTTCCGTCTTCCCACTCGATGGTCTTCTTGGAAGACACGGTGGACTTGGTCAGGAAACTGACGCCGGAAGCCAGGTCGTTGAAAACAACAGCTTCGTACTTCGGGTGGATATCAGACTTCATAATGGGGCCTTTGTTCGCACAACTGGATTTTGCCAGCTGCCAGGTATGAATGGGATGGCTGGTGTCTGCTTCTATGCCGCAAGGTAAGAAGCGCAGGACAGCCAGCTGTTAATAATAGCTGATCAACGCGGACCCTGCGAACCGCGGGGCCGGAGTTCCCAGAACGCCACGGCGGAGGCCGCCGCCACGTTGAGGGAGTCCACGCCGGTGCGCATGGGGATCTTCACGGCGAGGTCGACGGCGGCAAGCGTCTCGGCGCTCATGCCTGCGCCTTCGGTGCCGAGCACCAGGGCCAGCCGGTCCGGATTGCGCGCGGCGAGGCCGTCCACGTCCACGGCGTCCTCAGTGAGTTCCAGCGCGGCCACCGTGAAGCCGGCTTCCTTGAGGATCGACAGGTCCTGCGGCCAGGACCCCAGCCGCGCCCAGGGCACCTGGAAGACCGTTCCCATGCTGACCCGGACACTGCGCCGGTAGAGAGGATCGCCGCAGCGCGGCGAAATCAGGACGGCATCGATGTCCAGTGCCGCGGCAGACCGGAAGATAGCGCCCACGTTGGTGTGGTCGACGATGTCCTCCAGGACCGCGACCCGGCGCGCGCCGGCCAGCAGCTCGTGGAGGGGTACCGGTTCCGGCCGCTGCATGGCTGCCATGGCGCCGCGGTGGAGGTGGAATCCGGTGATCTCTTCGAGCAGGGCGGCGCTGCCAATGAACGCGGGAACGTCCGGATAGGCACTGAGGACATCCTCCAGGTCAGCCTGCCATTTCTCCGCCAGGAAGAACGACCTTGGCCGGTGGCCGGCCGCCAACGCCCGGCGCAGGACCCGCGAGGATTCGGCGATGTACATTCCTTCAGCCGGTTCGCGGAGCTTCCGCAGGTGCACATCCGTCAGCTGCGTGTAGTCGGACACCCGGGGGTCCCCGGCGGATTCAAGATAGTGGATTGTCACCGGCTGATTATTTCAGCAGGTTGGCGATCATAAAGCCCAGCGCCATCAGGCCAAGCGCAAAGATGACAGCCCGCAGCACAGCCGGGGACAGCCGCCGGCCTACCTTGGAACCCAGGAGGCCGCCGATCGTGGAGCTCACGGCGATCAGGAGCACCACCAGCCAGTTGATCCGGTCAAAGGCGAAGAGCAGGTATGACACTGCGGCCACGAGGTTCACGCCGAGGACCAGGATGTTTTTCATGGCATTGGCGTTCTGGATGGTGCCGGTGAGGAACACGCCCAAAATGCCGACCAGGAGGATGCCCTGGGCGGCCACGAAGTACCCCCCGTAGACGCCAGCCACGTACACCAGCACAATCAGGAGAACGCCGTGCCCTTTGTCCCGTACGGCATACTCGGGATTCTCCTCGCGTTTACGGACCCAGGCCTGCAGCCGCGGCTGGAACACCACCATCAGCAGGGCAAGCACCAGGAGGACCGGCGCAACGTAGTGGAAGACCTTCTCCGGCAGGTGCAGAAGCAGCCAGGCTCCGGTGATGCCGCCCAGCAGCGACGCCGGCAGGAGCCTCAGTAGCTGCCTCCCCCGGCCCTTGAGCTCGCGGCGGTACCCCCACGCCCCCGCCGCGGTGCCGGCCACAAGGCCCATCGCGTTGCTCATGGAAGCCACCACGGGAGTGACGCCGAGGGCGATCAGGACCGGGAAGGTGACAAGGGTGCCGGAGCCTACAACGGCGTTGATGGTGCCGGCCCACAGGCCGGCAAAAACCACAAAGATGCTGCTGAGAAGATCCACGGTTGGCGGCGCCGCGGCCTAGCGGCGGGCGGTGGCGGTGTAGCGGCCAGCGTTGACGCTTACATCGAGATCCACCCCGAAGGTCTTGCTAAGATGCTCCGCCGTCAGCACGCCGTCGAGGGGTCCGGCTGCCACCACATTGGAGTCACGGAGCAACATCGCGTGGGTGAAGCCCGGCGGTACTTCTTCGAGGTGATGGGTGACCAGGACGATGGCCGGAGCGGCCTCATCACTGGCCAGTTCGCTGAGGCGGTGCACCAGATCCTCGCGCCCACCCAGGTCCAGGCCAGCGGCGGGTTCGTCCAGCAGGAGGAGTTCCGGATCAGTCATCAGGGCACGGGCAATCTGCACCCGCTTGCGCTCACCCTCGGACAGGGAAGCGAAGGCCCGGTTCAGGAACGGACCCATGCCCCAGTCATTCAGCAGCCTGAAGGCCCGGCGTTCGTCAGCCTTCTCATAGCCCTCACGCCAGCGCCCCGTGACGCCGTACGCAGCGGTGACAACAACATTGAGGACCGTTTCGTGCCCGGGAATCTGGTTGGCCAGGGCGGCGGAGGACAGCCCGATGCGGGGACGGAGTTCAAACACGTCCACGGAACCCAGGATTTCCTCCAGGATGCCGGCCATGCCGCTGGTGGGGTGAAGGCGGGCAGCAGCAATCTGCAGGAGAGTGGTCTTGCCTGCGCCGTTGGGTCCAAGGATGACCCAGCGTTCGCCCTCCTTGACCTGCCAGTTCACCTTGTTCAGGAGCGTTTTAGCCCCACGGACAACGCTGACGGCGGCCAATTCAAGAACATCACTCATAGGAGTAGACACTAGGACAAAACAAGGGCGGACTGATAACTGATACTTGGACTGCACCACTCGTCACAGTCACGGTCGCCGCCCGCCTGCTGGCTGCCCCGCGCTGTTCGCCTTCAACGTGGCGCAATCAATTCGGTTGGCTCTCCCCCGCTGGCTAAGATTGCAGCCATGACTTCGAACGTGACTGCTGTCAGTTATGGCCCAAAACTGACTGCCTCCGGGCTCGACAAGCTGCGCTCCGCCCTGAAGGGCAGTGGCGCCACGCTCCAATCCGAATCGAGGGGCGGGGACAGTCGGTTTGAGGTCCACACTGCCGAGCTCGCCATCGCCGAGGGCACGGACGCCGGTATTTCCGCCCTCCGCAGGGCGGTGGCTGAGGCGGCGCAGGATGGCCTGGACACCGCCATCGTTCCCGCAAGTTTACGGGCGGCTCCGCGGAAGCTGCTGATCATGGACGTTGATTCGACGCTGATCCAGCAGGAAGTCATTGAGCTCCTGGCAGCCTATGCGGGCAAGCGGGAGGAAGTGGCGGCAGTCACCGAAGCCGCGATGCGCGGCGAACTGGACTTTGCGCAGAGCCTCCACGCGCGGGTGGCCGTGCTCGCAGGACTGCCGGCCGCCGTCGTCGATTCCGTCCGGGCGGAAGTGAAGCTGAGCGAAGGGGCCGCTGAGTTGGTTGCGGCATTCAAAGCTGCTGGCCACGTGGTGGCCGTGGTGTCCGGCGGGTTCAACCAGATCCTGGGTCCCATCGCGGAGGATCTGGGCCTGGACTTCTGGCTGGCGAACGAACTTGAAATTGTGGACGGCGCCCTGACCGGCAAGGTCCTCGGTGCCGTCATCGACCGTGCGGCGAAGGAAAAGTACCTGCGCGAGTGGGCGGCTGCCGAAGGCATCGCCATGGAACACACCATTGCCGTGGGCGACGGCGCCAACGACCTGGATATGCTCGGGGCCGCCGGGATCGGAGTTGCGTTCAACGCCAAACCCGCGGTCCGGGCCGTCGCGGACTCCGCGATCAACATGCCGTACCTCGACGCGGTGCGCCACATCGCCGGGGTCTGAAGCTCCGCCGACTCCGTCCCGCCGGCCGGGTCGAGTCAGCCGGGTCACTCAGCCCGTCGGCGGCGTGAACTGGCTCGCGGTGAAAACGGCTCCGCTGAGGTCCCGAATCAGGACGGTGCGTCCACTCGGTATCGTCCTGCCCCAGGATGACGGCGCCGAGTCGCTCCGCATACCGGGCCGTACGGTCCCGGACTGCGACAGTAAACGTCACGTGCCACTGCGGACGCTCACCGGGCGCCGCGGAGGCAAGCCAGGCAACAGCGTCCTCGAAACCGCGGGGGACGAGGTCGCCCGACTGGCGAACCCTGATGTTGGGGTCGACGGTGGCCTCGAGGTGATCACCGTATCCGGGGCGGCGGATCATCGTTCCGAAGTCGAGGTTGTTGAACTGCCAGTCGAATGCCTTGGTGTAAAAGGCGACTGCCGCCTCGGTGTCTGTTGTGTGGAGGTCACTGAAGTTTCATCCGCCGGGAAGGTTGACCGCCTGGGCACCGAGCCGATCGCGGGCCTGCCAGATACGGAACTCGGCGCCTTCGGGATCCGCCAGCACCGCCTGTACGCCTCCTGAACCCGTATCGGCGGGAGCCGATTTCAGTGTTGCGCCGACAGAGAGCAGGTGGCGCACGGCAGCATCCGCTTCGTCGACGGAGACGTAGGTGTTCCACGCGGCGACACCGGTTCCGGGGCCCGTGATCGCGCCGGCCGCCTGGCCGTCAAGTGTTGCTATTACGTACCTGCCAGTGCCGCCGGACGGGGCGGTGTCCTCGAACTCCCACCCGAAGATTCCGCCGTAAAAGTGCATGGCGGCCTCCACGTCGGGCTGCTGGGTGTCCACCCAACGGGGAACACCTGCCAGATAGCTACGGCCCGTCACCTCTCGTTACTGTGCCACGCATAAAACCCTAGGCGGCCTTGCCCCCGTAGCTTCGCGACAGAAGAGCTCCGGGCAGGAGTGCTGCCCGGAGCTCGTCGTGGTGATGGGTCTTGCCGCGAGGAAAACGGCCCTTACGGGATGCCGGAAACGCTACTCGGCGCCCTTGCCGAAATAGTCGGCGCCGCCGGCGTACTCCGTGTGGCCGGATTCGACGTCGGCCGTAGCCATGCTGGCCACAACTTCAGCAAACTCCTCCACGGAGTAAAGCTTTCCGGCCTCGGCGCGCCGGGCCTCGATGGCGCCCGGGTTCGAGCGGTCCAGCAGCGTTGCCGTGACGGTGCCTTCGATCATGTCGCCGGACACAACCACCAGCGAGATGCCTTTTTCCGCCAGGTTCGGCAGGAGCTCACGCAGGGCGTCCTCGCCGGCGCGCTTGCTGCGGGCCACGGGCTCGTATTCGGGCATGGTGGGCACGGAGTTGATGAAGTGGGCCTGGTGGCTGGTCACGAAGACCACACGGGAGCCTTCCCTCATCAGGGGCACGGCGGCGTTGAGCATGTTGACCTGCGCATCGCGGTTCAGCTTCAGGGCGTAGTCGTCTGCCATGCCGGACTCCATGCCGCCGGAAGCGTTGAGCACCAGGACATCCAGCGAACCGAAGTTCTCCATGGCCGCGCTCGCCAGGGCCTGCACGCCTTCCTGGGTGGTGAGGTCCGCACCTACGGCGGTGGCGCGGCCGCCCGCAGCTTCAATTCCTGCGACCACCTTGTTGGCGCGCGGCGCCTTCTGGCGGTAATTCACTACGACGGCGGCGCCCTCGGCAGCGAGGTTCTTGGCCACTTCGGCGCCGATTCCCCGTGAGGATCCGGTCACGATGGCGGTTTTGTTGTCCAGCAGTCCCATATGGGCTCCTTTGTTCGAAACGTCTAAATCGCTTGAGGTCTGGAGTCCATCATGCCAGCGCCTGCCCCGCATTGGCTTGTGTGACCCCGACAAAGAAGCCCGGTCAGGCTAGTTCCGCCAAGCCTCCCGGCGGCGTTCCGCCCGGCGTATGCTCCCCCTATGACGGGCTGCGCCGGGACTGCGTCCACACCGGAGGAGGTCTTCAGCAACTCACCTCCCGGACTTCAACTCTGCCAGGCAGTCCACGACGCCATCATGAACGCCGTACCGGCCACCGTGCGCACCACCACCAGCCAAGTGGCCTTCCGGAACCGGCGCGGCTTCGCATACGCCCCTGGGGACGTCGACGCCGAGGTCACCGCCTGGCTGAGGGAAGCGTTCGACGCCGCCGCCTGAGGGGTCTCTTGGTCAGTGTTCTGTGGTCAGTGGCCCATGCCGAGTCCGCCGTCAACAGGGATGACGGCACCGGAAATGTAGGCCGCCTCGTCGCTGGAAATCCAACGGACCACGTTCGCCACCTCCGAAGCCTCGGCAAACCGGCCGGCAGGAATGCCGGAGAGGTAATTTTTCTGGGTGGCCTCGGGCAGTTCCGCCGTCATGTCCGTGTTAATGAACCCGGGGGCCACAACGTTTGCTGTGATCCCGCGTGAACCCAGCTCGCGGGTCAGGGACCGGGCGATGCCCACCAGGCCGGCCTTGGAAGCCGAGTAGTTGATCTGGCCCGGCGCACCATAGAGGCCGGAGACCGAGGAAATGAGGACCACGCGGCCCTTGCGCATCCGGATCATGCCCTTCGACGCGCGCTTGATGACGCGAAAAGCGCCGGTGAGGTTGGTGTCGATCACCGACGTGAAGTCATCTTCACTCATGCGCATCAGGAGCGTGTCCTTGGTGATTCCCGCGTTTGCCACCAAGACCTCAACGGGACCGTGCGCAGCTTCCACCTCGGAGAAGGCCGCATCCACGGAGGCCTCGTCAGTCACATCGGCCTTCACGCCCAGAATCCCGGCCGGCAGCTCCGACGCGCTCCGGTATGTCACGGCCACCTTGTCGCCGTTGGCCACAAAAGCCTGCGCGATGGCTAGGCCGATGCCGCGGTTTCCACCGGTGATCAGGACGCTGCGGGCCGCTGTAGCTGCTTCAGACATTAAACGCTCCAGGATTCTGCGGCATGTGCAGCCGCGGGTAGTAGACGGGTTTGATTTTTGCTGCCTCCGATCTTAGCCCGCGTTTGGGCGCCACTGCCGATGGTGAGAGAATTGAGGCAAGCCTTTGGAGCGTGATCAATCAGCCGTGACCCTTGAAAACCATGCTGGACAGTCCGTGCCCGGAGATCCCGAAAGGTTCTCTGAGGATTCCGGGGTCCACAGCATCACGGACGCGGCGGCTGCCCACTCGGAGGACATGCGCCAGCGCATGATCAAGTACGCGGTGGCCATGGGAATCCGCATGGTCTGCCTCATCCTCATTTTTGTGGTGGACGGCTGGTTCAAGCTCGTCATGGCGGCCGGTGCCGTCTTCCTCCCGTGGATCGCCGTGGTGATCGCGAACGGCAGCGACCAGGCGGAGGTCCACAGCGACTCGCTGCTGGACTCGGCGCCGCTTGCCGAGCTGGAAAGCCCGTCGGGGCCGCCGGAACAGGACGGCTCCTCGTCCGCGGTCATCCAGGGTGAGCTCATTGATGACGACGACGACCCCACGCACGGACAGGAACGGCGCGCCTCATGAACATTTTTGACCTGGCTGCAGGGACCGCTGGTCCCCCGCCGGCCTTGGCTGCCATGTGCTCCCGCAAGGCCTGCCGCTCGGAAGCTTCCTGGCAACTGCTCTGGAACAACCCCAAAATCCACACGCCGGAACGCCGCAAGACCTGGCTTGCCTGCGATGACCACCGTGACTGGCTGGAAGACTATCTCCAGACCCGAGGGCTCTGGAAGGAAACCCTGATCCTGGCTTCGGGGCAGGGAGCCAGCCAGGCGCCGGCAGGGCAGGACGGCTGAATGTACCGCTTCCTCTTTTCCAGCAAGTGGCTGGGGTACCTCCTGCTGGCCGCCATCTTTGCCGCTGCCTGCGTCTTCCTTGGCCGCTGGCAGATGGACCGCCGCGCAGAGACCCTCGCGGAGATCAACCGCGTGGTTACTAACTATTCCGCCACACCCATCTCCTTCGACCAGGCACGGGACGAGTTCGCCGCGCTGGACCCGACGAAGGAATGGACCCAGGTGGAACTCCAAGGCACCTACGATCCCGACGGCCAGCGAATTGTCCGCAACCGTCCGCTGAACGGGCAGCCCGGGTATGAGGTGGTTGTCCCGTTCAAGCTGGAGACCGGCGAAACTGTGGTGATTGACCGCGGCTGGCTGCCTATCGGCAACAAGAACCCGGGCAGCCCCGATTCGATCCCGGCGCCTCCCGCCGGCCCCGTGACCGCCGTCGTCCGCCTCAAGCACGGGGAGCCCCAGCTGGACCGTAGCGCCCCCGACGGCCAGCTTGCTTCCATCGATCTCCCCACCTACGCGGACCAACTGGGATATCCGGTACTGACTGGCGCCTACGGACAGCTCGCGTCTGAATCTCCCGCCCCCGCGGACATGCCGTTCCCGTTCCCGAAGCCGGCCACCGAAGAAGGCACACACCTGTCCTATTCCTTGCAGTGGTTCGCGTTCGGCGTGCTGATGTTCGTGGGCTTCGGGTACGCCGCACGGCAGCAGGCCAGGAATGCCGCGATCGACGCCGAGGATGAGCTTGAGGGTGAGGACGGGTCGCGCGACTCCGGCAGCCCGGTGCACTCCGCCGCTGCGGCAGCCCGCCGTCGTCCGCCCGTTGCCCGCAAACGCAAGAAGGCGACCGCAGAAGAAGAGGAAGACGCCCTCCTGGATGCGCAGGGGTACTAGCCAGGTTCGCTGCTTCAGTTGCGTCCGCTTCGCAACGCGCGTGAATTCCCGCGTGCCGGCTCGTTCCTCGCCTCTGACGAAGGCTAAGCGAGCGTAATCAGGTCCAGGTAGTCTTCGTTCCAGTGGTCCTCGACCCCATCGGGCAACAGCACAACGCGCTCAGGATTCAGGGCCTCAACGGCCCCTTCGTCGTGGCTGACCAGGACGACGGCGCCGGTGTAGTTGCTCAGGGCCCCGAGGATTTCGGCGCGGCTGGCCGGGTCGAGGTTGTTAGTGGGCTCGTCGAGGAGCAGCACGTTCGCGCTTGAGGCCACGATGGTGGCCAGGGCCAGCCGGGTCTTCTCGCCGCCGGAGAGCACACCGGCGGGCTTGTCGACGTCGTCTCCGGAGAACAGGAACGAGCCCAGGATGTTGCGGACTTCCGCGTCGTTCATGTCCGGGGCGGAGGAGCGCATGTTCTGCAGGACGGTGCGGTCCACGTCGAGCGTCTCGTGCTCCTGGGCGTAGTAGCCCACCTTCAGGCCGTGGCCGGCCACGACCTCGCCGGTGTCCGGCTTGTCGACGCCGGCGAGCATCCGCAGGAGGGTGGTCTTGCCGGCGCCGTTGAGGCCCAGGATGACCACCTTGGAGCCGCGGTCGATGGCGAGGTCCACGTCGGTGAAGATCTCCAGCGAGCCGTAGGACTTGCTGAGTCCGTCCGCGGTTAGCGGGGTCTTGCCGCAGGGTGACGGATCCGGGAAGCGCAGGGCTGCCACGCGGTCGGTCGCGCGGACGGCTTCGAGGCCGCCCAGCAGACGTTCGGCACGCTTGGCCATGTTCTGCGCTGCGACGGCCTTGGTGGCCTTGGCGCGCATTTTGTTGGCCTGGTCGATGAGGACCTGCGCCTTCTTCTCCGCGTTGGCGCGCTCTCGCTTGCGGGCGCGCTCGTCCGTTTCGCGCTGCTGGAGGTAGCGCTTCCAGTTCATATTGTAGAAGTCGACCTTGGCGCGGTTGGGATCCAGCAGGAACACTTTGTTGACGGTGGCTTCGAGCAGTTCGGTGTCGTGGCTGATCACGATCAGGCCGCCTTGGTGGTTCTTCAGGAACTCGCGGAGCCAGGTGATGGAATCCGCGTCGAGGTGGTTGGTGGGCTCATCGAGGAGCATCGTTTCGGCGTCCGAGTACAGGATCCGGGCAAGTTCCACACGACGGCGCTGGCCGCCGGACAGGGTCTTGAGCGGCTGGTTCAGCAGTCGGTCCGGGAGGGCCAGATTGGAGCAGATCGCGGCGGCCTCGGCCTCGGCCGCATATCCGCCGG
Source organism: Pseudarthrobacter adonitolis (assembly GCF_055412845.1). NCBI lineage: Bacteria > Bacillati > Actinomycetota > Actinomycetes > Micrococcales > Micrococcaceae > Pseudarthrobacter > Pseudarthrobacter adonitolis. Next base: position 92,917 of record NZ_JBVAYW010000002.1, on the reverse strand, counting down.
CGGCCAGGAACTCGGACTCCAGCCGATCATAGCGGTTCATCGCCTTGCGCTGGATCTCGGCGTCCTCGCTGGCCATGTCCTCATGGGTCTGCTTGAGCTTGTTGACGGCGATGTCCAGGCCGCGGGCGGAGAGGATGCGGTCGCGGGCCAGCTGTTCCATGTCCGGGGTCCGGGGATCCTGCGGCAGGTAGCCGATCTCGCCGCTGCGGGTAACCTTGCCGCCGGCGGGCTGGCCTTCGCCCGCGAGCACCCGGGTCAGGGTAGTCTTGCCTGCACCGTTACGGCCGACCAGACCGATCTTGTCGCCCTTGTCGATGCGGAAGCTCACCTGGTCCATGAGGAGCCGGGCGCCGGCGCGCAGTTCAAGATCCTGGACAGTAATCACAGCAGGTAAGGCCTTTCACAACAGGGAAACGCCGCAGCTCAACGGATGGTGTCAGGAAGCAGCCGGCAGAATGGCCGACAGAACGGCCTATCCAAGTCTACCGGCCCCAGCTTGACCCCATAACCGCTACACCGCCGTCGTGCGTTGACTCAGCGCTTGTGCTCCGCAGCCAGTCCCGGGTGTCCCGCTTAGTAGGTCCCCTACAAAATGGCGCCCGACGGCGGCCGGTAACGTCGGGATCACCCCCATGCTTCGCTTGTACAACCACGACAGGAACACCCCCATGAGCCAGACTGACACCGTCACCGGCGCCCCTTCCCGCCTCCGGAACCGCTGGAACGCCACCGACCTGGGCCTGATCGCCGTCTTCGCTGCACTCGTTGCCGGCTCCGCCATGGTGCCCGGCATCGCGGCGAACGTGTTCGGCATCCCCATCACTTTCCAGACCCTTGCGGTGATGCTCACCGGACTGATGCTGGGCCCCGGCCGGGGTTTTGCCGCCGTCGGCCTGTACACCCTCCTGGGCCTGGCCGGCCTGCCGATCTTCAGCCAGGGCCGCAGCGGCCTGAGCATCCTGGCCGGACCGTCGGCCGGTTACATCATTGCTTTCCCCATCGCTGCAGCCGTTGTAGGTTGGCTGGCCACCGTGGTGATCCGGCGGACAATACGTGCCCGGGCGCTGTGGTTCTTCGCGTCGGCGATGGTCACCAGCATCGCCATCGTCCACACGCTCGGAGTTGCCGGGATCGCCCTGAACACCAAAGCGTCACTGGGTGAAGCCTTCGTCGCCGACCTGATCTTCTACCCCGGCGACGTGATTAAGAACATCCTCGCCGCGGTGATCGCCGTCTCACTGCACCGGGCATTTCCCGATGTCCTGGTCCGCCGGGTGAAGCGGATCAACAACTAGTCCCGCCATGGCAACCATTTCCTTCCGGCAGGCCACTGTGGCCGTTGCCGTTGACACCCGCCCGGAACCGAAGGCCCTGCTCCAGGAGGTCACGCTTGAGCTGACCGAACAGCGCATCGGCGTGATCGGGGCCAACGGGTCCGGCAAGTCCACGCTGCTGCGGCTGATTAACGGCCTGGTCCAGCCAAGTTCCGGCACCGTGTCGGTGGAGGGCGCCGATACTGTCCGTGCCGTGCGGGCAGTCCGCAGACAGGTGGGGTTCGTCTTCACGGATCCCTTGTCGCAACTGGTAATGCCCACGGGGCGCGAGGACGTGGAGCTTTCGCTGCGCCGCCGGGTCCGCAACGGTGCGGAGCGGCGCAGGCTGGCGGAAGCGGCCCTTGAGCGCCTCGGACTGCTGCCGCTCGCGGACCAAAGCATCTACGAGCTCTCCGGTGGTGAACGCCAGCTGATGGCCCTCGCTGCCGTCTTGGCCGTGAACCCCGCTGTCCTGGTGCTGGATGAACCGTCCACCCTCCTGGACCTCCGGAACCGCGAACTCCTGCGCCGCACCCTGTCCGGACTCGACCAGCAGATCGTGATGTCCACGCACGACCTCGACCTCGCCCTGGAAATGGACCGCGTGCTGGTGGTGGAGGCGGGACGCGTGACGTTCGACGGCGGCCCTGCCGCGGCGGTCGACGCGTACCGGGCGCTGGTCACCAACGGCCTGGCCGCGCCGTGAGGGGGCACGGCTTCCTGCTGGCCAACTACGTCCCGGGGAATTCCGTCATCCACCGGACGCCGCTGGCACTGAAATTCCTGCTGGTGGTGGGCTGCGGCCTGGTGTCTTTCCTGGTGGTCGACTGGCTGGTCTCCGCCGCGGTGCTGGCCGCGCTCGTCGCACTGTTTCTCCTGACGGGCGCCGGAGCCCGGCGGCTGGTGAGTGCCGTCCGTCCTGTTGGCATGGTGCTCGTGGTCATCGGCCTGTTCCAGTGGTGGCAGCTCGGAGCGCCCACGGCTGCCCGGATTGTCCTGAACATCCTGGTCTGCGTGCTGGCGGCGTCCCTGCTGACGGCCACCACGCCCATGCAGCGGATCCTGGACGGCGTGGTGTCGCTGGCTACGCCGTTCCGCCGCTTTGGCGCTGACCCTGAGCGTTTTGCGCTAACCATCGCCATCATGCTCCGCAGTATCCCGTATATCGCCGGCGCCTTTGCAGACGTCAGGGATTCCGCCCGGGCCCGCGGGCTTGAGCGCAACCCGCGTGCGCTCGTGCTGCCCGTCTTTATCACCACCGTGGCGTTCGCCCGCCAGACCGGCGAAGCGCTGGCCGCACGCGGGCTGGGCGATGCAGCAGACTGATGGGCCGTTGGGCCTTCCTGTGCGGCTTAGGGGACCTGTTGGTCGCCAGCCAGCAACTCATAACGCAACAGCGCCGCCGTGCCCATGCCGCCGGCGATACTGATCAGGGCCAGCGCCAGGGAGCCATGATTCCCGGCACGCCGGGCCTGCGCGAGAAGCCGGGTCACGAGTACCGCCCCGGACGCCCCGTAGGCGTGGCCCAACGCCAGCGCCCCGCCATCAAGGTTGACCCGCTCCGGATCAATGCACAACTGGTCCAGGCAGGCCAGAGTCTGGGACGCGAAGGCTTCGTTGAACTCCACCAGGTCAACACTGGCCGCGGACAGTCCCCTCCCCTGCAGGAGCCGCTCCGCGGCAACCGCTGCGCCGATCCCCAACAGCTCGGGATCCACGCCAGCAGTGTCCGTGGCCAGCACCAGGAGCCCGTCCGTGGCTCCCAGTTCCCGGGCCCGCTGCAGGGACGTGATAACGACGGCGGAAGCGGCGTCCGCGTCGAAGCATGAGTTCCCGGCGGTGACGGTCCCCCCTGGCACAAAAGCGGGCGGGAACCGGTTCAGGACGGCGGCGTTCAGGCGGGCGCGGGGGCCGTCATCGGCACTGATGGGTCCAGCCGGCGTTTCCAGAGTGGTGATTTCAGCGGCGAAGTATCCTGCTTTGGCAGCCACCAGCGCCCGCTGGTGGCTGCGCAGCGCCGAGGCATCCTGCCGCTCCCGGCTGACCTCGAACCGGGCAGCCACGTTCTCGGCCGCGACCCCCATATCCGGGTCGCCGAAGCTGTGCGGCACAAACTGGGCCCGGGCAAAAAAATCTGGTTCGCCGTCGTCGTCCCGGTAGGCCCGCAGCGGAGCCGTGCTGATGCTCTCCACTCCCCCGGCGAGATACACGGGGTTTCCGCCGGCGGCCACCAGCCCGGCGGCCAGGACAATGGCATCCAGCCCTGAACCGCACTGGCGGTCTACGGTCAGTCCCGGCACACTGACCGGCAGCCCCGCCTCAAGCAGGGCCAGGCGGGCCACGTTGCCGCCGCCGCCCACGGCGTTGCCGATCACCACATCCGTGACCGCTTCGGCCGGCACCTGGGCGTCTGCCAGGATGTTGACCAGGACCGGCGCGAGAAGCTGGTGCGCACGCAGTTCCTTCAGCGCACCGTTCGCCCTCCTCACCGCGGTACGCCGCGCCGCGATGATCACGGGTTGCCGGTCCGTGGGCAACAGGTCGCCAGGTTGCCGGTCTACGGGCAACAAGTCAGCGGTCAAGGTGCCGCGCCCTTGGGTCCTGGGAACCGATCCAGTCCAGCAGGATGTTCCGGCTGACCTTGCCGCGGTCCGTGGTGGGAAGTTCGGAGAGTGCGAAGTACTGGTGGGGCCGTTTGTCCCGCGGCAGGATGTTTTCGAGTCCTGCCTTGAGCTGCATGGCTGTGACTCCGCCATGGGACGGAACGACGCCTGCAACCACCCGTTGGCCCCGGAGATCATCGGGTATGCCGGCGGCCACCGCGGCTGCCACCCCCGGCACGGCCGCCAGGGCGAGTTCCACTTCGTGCGGATACACGTTCTTTCCCGAGGTCAGGATCATGTCGGCGCGTCGGCCCAGGATGTGCAGTTCGCCGCCGGCGAGGTAGCCCTGGTCCCCCACCGTGAACCAGCCGTTGAAGGAGCGCAGCGCCTGGCCGTCGTCACCCCACAGGTAGCCGTTGCTGACCATGCCGCTGCGCACGCAGATATTGCCGGCCGCGCCGTCCTGAAGTTCGGAACCGTCGTCGTCGAGGATTCTGACGTCCACGCCCGGGAGCGGGCGTCCGATTGCTGTTCCCCCAGCGTCCAGCAGCTCCCCCGCCGCCAGCCCGATACCGGAGACAAAGCTCAGTTCGGATGCGCCGTAGTACTCGAAGATGGTGGCGTTCGGCGCCCAGCGCCGTGCTGCTTCAAGGGTGCGTGCGTCCAGCTTCGAGCCGGCGCAGATGATGGTGCGGATGCCGGAGGCATCCACGCAGCCGGTCAGTCCCCGCTCACTCAGCAGCCGCAGCATGGTGGGCACGAGGATCAGCCGGGTCACGCCGTCGTGCGTGATGGCGGCGTGGACATCACCGATGTCGAAACTCTCCAGCGTCTGGAATTCCGAGCCCGCGTAGAGGCACTCAGCGAGGGCGTAGAGGTTAAGGCTGGCGGCCAGGGGTCCGGGCGCGAGCGTGACATCGTCCTGGGCGAGGCCGAAGAACTCAATGGACGCCTCGAAGGACTGCCGCCAGGACTGCCTCGACCGGGTAAACGCCTTGGGCACGGAGGTGGTACCGGACGTGAGTCCGATCAGGAACGTCGAGTCCGGCGGCCCGTCCGCCAAGGCATCCGCTGCGGAGACCGTGCCCGGCTTGGCTGATTCCGCCAGCCGTTGAACGATCTCCTGGTGCAGGGACGCCGGCCACGTCGGATCCAGGACGGCGCATTGCCGGCCGCCGGCAACGGCTGCCGCGAACCTCACGGCGAAGTCTACGGAGTTGGCCTCCGCAAGGACTGTGACGGCTGCAGTCGCCGGAAGGGCGGCCGCGGCGGCGTCCCGGAGCTCAGCCCAGCGCAGGCGCCGGCCCGCCACCACAACGGCGGTGTCATGGGGGCGTTCTTCGGCCCAGCGCTGGATTTTGTCGAGAAAAGGCATCGCCTCAACTTTACCGGCCGGACTCCGCTTCGGTGGTGCCGGTAAGGACTATTGTGACTTCATGAGCTTCAATGACAACGTGCAGCTGGACCCTTCCCAGGTCCAGGACCGGCGCGGCATGGGCCGCGGCGCCAAAGTCGGCGGCGGTATCGGAGGCGGGATCATCCTGCTTATTGCAGTCCTCCTCGGCGTCAACCCCGCCATGCTGGAAGGTCTGCCCGGCGGGGCGGGCACGGCTGAACAGAGCCAGGGCACGTCACCGGCCTGTGCCACGGGGGCCGACGCCGACGCCCGGCTGGACTGCCGGATCACCGGCACCGTCAACAGCCTGAACGCGTTCTGGCCAGCCTATCTTCAGGACTACAACGTCCAGTACCCGCAGCCGGAGACCGTGATCTTCGATGAAGCCGTCAACAGCGGTTGCGGAACGGCTTCCAGCGCGGTGGGCCCCTTCTACTGCCCAGCTGATAGCACCGCCTACTTCGATCCCGGGTTCTTTCAGGATCTCGTGGACCGCTTCGGATCCTCGGGCGGTCCCCTGGCACAGGAGTACGTGGTGGCGCACGAATTCGGCCACCACATCCAGAACGTGCTGGGATACCTCGACCGTGCGCAGCAGGATCCGCAGGGGCCGGAGTCCGGCGCCGTCAGAACGGAGCTCCAGGCCGACTGCTATGCCGGCCTCTGGGTGAAGCACGCCTCAACCCAACCAGGACCCGACGGCCAACCGTTCCTGGAACCGATCACCCAGCAGGACCTGAACGACGCCCTGTCCGCAGCTTCAGCCGTGGGCGATGACCGGATCCAGGAAGCCGCCACAGGACAGGTCTCGCCCGAGGCCTGGACGCACGGCTCCAGCGAACAGCGCCAAAAGTGGTTCTACCAGGGCTACACCACCGGCGACATTAACCAGTGCGACACGTTCTCGGCGCCCACCCTTTAACGCCATCGGTTGCTCCGTAACCGCCGTTTTGGGGGCTCAAAAGGGGTCAGGGCCCACGCCTGGGCCCACGCTACCGAGGGGCCCCCAATCGAGCTTGCGAGATTGGGGAGGTAGCGGGGAGTGTTCCCTGGCCGAACTTGCGAGGCTAGGGAGCCGATGGGGATCAATCGATGAGGGAACGACGACGGCCGGTCACCTCCGCTGGGGAGGTAACCGGCCGTCGTCGTACGTTACCCGGTAAGGATGGATCAGATGTTGAAGCCGAGGGCCCGCATCTGGTCCTTGCCGTCATCGGTGATCCGCTCCGGACCCCAAGGCGGCATCCACACCCAGTTCAGGCGCCAGTCGTCGACGACACCGTCAAGGGACTTGCCTACCTGTTCCTCGATGACATCGGTGAGCGGGCAGGCGGCCGTGGTGAGCGTCATGTCGATGAGCAGCGCGCCGTCGTCGTCAGAGTATTTCAGGCCGTACAGCAGCCCGAGGTCCACGATGTTCACACCGAGTTCCGGGTCGATGACGTCCTTGAGTGCCTCTTCGACATCCTCGAGGCCCGTGCGGGCCGTATTGATTTCGGTCATGGCAAGTCCTAACTAGGCCTGTGCAGCGGCGGCGATGGTGGCTGCGCCGGCGCCCGTGGCGTAGCGGTCGTAGCCTTCTTCTTCGAGGCGGTCGGCCAGCTCCGGGCCGCCCTCTTCGACAACCTGGCCGTCAACGAATACGTGGACGAAGTCAGGCTTGATGTAGCGCAGGATGCGGGTGTAGTGCGTGATGAGCAGCGTGCCCATGTTGCCTGCTTCGTGTGCACGGTTGACGCCTTCGGAAACAACCTTCAGGGCGTCAACGTCCAGGCCCGAGTCGGTCTCGTCAAGGATGGCGAACTTCGGCTTGAAGAGTTCCAGCTGGAGGATCTCGACGCGCTTCTTTTCGCCGCCGGAGAAGCCTTCGTTGACGTTGCGCTCGGCGAAATCAGCGTCGATGCGCAGCTGGGCCATGGCCGCCTTGACGTCCTTGGTCCAGGTACGCAGCTTGGGTGCTTCGCCGTCGATGGCGGTCTTGGCGGTGCGCAGGAAGTTGGTCATGCTCACACCGGGGACCTCCACGGGGTACTGCATGGCAAGGAAGAGTCCGGCGCGGGCCCGCTCGTCAACGCTCATCGCGAGGACGTCTTCGCCGTCGAGCGTGATGGTCCCGCTGGTGACCTTGTAGCGCGGGTGCCCGGCAATGGTGGATGCCAGGGTGGACTTGCCCGAACCATTGGGGCCCATGATGGCGTGGGTCTGACCAGTTTTGATGGTCAGGCTGACGCCCTTCAGGATCTCCTTGGTGCCCTGCTCCGTGTCAATGCTGACGTGCAGGTCCTTGATCTCAAGAGTAGACATAGGTCTTGTTCTCCTCTGCACCGCGCCCTCCGGCGGTGGTGCGGTCTGTTTCTGGAAGTTTGGTTCTGTTACTTGGAATTGCCGCTGGCGGCTGATCTATCCGGCTGATGCTGCTAGCTGAAGTTCGGGGCTTCCGCTCCGTTGAGCACGTTTGTGAAGTCCACGTAGACCTCGTCGCCGACGATCTCAACGGCGAACACCGGGACCGGATCGTAGGCGGGCAGCTGGAGCGGCTCACCGCTGCGCAGGTCGAACTGGGAGCCGTGGCCCCAGCATTCGATCATGCACCCTTCCACTTCGCCCTCGGACAGTGAGATGTCCGCGTGCGAGCAGGTGTCCCCGATGGCGTGGATGTCCCCCATGGAGTCCTTCACGATGGCTACGGGGTAGTCATCGATCAGGATCCGGAGAGCCTGCTTGAGCTGTATTTCATCCGTCTTGCAGACAAATTCGCCCTTTGGCTGGTCAGTCATCTGTTTTCCGCGCCGTCTAGTTGTTCGTCACGGCGAGTTCGCGCTCAACAGCCTCGGTGAGCCGCTCTTCGAGGGCCGGTACCTTGATCTGCTGGATGATCTCGTGCAGGAAGCCACGGACCACCAAGCGGCGGGCAACATCCTCGGGGATGCCGCGGGCCATCAGGTAGAACAGGTGCTCGTCGTCCAGCCGGCCGGTGGCGCTGGCGTGCCCGGCTCCCTTGATCAGGCCGGTTTCGATCTCCAGGTTCGGCACGGAGTCGGCGCGGGCGCCGTCCGTGAGCAGCAGGTTGCGGTTGGCCTCGTAGCTGTCGGTGCCTTCGGCTTCCTTGCGGATCAGGACGTCGCCGACCCACACAGCGTGGGCATTGCGGCCCTGCAAAGCGCCCTTGTAGAGCACGTTGGAGGTGCAGTTCGCCACCGCGTGGTCAACAAAGAGCCGCTGCTCCAGGTGCTGGCCGGCGTCGGCGAAGTACAGGCCGAACATTTCCGCTTCGCCGCCGGGGGCGGTGAAACGGGCCGACGGCGTGACGCGGACCAGGTCCCCGCCGAGACTGACCACGACATGCTTGAACTTGGCGTCGCGGCCGATCTTTGCCTGCTGGGAGGAGGCGTGGACGGCGTCGTCGTTCCATTCCTGGAGCGAGACAACCGTGAGGTTGGCGCCGTCTTCAACAACTATTTCGATGTTTTCGGACACAACTGCCGAGCCCAGGTGGTTAAGGACCACAACGGCCTTGGAGAACTTCTCCGCCACGATCACCAGGTGCTGGGCGGCCGCCTCCGTGGAGGTGCCTTCGATCACGACGGTGATCTCGGTGTCGGCTTCAAACTCGGCCGGGATGGTGAGGACGGTGGCTTCGCTGAAGTTCTCCCAGGCGTTGGCGGACACGCGGTCCTCCGGGATGCCGGCGGAACCGATGCGCTTATCGCCGCGCGCCACGGTCTCAACCGTGACCTGCTCCGGGCCGCTGACGGTGACGGTGGGTGCCGCTCCCGCCAGGACCTCGCTGTGCAGGCCACGCAGGCGCTTGAGCGGGGTGAAGCGCCAGTCTTCCTCAAGCCCGGTGAGGGGCTTGAAGTCCGCCAGGTTGTACGAGGTCAGCCGGCCGGCGCGGGAGCTGTCCGGAACGCCGACGCCGCCACCGTGCGAGTGGCGCTTGACCGCTTCGCCGGCCAACGGGGCCTTGGAAGTGGCCGAGTTGATCGGGGACAGGCTTTCGCCTTCTTCCGTGAAACCGTTAATAAACGGCTGGGCCGAAGGCGCGCCGATGCGGGCCTTTTCAGTAGTGATTTCAGTCATCGTTATCCGACGGACCCTTCCATCTGCAGTTCAATCAGGCGGTTCAGCTCAAGTGCGTACTCCATCGGGAGCTCGCGGGCGATGGGCTCGATGAAGCCACGGACGATCATCGCCATGGCCTCGTCTTCGCGCATGCCGCGGGACATCAGATAGAAGAGCTGCTCTTCGCTGACCCGGGAAACAGTTGCTTCATGGCCCATCACCACGTCATCCTCACGGATGTCGATGTACGGGTAGGTGTCCGAACGGCTGATGGTATCCACCAGAAGCGCGTCGCAACGGACGGTGTTCGCCGAGTGCTTCGCACCTTCACGGACCTGGACCAGGCCGCGGTAGGCAGCACGCCCGCCGCCGCGGGCCACGGACTTGGAAATGATGGAGCTCTTGGTGTTCGGCGCGATGTGCACCATCTTCGAGCCGGTGTCCTGGTGCTGGCCGGCGCCGGCGAAGGCGATGGACAGGGTCTCGCCCTTGGCGTGCTCGCCTACCAGGTAGACGGCCGGGTACTTCATGGTGACCTTGGAGCCGATGTTGCCGTCAACCCATTCCATGGTGGCGCCTTCTTCGCAGATGGCACGCTTGGTCACCAGGTTGTACACGTTGGTGGACCAGTTCTGGATGGTGGTGTAACGGACGCGGGCGCCCTTCTTGACGATGATTTCCACCACGGCGGAGTGCAGCGAGTCCGAGGTGTAGATCGGCGCGGTGCAGCCTTCGATGTAGTGGACGTAGGAGTCCTCGTCGGCGATGATCAGGGTCCGTTCGAACTGGCCCATGTTTTCCGTGTTGATGCGGAAGTATGCCTGCAGCGGGATGTCCACGTGGACGCCCTTGGGGACGTACACAAAGGAACCGCCGGACCAGACAGCCGTGTTCAGCGACGCGAACTTGTTGTCGCCCACGGGAATGATGGTGCCGAAGTACTCCTGGAAGATCTCCGGGTGTTCGCGCAGCGCGGTGTCGGTGTCCAGGAAGATGACGCCCTGGGCTTCGAGGTCCTCGCGGATCTGGTGGTAGACAACCTCGGACTCGTACTGGGCGGCGACGCCGGAGACGAGGCGGCTGCGCTCGGCTTCCGGGATGCCCAGCTTCTCGTACGTGTTCCGGATGTCCTCGGGGAGGTCTTCCCAGGTGGCGGCCTGCTTCTCGGTGGACCGCACAAAGTACTTGATGTTGTCGAAGTCGATGCCGGAGAGGTCTGCCCCCCACGTGGGCATGGGCTTGCGGTCGAAGTACTTCAGGCCCTTGAGCCGAAGATCGAGCATCCATTCCGGCTCGCTCTTCTTGGCCGAGATGTCGCGGACGACGTCTTCATTGATACCGCGGCGGGCGTTGGCACCGACATCGTTCTTGTCAGACCAGCCGTACTCGTACGTGCCGATGCCGTGGAGCTCGGGATTCTTTTCCAGAATCTCCGAGATCACAGTGTCTTCGGCTACCGCTTTCTCTGATAGTTGGTCCGTCATCACGGCCTTTCTTGCTGATGGTTGGTTACTTCATCCAGGCTGGCGGGGGCTGTCTGGGGGACCCTGGGTCCCCCGGCGGCCAGCCGGCCTGTGGGTATGTGGGTGGTGCAGACGTGTCCACCGCGCGCCAGCGTGGACAGGCGGCGTACGTCAACGCCTACCAGCCGGGAGAACACTTCGGTCTCCACATCGCAGAAGACAGGGAACTGGGCAGCAAGCTGCTGGATGGGGCAATGCCCCTGGCACAGCTGGACGCTGGACAGTGCTGCCGGCAGGGGGGCCTTGGCCTCGATCGAAGCGGCCGACGCTACGAAGCCATCACGGCTCAGCGCGGCGGACAGTGCCTGCGCCCTGGCGGTGATGTCCGGTCCGGCCTGTTCGACCTCCGGTGCGTACCGACGTTCCATGTCGGCAAAACGTTCGACGGCGAACGCGCGGACTGCCTGTTCGCCCGCCACTGTCTGGAGCTGCTTGAGCGCGAGGGCTGCGATGTCGAGGTAATCGTTGCCAAGCGTGGACTGGCCCTGCGAGCTAAGGACATAGCGGCGGGCGGGACGCCCCGCGCCAGCACCGGCCTTTGCCACGCGCTTGACCTCAATATCCCCGCTGCGGGCCAGGTGATCAAGGTGCCTGCGGACCGCCGCGGGTGTGAAACCGAGCATGTCACCGAGTTCCGCCGCGCTGATGGGGCCATGCTCAAGCACGGCACCAAGGACCCGGTCCCGGGTACGCTCGTCGGAGTCGGCCACCGGCGCAGCAGCTGCGTGGCCGCGGTCGGCGGCGGTACGCGGCGCTCCGTGCCCGGCAAACGGCACAGCAGCAGTATTGGTCATGGAATACACAACACAATCATGTCGTAATTTAGTCCCTCATTCCAGTAAGGTCAGGCTGACCTGCGGCCGGAGTCCCCGGCGGTCCCCCCAGTACTACATCGCGTAGAATGCTGGGGTGCGATCCCCCGAATCCCCGGTTCTGTCCATCAGCGGGTTAATTAAGGATGTTGGTCCGCTGGCCAGCCTGGACGGAAAAATGCTCCGGGTGGTCAACGGCGTATCTCTTATGGCCGAACGCGGCCAGGTCACGGCCCTTCTGGGCGCCAATGGAGCCGGAAAGACCACCACCCTCGAATGCGCCCAAGGCTTGCAGAAGCGCAGCGGCGGCAGCATCTCGCTGCTCGGCCAGGATCCGGGCCGTTCGGGCGCTGACCTGCGGTCCCGCGTAGGCGTGATGCTTCAGGACGGCGGCCTCCCGCCGTCGGCCCGTCCGGTCCCGCTCCTGCGGCACATCGCCGGAATGTACGCGAGGCCCCGCTCCGTTGACGAACTGGTGGAACGGCTCGGAATTGATACTTTCGCCAGGACCACCGTCCGCAGACTCTCCGGTGGGCAGAAGCAGCGCCTGGCACTCGCCGCGGCCCTGATTGGCAATCCGGAGGTCCTTTTCCTGGACGAGCCCAGCGCCGGCCTGGATCCCCAGTCCCGGCAGCTGGTCTTCGAGCTGATCTCGGAACTGCGGGCAGCCGGGATGGGCATTATCCTGACAACCCACCTCATGGACGACGCCCAGCGGTTGGCGGACTACGTGTACATCATCGACGCCGGCAGGAACGTCGCCGAGGGAACAGTTTCCCAACTGCTGCAGCGGGACCCGGCTGTGGAGGCCGGCACGGACCACGTCCGCACCCTGGTGTTCGAGGCGCCCCCGGGGCTGGATTTCACCGGCGTGCTGCCCGATGCCATCGCCGTCTCTGAGACGCGGGCCGGAAGCTACGTTGCCTCCGGTGCACTGACACCCCACGATCTCGCGTCGTTGACCGCCTGGTGGGCAGCCCACGACGTTATGCCCGGTTCCATGAGCCTGGCGGCACGAAGCCTGGAAGATGTTTTCCTGGACATCTCAGGAAAGGACATCCGATGACGGCTCCCGCAGCCACTGCCACCCAGGGGGCACCTGCCACCCTGCTGCACCGTATCCTGCTGCAGGGCAGATACGAATCGCTGACCATGCTCAGGAACGGCGAGCAGCTGATCCTCGCCGTGGTCCTGCCGCTTCTTGCGCTGGTGGGGCTCACCGTCACCCCCTTCCTGGACGGCTTCGGAGCCAGCCGCATCAATGTGGCGGTCCCCGGCATCCTGGCTTTGTGCGCGATGTCCACGGCCTTTACCGGGCAGGGCATCGCCACCGGCTTCGATCGGCGGTACGGGGTCCTCCGGTTCCTGTCCACCACGCCCCTGGGCCGCGAAGGCCTCATCGCGGGTAAGGTGCTGGCGGTACTGGCGGTGCTTTGCCTCCAGGTGTCAGTGGTGACACTGGTGGCGCTTCCTTTGGGCTGGCAGCCGCCTGCCTCCGGCTGGCTCCCCGGACTGTCGCTGCTAGCCCTGGGCGCCGTGGCGTTCACCGCGCTGGGGCTCCTGGTGGCCGGCACTGTGCGGCCCGAGGCAACCCTCGCTATCACCAATCTGCTGTGGATCCTGCTGGGCGCCCTGGGCGGGATAGTGATTCCCGCGGAACGGCTGCCCGCCCTTGCGCAGGGAGTGGTCCACTATCTGCCCTCCGGTGCACTCGGCGAGGCCATGCGCGAAGCTTTCCTGCGCGGCTCGCTGAACGGCGGCGCCGCACTTATCCTGCTGCTCTGGACGGTTCTTGCCGGAGCAGCAGCCATCCGTTGGTTCAAGTGGAATTGAGATATCCGTGAGCACGGCTTCACGCCTCCCCCAGATCGCCGGTCGCCTTGTCGCGAGGCTACCCCGTACCGTGGACGCCAGCGTCCGCCGCCTCGCGGTGGCGTCCCTGGTTGGCCAGACGCTGCTGGTGGTGACCGGCGGCGCGGTGCGGCTGACCGCGTCCGGCCTCGGCTGCCCCACCTGGCCGCGCTGCACGGACACCTCCCTGGTGAACACTCCCGAAATGGGAATCCACGGCTTCGTTGAGTTCGGCAACCGGCTCCTGACGTTTGCTCTGGCAGCGGTTGCGCTGGCCATGCTTGTGTACTTGTGGAACCTACGCAAGGAGCGCCGGGACCTCTTCCTGCTGGCGCTTGGCCTGCTGGCCAGCATTCCGGCACAGGCGGTGATCGGTGGCATCACCGTGCTGACTAACCTCAATCCGTGGGTGGTGGGCCTGCACTTTCTCGTTTCCATGGCCCTCGTGGTGATTGCCACGCTGCTCGTCAACCGGGCCTACGGCAGGACGGGCCGCCATGCCAGCGTCCAGCTCCCCGCTTTGCCGGGCGTCCTGCGTCCGGTGGCTGCCGCCGTCGGGCTCTTCTCCGCTCTCGCCGTGATGCTCGGCGTAGTGGTGACCGGCTCCGGTCCCCACGCCGGTGACGCCGACGCGCCCCGCAACGGCCTCGACTGGGACCTGTTCTCCCACATCCATGCCGTTCCGGCGTACGTGATCACGGCCGGAACGCTGTTCGCACTGGTGCTCGTGATTGTCCGCCGGATCCAGGGCCCGTTCCGCACGTCCGTCCTGTTGCTCCTGGCCGTGACCCTGCTGCAGGCCGTCATCGGCTTCACCCAGTACTACAACGGCATCCCCGCGTTGCTGGTGGGTGCCCACATGCTCGGCGCGGCGCTGCTGATGAGCGCGGCGACAAACACCGCCGACCTCGCCCGCTCAAGCCCGGTCACCTAACTTCCACCGCTGCCGGCCTTAACCCCGACGGAGTGCCACGGTTCCGGACGGAACCGTGGCACTCCGCATTCAAGGACCCTCTCTCACTTCCTGCAGCAAAACCACGGACGCTCTCTCACTTCCTGCATACAAACGAAGGACCCTCTCTCACCTGAGTGAGAGAGGGTCCTTGGAAAACCTGCAGGACCTGCGAGAGCGTTGGGTGTTGCTAACCGATGATCGCTGATCCGACGAACGGATCCACTGCCAGTGCGATGAACAGCAGCGTCAGGTAGCTGATGGAACCGTGGAAAACCTTCATGGCCCGCTTGTCCGAGATGTCCTCCCGCTGCGCCCGGTTGTACAGGGAGTGCGACTCGTACAGGAACCAGGCACCCGCCAGGACTGCGGTGGCGGTGTAGACCCAGCCGGCGCCACCGGCCGGGACCATCAGCAGCGAGCAGGCCACCATGGCCCAGGCGTAGAGCACTACCTGGACGGAAACCACCTTGGCGCCGGCAATAGCCCCAAGCATGGGCACGTTGGCGTTGCGGTAGTCCTCGCCGTAACGCATGGAAAGCGGCCAGTAGTGCGGCGGCGTCCAGAGGAAGATGACCATAAACAGGATGACGGCCGGCCACTCGACGGTGTGGGTCACGGCGGCCCAGGCAATCAGCACCGGGAAGCAGCCAGCGGCTCCACCCCACACAATGTTCTGTGCGGTGCGGCGTTTAAGGATGATGGTGTAGATGACCACATAGAAGAAGATCGCGCCCAACCCGAGCCACGCGGCCAGCGGGTTGGCCCCGAACCAGAGAATACCAATGGCGGCCGCCCCGAGCAGCCAGGAGAAAACCAGCGCCTCACGAGGCGTCACCTCGCCGGTGACGAGCGGACGGTTCTCGGTCCGGTGCATCAGTTTGTCGATGTCGCGGTCGAGGTAGCAGTTGAAGGCACCGGCGCTGCCGGCAGCAAAGGCGCCGCCTACCAAGGTGGCCAGGATCAGCCCGATCGGCGGGAAGCCGCGCTCGGCGTAGATCATGGTGGGCAGGGTGCTGACCAGCAGCAACTCAATGACACGCGGCTTGGTGAGGGCGAAATACGCCTTGGCCTTCCGGGCGAACCCGGCTCCCCCTCTGATGCGGGAAGCATTAAGCGGCGTATCTGTTGTGCTCACGGTGGCAGTCACCCGTTCTGGTTGGCAGTTCTGTCTGGCGGTGCAGCTGTGTCTTGCGGCCGTTCGCCGGGCAGCCCGCCAATGGTCATCAGAAGAAGGTCCCGGCAACGCCCGGGGTCTGCCGCCGCCCTTAAGAGGGCTCGGCTACCGGCGTCGGCCTCCAAATATCATACCGCGCGCATTTGTAACAGATGCCCCGTGATTAGGCCCTGATGATTGCGCGCAGTGTGATTCGAGCAGATTAACTCAAACTCACGAAATGGCGATTCACATAAGGGGAAATTGAGTCCAATAGGTGAGATCTGCGCTGACCGGAGGGTGGAATGGAGCTAAGCTGTCACCAGATCAGCACGCGGCAGAAAAGCGTTGGAAAACGCGTTCCCACAGCCCTGCTGAATGATAGATCAACGTTTCGATGGTGAACGGCTGGTACACACCGCAGCGG
Source organism: Pseudarthrobacter adonitolis (assembly GCF_055412845.1). Lineage (NCBI taxonomy): Bacteria > Bacillati > Actinomycetota > Actinomycetes > Micrococcales > Micrococcaceae > Pseudarthrobacter > Pseudarthrobacter adonitolis. The sequence continues at coordinate 76,822 of NZ_JBVAYW010000002.1, read as the reverse complement.
GCACCACAGCGTGCTCCGGAACGGATCCCGTGTATCGCCCACCATCAGCACAGAGAGGGGCCCGGTTTTCGTGCCACATTTGGAAGAGCAAGAACTGTCATGGACCAGCTTGGACCAGCGCGCGGTGGACACCATTCGCGTTCTCGCTGCGGATGCCGTGGAGAAGGTCGGTAACGGCCACCCAGGTACCGCAATGAGCCTGGCGCCCGCCGCATACCTTCTCTTCCAGAAGCTCATGCGCCACGACCCGCGCAACCCGCACTGGCTGGGACGCGACCGTTTCATCCTGTCTCCCGGCCACACGTCGCTGACCCTTTACATCCAGCTGTTCCTGTCCGGCTACGGACTGGAACTGAAAGACCTTGAGGCGCTCCGTACCTGGGATTCCCTGACGCCGGGCCACCCGGAGTACAAGCACACCGCCGGTGTGGAAATCACCACCGGGCCGCTGGGCCAGGGCCTGGCCTCCTCGGTCGGGTTCGCCTACTCCCAGCGCCGCCAACGCGGCCTGTTCGACGCCGATGCTGCCGCCGGCACCAGCCCCTTCGACCACACCATCTGGGTCATCGCCTCCGACGGCGACCTCCAGGAAGGCGTCACGGCCGAGGCTTCCTCGCTGGCAGGCCACCAGGAACTGGGCAACCTTGTAGTTGTCTACGATGAGAACCACATCTCCATCGAGGACGACACCGACATCTCCTTCACCGAGGATGTCCTCAAGCGCTACGAGGCCTACGGCTGGCACACACAGCGCGTCGACTGGACCAAGACCGGCGAATACAAAGAGGACGTGCAGGAGCTTTACTCCGCACTGCTCGCCGCCAAGGCCGAGACGTCCAAGCCCTCCATCATTTCGCTGCGCACCATCATCGGCTACCCGGCGCCCAAGAAGCAGAACACGGGCAAGATCCACGGTTCCGCACTGGGTGCAGAGGAAGTCGCAGGCCTCAAGGAGGTACTGGGCTTCGATCCCGCCAAGTCCTTCGACGTTGACCAGGAAGTCCTGGCCCACGCCCGCGCAGTAGTGGACCGCGGTGCCGCTGCCAAGAAGGAATGGGAAGAGTCCTTCAACGCCTGGCAGGCCGCCAACCCCGAAGGCGCAACACTCCTGCAGCGCATCGAGGCCCGCGAACTGCCCGACGGCCTGGACGCCGCTCTTCCGGTCTTCCCGGCCGGCAAGGACGTCTCCACCCGCGCGGCTTCCGGGAAGGTGCTGAACGCACTCGGACCGGTCATGCCGGAACTCTGGGGCGGCTCCGCCGACCTCGCCGAGTCCAACAACACCACCATCGAAGGCTCGCCGTCGTTTGTGCCCGCCTCCAAGCAGACCGATACCTGGTCCGGCAACCCCTACGGCCGGGTCCTGCACTTCGGTATCCGTGAGCACGCCGCGGCATCGATCGTGAACGGCATTGCCCTGCACGGACGGACCCGCGCGTTCTCCGGCACCTTCCTGATCTTCAGCGACTACCAGCGGCCGGCCATCCGGCTCGGCGCCCTGATGGGTGTGCCGTCCTTGTATGTCTGGACGCACGACTCCATCGGACTCGGCGAAGACGGCCCCACCCACCAGCCGGTGGAACAGCTCGCATCCCTGCGCGCCATCGTGGGCCTGGACGTGGTCCGTCCGGGCGATGCCAACGAGGTCGCCGTGGCATGGAAGACCATGCTGGAGAACCACGAGAACCCGGCCGGCATTGTGCTGACCCGCCAGAACATCCCCACGTACGCTCGTGGTGAAAGCGAAGCCGACGGCGACACTTTCGGTTCAGTCTCCGGCGTCGCGAAGGGCGGCTACGTCCTGGCTGAAGCTTCCAAGGACGGCGCCACCGTGCCCGCCGACGTGATCCTGATCGGCACCGGTTCCGAGGTCCAGCTGGCCGTCCAGGCCCGCGAAGCCCTCCAGGCTGAAGGCATCGCTGCCCGCGTTGTCTCCATGCCCTGCGTTGAGTGGTTCACCAAGCAGGACGCCGCTTACCGCGAGTCCGTGCTCCCCGCTGCCGTGAAGGCCCGCGTCTCCGTCGAGGCCGGGCTGGCACTGGGCTGGAGGGAATTCGTCGGCGACGCCGGACGTTCCATCTCGCTCGAGCACTACGGCGCTTCCGCCGACTACAAGCGCCTTTTCCAGGAGTTCGGCATCACCGCGGAGGCTGTTGCCGCCGCTGCCAAGGACTCCCTCGCTGGCCTGCAGGCCTGAACCAGATTTTAGGAGATATCACTATGACTACCTCTACCAAGCAGCTCTCCGACGCCGGAGTATCCATCTGGCTCGATGACCTTTCCCGCAGCCGCCTTGAGACCGGCACGCTGCAGAAGCTGATCGAAGAGAAGAACGTTGTTGGTGTGACCACCAACCCGTCCATCTTCCACGCCGCCATCACGGCCGGCACGGACTACGACGCCACCATCGCGGCCCAGGCAGCAGCCGGCGCCAGCGTCGAGGAGACCATCTTCGAAATCACCACCACCGACGTCGCTGACGCCTGCGACCTCTTCGCACCGGTGGCAGCAGCCACCAACGGTGTTGACGGCCGTGTGTCCATTGAAGTTGACCCGCGCCTCGCCTGGGACACGGCCGGCACCATTGCCGAAGCCAAGCACCTGTATAAGAAGGTCAACAAGGACAACGTCCACATCAAGATTCCGGCAACCCTTGAAGGCCTGGAAGCGATCACTGCGACGCTGGCCGAGGGCATCAGCGTCAACGTGACCCTGATCTTCTCGCTCGAGCGCTACCGCGCGGTCATCAACGCTTTCCAGTCCGGCCTTGATCAGGCCAAGGAAAACGGTCACGACCTGTCCAAGATCCACTCGGTCGCGTCGTTCTTCGTTTCCCGCGTGGACTCCGAAATCGACAAGCGCCTTGACGCCATCGGCACGAACGAGGCCAAGGCACTCAAGGGCAAGGCCGGCGTGGCCAACGCACGCCTGGCATACCAGGTCCACAAGGAGCTCTTCGCCACCGAGCGCTGGGCACTGCTGGCTGAAGCCGGCGCACTCCCCCAGCGTCCGCTGTGGGCCTCCACCGGCGTCAAGGACCCGGCTTACCCCGACACCCTGTACGTCACCGAGCTGGCGGCCCCCGGCGTAGTGAACACCATGCCGGAGAAGACCCTGGACGCCACGTTCGACCACGGCGTCGTCACCGGTGACACCGTCTCCGGCACCTACGCGGAGGCCAACGCCACGCTGGACGCACTGGACGCGCTGGGCATCTCCTACAACGAAGTTGTCGCGCTCCTCGAATCAGAGGGCCTGGACAAATTCGTGGCCAGCTGGAAGGAACTTCTGGGCGACGTCGAAGGTGCCCTTGCCGCTGCACGGAAGGCTTCCTAACCCACTATGAGCACTCTCAGCTACGACGCCACCGGTGCCGCGCAGCAGGCACTCGAGCAGCACCTGCCCGCCCTCGTGGCGGACCGCATTGCCACCCGGATCTTCGCCAAGGACCACACCCTGTGGGGTCCCGACGCCGAGTCCGAGTCCGCTGTCCGCCTCGGTTGGGTTGAGGCGGCCACCGTCTCACAGGCCCTCGTGGTCGGCATCCTCGAGCTCCGTGATGCCCTCAATGCTGACGGCGTGACCCGCATCGTGCTTTGCGGCATGGGCGGATCTTCGCTGGCTCCCGAGGTTATAGCCGGCACCGCTGGCGTCGAGCTGACTGTGCTGGACAGCACCGACCCCGACCAAGTCCGTGCTGTCCTCGCAGACCGGCTGGCCGAAACCGCGATTGTGGTTTCGTCCAAGTCCGGTTCAACCCTGGAGACCGACTCCCAGCGCCGGATCTTCGAGCACACCTTCACGGAGGCCGGCATCGATGCGAAGAGCCGGATCATCATTGTCACCGATCCCGGTTCCCCGCTGGATAAAGCCTCGCGTGAGGCCGGCTACCGCGCCGTTTTCAACGCCGATCCGAACGTGGGCGGCCGCTACTCAGCCCTCACCGCATTCGGGCTGGTCCCTTCGGGCCTGGCCGGTGTGGACATCCAAGCTTTCCTGGACGAGGCTGAAGAAGCCGCCGAGATCCTGAACGAGGACGCCGACGAGAACATTGGGCTGGCCCTCGGAACGGCCCTGGGCGGAACCAATCCGCTGCGCAACAAGATTGTCATCGCCGAGGACGGCTCCGGCATTGTGGGCTTCGCGGACTGGGCCGAACAGCTCATCGCCGAATCCACCGGCAAGCTCGGCACCGGCGTCCTGCCGGTGGTGGCCGGACCCACGTCGCCGGAGGTCACCTCCGGCGCCGCTGACGTCCTGGTGGTGCGGCTGGTAGCTGCCGATGCCGACGTCGAACTCGGCGACAACGAGGTAGCCATCGCGGGTGGCCTGGCCACCCAGATGATGGTGTGGGAGTTCGCCACCGCCGTGGCCGGGCGCCTGCTGGGAATCAACCCGTTCGACCAGCCGGACGTGGAGGCAGCGAAGGTTGCCGCCCGCGGCCTGCTGGACGCGCAGCCGGAACCGATCCCTGCCGCGTTTGTTGACGGTGCCATCGAGGTCCGGGGCGGGGACTGGCTCCGTGGTGCAGCCACTGCCGAGGAAGCCGTCGGCGCCCTCCTCGGAACGCTCGACGACGACAGCTACCTCTGCGTCCAGGCCTACTTTGACCGGCTGGCCTTCGCTGAGCTGGAAGGCATCCGCGACCAGTTCGCCGACGCCAGCGGCCGCCCAGTCACGTTCGGCTGGGGCCCGCGGTTCCTGCACTCCACCGGCCAGTTCCACAAGGGCGGACCCGCGATCGGAGTCTTTCTCCAGGTCACCGCTGCTCCCGCAGAAGACCTGGCCATCCCGGACCGTCCGTTCACATTCGGGGAACTGATTTCCGCCCAGGCTGCGGGCGATGCCCAGGTCCTGGCCGTGCACGGCCGCCCCGTCCTGCGACTGCACCTGACCGACCGCGCCGCCGGAGTTGCACAGCTGCAGGAGATCATTGCAGCACTTGCCGCCCGGTCAGCTTCCGTCACCGAAAACTAAGGCTCAACAGCAACCATGCCAGAAACTGAAAACGGCAGGAATTCCGCGACGCGTTCCGGAAGATCTGGGCGCAATCCGCTCCGGGACCCGCGTGACCGCCGCCTGAACCGGATCGCCGGTCCGTCCTCGTTGGTGCTCTTTGGAGTGACCGGTGACCTTGCCCGCAAGAAGCTCATGCCGGCCGTGTACGACCTCGCGAACCGGGGCCTGTTGCCGCCGAGTTTCGCGTTGGTGGGTTTCGGGCGCCGGGCATGGAGCGATGAGGATTTCGCCGCTGAGGTGAAGTCCTCGGTGCAGGCCTACGCACGCACGCCGTTTGATGAGGCGGTGTGGAACCAGTTGTCCGAGGGTGTCCGTTTTGTCCAGGGCGAGTTCGACGACGACGACGCTTTCGAGCGGCTCGGTGAGACCATCAAGGAACTCGACGACGTCAGGGGCACCCGGGGCAATCACGCGTTCTACCTCTCGATCCCGCCGAAGGCGTTCGAGCAGGTCTGCCGGCAGCTGTCCAAGCACGGCCTCGCGGAGGCAGACGGGGACAAGTGGCGGCGGGTGGTGATCGAGAAGCCGTTCGGGCATGACCTGGAGTCGGCCCGGCAGCTGAACGACATTGTGGAGTCGGTGTTCCCGCCGGATGCGGTGTTCCGGATCGACCACTACCTGGGTAAGGAGACGGTCCAGAATATCCTGGCGTTGCGTTTCGCGAACCAGTTGTTCGAGCCGTTGTGGAACGCGAACTATGTGGACCACGTCCAGATCACCATGGCCGAGGACATCGGCACGGGCGGCCGGGCGGGGTATTACGACGGCGTGGGCGCGGCCCGGGACGTCATCCAGAACCATCTCCTGCAGTTGCTGGCGCTGACCGCGATGGAGGAGCCCATTTCCTTCAACGCCGATGACCTGCGGGCGGAGAAGGAAAAGGTCCTCGCCGCAGTCAAGCTGCCGGAGGACCTCTCCACCCATTCGGCGCGCGGGCAGTTCGCCGGCGGGTGGCAGGGCGGGGAACAGGTCCGGGGCTACCTGGAAGAAGACGGCATCCCGGCCAATTCAACCACGGAGACGTTCGCCGCGATCCGGGTGGACATCCACACCCGCCGCTGGGCCGGTGTGCCGTTCTACCTCCGTGCCGGCAAGCGCCTGGGCCGGCGCGTGACCGAAATCGCCGTGGTGTTCAAGCGCGCCCCGAACCTGCTCTTCCGTGACCACGGGGAAGACGACTTCGGCCAGAACGCCGTGGTGATCCGGGTCCAGCCCGACGAAGGCGCCACCATCCGGTTCGGGTCCAAGGTCCCGGGCACGCAGATGGAAGTCCGCGACGTGACCATGGACTTCGGCTACGGGCACTCCTTCACCGAGTCCAGCCCCGAAGCCTACGAACGCCTGATCCTGGATGTGCTGCTCGGCGAGCCGCCGCTGTTCCCCCGGCACGAGGAAGTGGAGCTGTCCTGGAAGATCCTTGACCCCTTTGAAGATTACTGGGCAGGGCTGAAAGAGCAACCGGAGCCCTACGCTCCGGGCAGCTGGGGCCCTGCCTCGGCCGATGAACTGCTGGCCCGCGACGGACGAACCTGGAGAAGGCCATGATTGTAGACCTGCCGGACACCACCACCTCGAAGATCTCCAAGAAGATCACCTCCCTGCGCGAGCAGGGCGGGGTGATCGCCCTGGGCCGGGTTCTGACCCTCGTCGTCGTCACCCGGTCCGGGCTCGAGGAAGAAGCGATCGAGGCGGCCAACGAGGCCAGCCGCGAACACCCCTGCCGGATCATCGTCCTGGCCGACGCCGGGGCCACCGCCCCGAACCGGCTCGACGCGCAGATCCGGGTCGGCGGTGACGCCGGCGCGTCCGAGGTCATCGTGCTCCGCGGCTACGGCGAGCTCGCCCACGAAAGCGAATCCCTGGTCGCGGCACTGCTCCTGCCGGACGCCCCGATCGTGGCCTGGTGGCCGCACGGGGCACCGGAGAACGCCTGCGAAACCTCCGTGGGCCGGATCGCGCACCGCCGGATCACCGACTCCGCCAACGAAACCGACCCCCAGCTGGCGCTCGAAAACATCCGCAACACCTACAAGGCCGGTGACACCGACCTCGCCTGGACCCGCCTCACCAACTGGCGGATCCAGCTCGCCGCCGTCCTGGACCAGGCCGACGGCACCCCCATCACCGCCGTCACCGTCGAAGGCGCCTCTGACTCGCCAAGCACCATCCTGCTCGCCGCCTGGCTGACCCTGGCCCTGGACGCGCCCGTGACCATCGTCGCGGACCCCGCGGGCACGGGCATCCGCCGCGTCCGCCTCACCCGCCACACCGGCGACGTGCAGCTCTTCCGCCCCGGACTGTCCGTCGCGGAACTGACCCAGCCCGGACAGCCCGCCCAACGCATTTCGCTGCCACGCCGCAGCCTCAAGGACTGCCTCGCCGAAGAGCTCCGCCGCCTCGACCCCGACGAAGTGTTCGGCGAAGTGATTACTATTGGACTGCCACGTACCAATCTAAGGAGCGTCCGACCCAGTGAGCGTTGAGCCAAGAGTTAGCATCCATCCCGATTCGTCCGTGCTGATGGCCGCCATCGCGGCCCGTCTGATCACCAAGCTGGTGGATGTGCAAGACAAGCACGGTGAGGCCACGGTGGTGCTGACCGGCGGCACAGTAGGCATCGGAACTCTGAAGGCTGTAGCGGACTCTCCGGCGGCGCCTGCCGTCGACTGGTCCAGGGTTAACTTTTGGTGGGGTGACGAGCGCTTTGTTGGTGCGGACGATCCCGACCGGAACACCCGGCAGGCGTTTGATGCACTCCTGTCGAGCATTCCGGTTGACCCTGCAAGGATCAACGAGCCGGCCTCCTCGGATGACTTCGACACGCCCGAGGAAGCCGCCGAGGACTATGCGCGGAGGCTCCGGGAAGCAGCCCAGGTCGAACACGCTGCTGACATGTCCGACGACCGTCCGGACGAACCGGGAGTACTGCCGCGGCTGGATGTCGTGCTGCTGGGCGTTGGTCCGGACGCCCACGTGGCCTCGCTCTTCCCCGAGCAGGGCGGAATCCGGGAGAAGGAGCTCACAGTAGTTGGCGTCCGCAATTCGCCCAAGCCGCCGCTACAGCGCATCTCACTCACCCTTCCGGCCATTAACACTGCGGCCGAGGTCTGGATAGTGGTGGCCGGCGAGGACAAGGCCGGCGCGGTTGGCCTGGCCCTGGCGGGCGCCAACCCGGTGCAGGTTCCGGCGGCAGGCCCGCGGGGAACATCCCGCACCCTGTGGCTTATTGATGAAAACGCAGCGTCACGTGTCCCGCAGCAGCTCGTCCGGAAGGACGCCACCGGCGCGTAGTTTTTCCAGCGCTCCGGCCAGGACAGCTTCGGCGTCCTGGTCGGAGCGCCGTTCTTTAACGTACTCAAGATGGCTCTTGAAGCCCTCGTCCAGCAGGTCGGGCAGGTCGGCGTCCTTGCCGTCCCGTGATGCCTGAGCCCCGCAGCGCCGGCAGTCCCAGACGGAGGGAATCTGCTCGTCCGGCAGCCGCAGGAAAACAAGCTGGGTCTCATGCCCCTTGGCACACCAAAAAGAAACCCGGATACGGGGCACTCTTTCGCCCGGGGCAGCTTCTGACTGGTTCTTGGGACCGGCTCCTTCTGTCACACCCACGCGGGTGCCGCGGAACGCTGACGCACTATGTACCATCGGGACTCCTGGCTACTTAAACAAAAACTGTGGCTGTTGGGAGCCAACAGCCACAGTTTAGTTCGGAGATCCTCATCGCGGCAGTGCCGGGCGACGATCAGTTGCAGAGTCTATGAGTCCCCTGCGCCGCTGAAGCGCATCACCAGGCCGAGGGCGATGATCACGACGCCCCAGGTAACGCCCAGGATCACTGTGAACCTGTTCAGGTTCCGTTCGGCGACTCCGGAGGAACTGAGGCCGGAACTCATACCGCCGCCGAACATGTCCGACAGCCCGCCACCCCGTCCCTTGTGAAGGAGGATAAGCAGGGTCAGCAGAAGGCTGGTGATGCCCAGGAGAATCTGCAGAATGACATGAAGAACGTCCACGACGGCCTTTCAGAAGATTGGAATTGCGGGAGCCGGGACCTGCGTGACGGACTAGTCCGTCACCAGGTGACTCTCGAACCTGACAATATTAGCAAACTCCGCGGGATCGAGGCTGGCCCCGCCGACCAACACGCCGTCGACGTCGCGTTGCTTCAGGATCGCGGCGACATTGTTGGCCTTGACGGAGCCGCCGTAGAGCAGCCGGATCTTTGCCGCTACATCGTCGCCGAAGAGCGTGGCAAGTTCTGCGCGGATGGCAGCGCACATATCCTGGGCGTCCTCGGGCCCGGCCACTTCACCGGTGCCGATGGCCCAGACGGGCTCGTAGGCGACCACAAGCTCTGCCGCCTGCTCGGCCGTGAGTCCGGCGACGTTCGCCCGGAGCTGTGTCAGGGTGTGCTCGACATGTGTGCCTGCCTGACGGATTTCCAGGCCTTCGCCAACGCAAAGAACCGGAGTGACACTGTGCTTGAACGCTGCCTTGACCTTGGCATTGAGCACTTCGTCGGATTCCTGGTGGATGGTGCGGCGTTCGCTGTGCCCCACCAGGACGTAGCGGCAGCCCAGCTTGTTCAGGAACTGGCCGGAGGTGTCGCCGGTGTAAGCGCCCGAGTCGAACTGGGAGAGGTCCTGGCCGCCGTAGGCTATGTCCAATTCATCGCCTTGGACGAGGGTCTGCACGCCGCGGAGGTCGGTGAATGGCGGGAAGACAGCCACCTCAACCCGGCTGTAGTCGTGCTTGGCATCAGACAGTGTCCAGGCTAGTTTCTGCAGGAGGGTGATGCCCTGGACATGGTCCATGTTCATCTTCCAGTTGCCTGCAATGAGAGGCGTGCGGTCAAAAGCGCCGTTCGTTGACGTAGTCACGTGTTCTCCAAAAGTACTTGATATGTGTGCGGCCGGCAGGGCGCCCGCGGGCACCCTGCCGGCCGGAGGACTTGGCAGTCCAAGTTCCTAACGGTCCAGGATGCTGAGTCCTGGGAGTTCCTTGCCTTCAAGATATTCCAGGCTGGCGCCGCCGCCGGTGGAAATGTGCCCGAACTGGTCGTCAGCGAAGCCGAGCGTCCGCACGGCGGCAGCGGAGTCCCCGCCGCCTACCACGGTGAACGCGTCGGCCTCAGTCAGGGCCTGGGCCACGGCGCGGGTTCCGCCGGAGAATGCTTCGAACTCAAAGACGCCCATGGGCCCGTTCCAGAACACCGTTTTGGCGCCTTTGATCCGGTCCGCAAAAGCGGCCGCAGAGTTCGGTCCAATGTCCAGGCCGATGCCCTGGGCGCCGAAGCTGCTGCCCTCGATGCCGTGCGCGGGGACGGTCTCGTAGTCTGCGTCGGCCGCGAACTTACCGGCCACCACAACGTCGGTGGGCACGATGAATTCGGTGCCGGCACCGGCAGCCCGCTTCAGGTAGTCCTGGACAACCGGGATCTGGTCTTCTTCCAGGAGGCTGCCAGCCACGCTGTGGCCCTCTGCCGCCAGGAACGTGAAGAGCATGCCGCCGCCCACCAGGATGGTGTCGGCCTTGCCGATGAGGTTGTCGATGACCGCCAGCTTGTCGGATACCTTGGAGCCGCCGAGCACCACCACGTAGGGCCGCTGCGTGTCAGCCGTCAGCTTCCGCAGGACCTCCACCTCGGTGTGTACGAGATCGCCCTGGTAGGACGGGAGCCGGGTGGCGACGTCGTAGACACTGGCGTGCTTGCGGTGTACGGCACCAAAGGCGTCGTCAACGTAGGCGCCGTTGGCCCCTGTCAGGGCCACCAGTTCGTCCGCGAAGGCGCCGCGTTCGGCGTCGTCCTTGCTGGTCTCTCGGGCGTCGAAACGCACGTTCTCCAGGACGAGGACTTCGCCGTCCTGAAGCGAGGCAGCGAGTTCCTTCGCGGAGCTGCCCACAGTGTCCTGCGCGATCGAGACCTTGAAGACGGCAAGTTCGGCGAGCCGCGCTACGGCAGGCTGGAGGGAGTACTTTTCCTCCGGAGCGCCCTTGGGGCGTCCGAGGTGGGCTGTTACCAGCACGCGGGCACCGGCGTCCGTGAGCTTTCCCAGTACTGGCAGAGAGGCCTTAATGCGGCCGTCGTCAGTCACTGTAGAGCCGTCGAGCGGCACATTCAGGTCACTTCTGACAAGAATGTACCGCCCGCGGACACCTTCAGCGATCAGTTCGTTGAGGGTGTGGAATGTCATGTGTCTAACCCTAGCCCAGCTTGGCTGCAACGAGCTCCGTGAGGTCCACGAGGCGGTTGGAGTAACCCCATTCGTTGTCATACCAGGAAACAACCTTGACCTGGTTGCCGATGACCTTGGTCAGGCCCGAGTCGAAGATCGACGACGCCGGGTCCCCCACGATGTCCGAGGAAACGATCGGAGCGTCGGTGTAGGTGAGGATGCCCTGGAACTCCTCGGACTCCGAAGCCTTCTTCAGCGCTGCGTTGACTTCCTCGACAGTGGTCTCGCGTGAGACGGTGACCGTGAGGTCGGTGGCCGAGCCGGTGGGGACGGGCACGCGGATGGCGTAGCCGTCCAGCTTGCCCTTGAGCTCGGGCAGGACCAGGCCGATCGCCTTGGCCGCACCCGTGGAGGTGGGGACCATGTTGATGGCGGCGGCACGGGCACGGCGGAGATCGTTGTGCGGGCCGTCCTGCAGGTTCTGGTCAGCCGTGTAGGCGTGGATGGTGGTCATCAGGCCACGCTCGATGCCGAAGGTGTCGTTGAGGACCTTGGCCAGCGGGCCCAGGCAGTTGGTGGTGCAGGACGCGTTGGAAATGATGTTGTGCGCCGCGTTGTCGTACAGGCCGTCATTGACACCCATCACGATGGTGATGTCCTCGTCGGAGGCCGGTGCGGAGATCAGGACCTTCTTGGCGCCTGCATCGATGTGCTTCTGCGCGGCGGCGGCCTTGGTGAAGAAGCCGGTGGACTCGATGACGATGTCAACGCCCAGCTCACCCCAGGGCAGATTGGCGGGATCGCGTTCGGCGAGAACCTTGATGACGTTGCCGTCGACGACAATGTTGCCGTCCTTGACTTCAACGGTTTCCTTCAGGCGGCCGCCGACGGAGTCGTACTTGAGCAGGTGGGCCAGTGCCTCAGGGCTGGTGAGGTCGTTGACGGCAACGATCTCCAGGTCCGCGCCCTGTGCGAGGGCTGCGCGGAAGTAGTTGCGGCCGATCCGGCCGAAGCCGTTGATACCAATACGGGTCGTCACTTGTTTAGTCTCCTTGGTGCTTGATTAAGCACAAACTAGTTGAGCGGGCGTTGAAGCCAACTAACAGATCCCGCACGCCATTGGGCAGAGATGATTAACAGATCGGAGGGCGACCAGCCACGTTGCTGAAGGCAGACCGCCTTCCGTGATCCATCTTACGTTTAAGTAGGTCCGCCCCCGCAAGTGCGGGGGCGGACCTTCCACATTCCGGCCGAAATCACGCCGAAATGTGAAGTTTGTTACACGTGCATGTACTGCAGGTCACTACGGCAGGGTAATGAGGCCCGTGGCGTTGGTGCGTGCAGCATCGAAGCGCTTGGCGACATCAGCCCAGTTGACGATGTTCCAGAATGCCTTGACGTAGTCGGCCTTGACGTTGACGTAGTCCAGGTAGAAGGCGTGCTCCCACATGTCCAGCATCAGCAGCGGCGTGGTGCCGAGAGCCACGTTGCCCTGCTGGTCGTAGAGCTGCTCGATGACCAGGTTGCCACCGATCGGCTCGTAGGCCAGGAAGCCCCAGCCCGACCCCTGCAGGCCAAGGGCTGCAGCAGAGAACTGGGCGCGGAAGGCGTCGAAGGAACCGAAGGCGTCGTCGATGGCAGCTGCCAGCTCACCCTCAGGCTTGTCGCCGCCGTCCGGGGACAGGTTGTTCCAGAACACCGAGTGGTTGATGTGGCCGCCGGTGTGGAACGCGAGGTCCTTGGAAAGGCGGTTGATGTTGGCGAAGTCGCCCTTGGCGCGGGCCTCTGCCAGCTGGGCAAGGGCGTTGTTGGCGCCTGCAACGTACGCGGCGTGGTGCTTGCTGTGGTGCAGCTCCATGATGCGCGCCGAAATGTGCGGCTCAAGCGCTGCGTAGTCGTAGCTGAGTTCTGGCAGTACGTACTCGGTCACAAAATCCTCCAATGTCGTGGACGGTCTGTCCGGGTTGTAACTCTCGGATTGTGCATCCGGATGACTGGCATCCGGAAGATCAGGGTGAACGCTCTGATTCTAGGGGCGCCGCTACTCGTCCAGCATCTCAGGCGTCACATTGGCATCAGTGCCGGGGATCCCCAAATCGATGGCCCGCTTGTCCGCCATGGCCAGTAGCCGGCGGATGCGGCCGGCGATGGCGTCCTTGGTCATCACCGGATCGGCCAGGCGCCCCAGCTCGTCCAGGCTTGCCTGCTTGTGGGCCACGCGGAGTTCGCCGGCGTATTTTAGGTGGTCCGGGACGTCGTCGCCCAGGATCTCCAGTGCCCGGTCAACCCTGGCGCCGGCGGCCACGGCCGCCTGGGCGGAGCGCCGCAGGTTGGCGTCGTCGAAGTTGGCGAGCCGGTTGGCCGTGGCCCTGACTTCCTTGCGCATCCTGCGTTCTTCCCACACCATCAGGGCGTCATGGGCGCCCATGCGGATGAGCAGGGCGGCGATGGTGTCGCCGTCGCGGATCACTACCCGGTCCACTCCCCTGACTTCACGGGCTTTGGCCTGGATGCCGAGACGGCGGGCTGCGCCAACGAGGGCAAGCGCGGACTCGGCACCCGGGCAGGTGACTTCCAGCGATGACGAACGGCCCGGTTCGGTGAGGGAACCGTGGGCGAGGAAAGCACCACGCCACACGGCCTCGGCGTCAGCGGCCGAGCCATTGACCACGGCAGAGGGGAGCCCCCGCACCGGCCGCCCCCGGCCGTCCAGGAGCCCCGTCTGCCGGGCCAGGGACTCGCCGTCGCGGACTACCCGCACCACGTACCGGCTGCCGCGGCGCAGTCCCCCGCCGGAGACAACGATGATCTCGCTCTGGTGGCCGTAAACCTCGGCGATGGCTGCACGAAGCCTGCGTGCCGTGGACGCGAGGTCAACCTCGGCTTCGATCACGATCCTGCCCGAGATGATGTGCAGGCCGCCGGCGAAGCGCAGCATAGCCGAAACCTCCGCCTTGCGGACAGACGACTTCTTGATGTCCAGACGGGACAGTTCTTCCTTGACCGATGATGTCAGTGCCATGGCACCTTCCTAACTGTTCCCAAAAATGTCGTGGTACGCCGCTGCCAGACGCAGGGGGTCATGGACGGGTCGGCGGCCCGACGCCCCCACTTTACCCAAGACAACCTCGGCGCCGATCATCCCGGCGGCTTTCTCGAACTCCTGCCGGTCCGGCACCGACGCGGGATCCGCCAGGACAACGTCGACGCTGAAGTCCGGCGCATACCGGCGCAGTGCGTACAGGTGGTCCGCCGCAGACATGCCTGTGGTCTCCTTGGTGTCCGTGGCCAGGTTCATGGTGAGGCAGCGTTTTGCGGCCGTCGCACTCAGAGCGGCACGCATTTCCGGGAGCAGCAGGTGCGGCAGCACGGACGTGTACCAGGACCCCGGCCCCAGGATGACCCAATCGGCCAGTTCGATGGCTGTCAGGGCCTCAACGCAGGCCGGCGCCTGTTCGGGCAGGAGCCGTACCTGTTCCAGCGAGCCGGCAACGGCACACCGCGCCTGCCCGCGGATCGTCTGGAGCGCTGACGTGCCGTCAGGTGCAGTGACACGGATGTCGCCTTCGATGGTCAGCGGCACAGTGGACATGGGAAGCACCTGCCCACGGGCACCGAGCAGGGCGCCGGCCCACTTCAGTCCGGCCACCGTGTTGCCCAGAAGCTCCCAAAGGGTGACGATCAGCAGGTTGCCCATTGCATGCTCATCCAGTGATCCGCCGCGGCCTTGGCCGGGCCGGAAACGGTGCTGCATCACGTCGCGCCAGGTGCGGCCCCAGTCCGTGTCATCGCACAAGGCGGACAGCGCCATGCGCAGGTCTCCGGGCGGGAGGACGCCGTACTCGTCGCGCAGACGCCCTGAAGACCCGCCGTCGTCCGCCACAGTGACAATGGCGGTCAGCTCAGACGTGAGCAGCCGCAGCGCCGAGAGCGAAGCGGACAGGCCATGCCCGCCGCCGAGCGCCACGACGTTCGGGCCCTTGTCCTGCTGGCCGGCTGCCGTTCCGCTGGAAATCGGTACCAACGGCAGCGGCCCGGTGAGCATCCCCATTACTCGCGGCCCAGATCCCGATGGGTGGTGGTCACGGTCACGCGGGGATACTGTGCCAGTTTCTTGGAAAGCTCTACGGCGACTGCCACGGACCGGTGCTTTCCGCCTGTACAGCCGACGGCAATGGTGGCGTAGTGCTTGTTTTCGCGCCGGTAGCCGTCCAGCACCGGCTCAAGTGCCAGGACATAGCGGTCAACGAAGTTCTTCACGCCTTCAGCTTCGAGGACGTAATCGCTGACGTCCTTGTCCAGGCCCGTGTGCGGGCGCAGCTGCGGGACCCAGTGCGGATTCGGGATGAACCGGACGTCCGCAACGTAGTTGGAATCCACGGGCAGGCCGTACTTGAAACCGAAGCTCATGACGTTAAGCCGCAGGGCCACCGGGCCGGTCTCGCTGAAGAGTTCCGTGATGGCCGTGGCCAGGGCGTGGACGTTGTAGGCCGAGGTATCCAGTACGACGTCGGAGCTGTCGCGCAGTTCCGTGAGCACCTCCCGTTCGGCGGCAATGCCGTCGAGGATCCGGCCGCCTTCCTGGAGGGGATGGGGCCTGCGGCCCTGCTCGAAGCGGCGGACCAGGACGTCGTCGTTGGCGTCCAGGAAAAGTACCCGGAACGTAACACCGCTGGCGGCCAGGGCTCCGAGGGCTGCCCGGACGTCCACAAAGAGGCCCTTGCTGCGGACATCCATCACCACGGCCAGCCGCGGAATGGACTGCGGCGCGTGGGACACAATCTCGGCCAGGGTGCCGAGCATCTGGGGCGGCAGGTTTTCCACGACATACCAGCCATGGTCCTCAAGCGCGTCCGCGGCGGTGCTGCGTCCCGCCCCCGACATACCGGTGACCACCAGCAGTTCCGCTTCGACGGGCTTGACCGGCGTCATGCCGTCCTGCCCTGTCCCGGATTCCGCCGTAGAGTCTGCCATTCGTTCCGCCCCGTTTCTGTCCAGATGAAGGCAGGCAACCGCGAAGCGGAAACCTGCTTTTCTAACCCTACCTAGGTTTCAATGATTTCGCCGGTGGCCATATTCACGGATGGAACAGCATCGCCGGCCGCGTCTTCGCCGCTGAAGTGGGCCACGATGGCGTTGGCAAGGGCTGGTCCAATGCCCTTGGCAGCCGTGAGCTCGGCCGCGGTGGCAGCTTTCACACCCTTAACGGACCCGAAGTGGGTGAGCAGGGCCTTGCGTTTGGACTCCCCAAGGCCAGGCACTCCGTCCAGCGCCGAGACCGTCATGGCCTTGCCCCGCTTCTGCCGGTGGAACGTGATGGCGAAACGGTGGGCTTCGTCGCGGATCCGCTGCAGCAGGTAGAGTCCCTGGGACGTCCTCGGCAGGATCACGGGGAAGTCGCTGTCCGGCAGCCAGACTTCCTCAAGCCGTTTGGCCAGGCCCACCACGTACACATCCTCAATGCCAAGGTCCGCCAGCGCCCGGGCGGCGGCGTTCACCTGGGGCTGGCCGCCGTCGACCACCACCAGGTTGGGCGGGTACGCGAATTTCGCCCGCGGCGCCGCAGTGGTGGTGTCCAGGACCGCCGCATCGGCGGCCGCTTCCAACGCGGCTTGGTGCCCCGGCAGGGCGGACGCTTCGACTTGCGCGGACTTATCCTGCAGGTAATGCCGGAAGCGCCGCGTCAGGACATCGTGCATGGCGGCGGTGTCATCCGCAGCGGCGGCCCCGGTGACGGAGAATTTCCGGTAATCGGACTTCTTGGGCAGCCCGTCCTCAACCACCACCATGGACGCGACCACGTTGGTGCCCTGGACGTGGGAGACGTCGAAACATTCAATCCGCAGGAGCGCCACGGGCAGGTCCAGGGCTTCCTGGAGCTCCTGCAGTGCCTGGGAACGCACGGTGAGGTCCCCGGCGCGGCGGGTCTTATGCAGCTTGAGCGCGTGCTCGGCGTTCTCACGCACGGTGGACATCAGCGCAGCCTTGTCGCCGCGCTGGGGCACCCTGATATCCACTTTGGCGCCCCGCAGGCCGCCGAGCCATACCGTCAGTTCCGCAGCGTTGCTGGGTTCTACGGGTACCAGGACTTCACGGGGCAGCCTGCCGTGGCTGTCGCCGTCGTCGCCGTAGACCTGCTGCAGCAGGTGTTCCACCAGGTCCGGGGTGGTGGCGTCCTCCACTTTTTCCACAACCCAGCCGCGCTGGCCACGGATCCGGCCGCCCCTGACGTGGAAGACCTGGACGGCGGCCTCCAACTCGTCCTCGTGCAGTGCGAAGACATCGGCGTCGGTATCATCGGCGAGCACTACGGCGTTGCGCTCAAAGACCTTCCGCAGGGCGGAGATGTCATCACGGAGCCTCGCCGCACGCTCGTAGTCCAGGGTGGCAACGGCGTCGGCCATCTGCTTTTCGAGCTTGGTGATAAAACGCTTGGCCTCGCCGCCCATAAACGCGCAGAAGTCCTCCGCCAGGACCCGGTGTTCCTCCGGGGTCACCCGGCCAACGCAGGGGGCGGAGCATTTGTCGATGTAGCCCAGCAGGCAGGGCCGGCCGCTGGCCTGGGCACGTTTGAGGACTCCGGCGCTGCAGCTGCGGACGGGAAAAACCCGCAGCAACGTGTCCATGGTTTCCCTGATCGCGCCGGCCGTGTAGGGGCCGAAGTACCGGGTGCCTTTGCGGCGGTCCCCCCGCATGACCTGGACCCTGGGGAGCTTCTCGCTCATGGTGAGGGCGAGGTACGGATAGGTTTTGTCGTCGCGGAAGACCACGTTGAACCGTGGCTTGAATTCCTTGATCCAGGTGTATTCAAGCTGCAGCGACTCCAGTTCGCTGCCCACCACTGTCCACTCGACGCTGCTGGCCGTGTGAACCATTGCGTGGGTTTTGGGCAGCAGGCCCGCCGGGTTCGCGAAGTAGGAGTTCAGGCGCGAGCGAAGGCTTTTGGCTTTGCCGACGTAGATGACCCGACCGTGGGGATCGCGGAACCGGTACACCCCGGGGTTCGTGGGAATTTCACCCGCCTGGGGCCGGTAAGTTGCTGGATCTGCCACTACTTCATTCTACTAATCCGTGGTTTTGCTCTGGTTATAGCTGGTGGAGCGTTCCTGGCCGCTGAGTTCGGCGATCGCATCCATGATGCGGTCCGTCACCTGGCGCCGCGCCGGCAGTGAATGATCCGGGCCGGTCTTGTCGAAATACAAGGGCTCCCCCACTTTCACGGTGAAGTGATGCGGCTTAAAGCCCTTCTCGCCGGCCGGCTGCAGGCTCTCCGTGCCGATCAGGCCGACCGGGACCACCGGGGCCCCGGTGGTCAGGGCGAGCCAGCCCACGCCCGTGCGGCCGCGGTAGAGGATGCCGTCCCGTGAGCGTGTGCCCTCGGGGTAGATGCCGATGCCTTTGCCCGCTTCAAGGATGTCCAGGAGGGTCTTGAGCGCCTGGACGCTGGCCGCCTGCTCGCCCCGCTCCACCGGGATGGAACCCACGGACTCAAAAAAAGACTTCATGACTTTGCCCTTGACGCCACCGGTGGTGAAGTACTCGGCTTTGGCGAAGAAACCCACCGGCCGCGGCATCAGCGCCTGGACAATGACACTGTCAAAAAAGGAGAGGTGGTTCGGCGCCACAATGAACGGGCCGTCCTTGGGAACGTTCTCAAGGCCGACGACGGTGGGCCGGCACGTGCCAGCAATCAGTCCCCGGGTTGTCCAGCGGACTGCATCAAACAGCGCCATCGTTGCGCACCTCACTCATCGCGGCAGTGTGGATCGCTTCGAGGCGCCCAATGGCGGCAACCATGCCGGCGGCGGTGTCCACCACGGTGACGGCCCCGGCTTCCTCGAGTTCACCGTCGGGGGCGAATCCCCAGCCCACTCCGATGCAGTCAAGACCGTTCGCGATGGCTCCCGCCACATCCTGGGCGCGGTCACCCACCATGACGGCATGCTGGGTGGACAGGTCGGTCAGTGCCGCGGCGATGATGTCTGCCTTCCCCACCGGACCGTCCGTTGACGATTCGTTGTCTGCCGAACCCCTGATGGACTGGAACAGGCCGGCGATGCCGTGGTGGCCCAGCACAATCTGGGCCAGCGCTTCGGGCTTCTGCGTGGCGACGGCCACTGGCCTGCCTTCCGCTGCAAAGCTCTCCAGCGCTTCCTTGATCCCGGGGTACAGCCGGCTCTGGGCTATCCCTGTGGCCAGGTAGTACTGCCGGTACGTCTGGATGACCTCGTCAAGCATCCCGGCAGGAACCTTGCAGACACTCAGGAGTGCGTCGCTGAGTTTAGGGCCGATCATCGAGTTCAGGACGGCCCGGCCAGGAACCGGCAGATCTGCGGCGGCAAGGGCTGCTGCGATTCCGTCGGATATTCCGCCGGCCGGATCGACAAGAGTGCCGTCCAGGTCAAAGATCACGGGCACTGTTGTTTGAGTCACCGGCTTAGTTTCTCACGACACCGAGCATGCCCGAAACTCGCATGCCCGACACGGCATACGTCCCCGGCGGCCACCCGCTAGCTCAGTATTTCCGCGAGGAAGGAGGCCGTGTGGCTCTTGGTGGATTTCGCTACCTGCTCGGGAGTGCCTGTGGCCACGATCAGGCCGCCGCCCGAACCGCCGTCCGGGCCAAGATCCACGATCCAGTCGGCGCTCTTGATGACGTCCAGGTTGTGTTCGATGGTGATCACTGTGTTGCCCTTGTCCACCAGCCCCTGGAGGACCATCAGGAGCTTGCGGATGTCCTCGAAGTGCAGGCCCGTGGTGGGCTCGTCGAGGACATACACACTGCGTCCGTTGGAGCGCTTCTGCAGTTCCGCGGCAAGCTTGACGCGCTGGGCCTCGCCGCCGGAGAGGGTGGTTGCCGGCTGTCCCAGCCGGACGTAGCCGAGGCCCACGTCCACGAGGGTGTTCAGGTGCCGGGCGATCGGCGAGAAGGCAGCGAAGAACTCCGCGCCTTCTTCGATGGGCATGTTGAGCACATCCGCGATGGTCTTACCCTTGTAGTGCACTTCAAGGGTCTCGCGGTTGTACCGTGCGCCGTGGCACACCTCGCAGGGAACGTAAACGTCCGGCAGGAAGTTCATTTCGATCTTCAGCGTGCCGTCACCTGCGCAGGCTTCGCAGCGCCCGCCCTTGACGTTGAAGGAGAACCGCCCTGGCAGGTAGCCGCGGACCTTCGCTTCGGTGGTTTCGGCGAAGAGCTTGCGGATGTTGTCAAAGACGCCGGTGTACGTGGCCGGGTTGGACCGTGGGGTGCGCCCGATAGGGCTTTGGTCCACATGAACCACCTTGTCCAGGTGCTCCAGGCCCACGATGCTCTTGTGGCGTCCGGCCACCTGCTTGGCGCCGTTGAGTTTGTTGGCCAGCACCTTGTAGAGGATCTCGTTGACCAGGGTGGACTTGCCGGAGCCGCTGACGCCGGTCACGGCGGTGAACAGGCCCAGGGGGAACGCCGCATCAACGTTGACCAGGTTGTTTTCACGGGCCCCGACGACCTTCAGCTCACGCTTCTTGTCATATTTGCGCCGCTTCTTGGGGATTTCGATCTTCCTGCGGCCGGACAGGTAATCGCCCGTCAGTGAGTTGGTGTTGGCCAGGAGCTCCTGGTACGAACCCGAATGCACGACCTGGCCACCGTGCTCGCCTGCGCCCGGCCCGATGTCAACGATCCAGTCCGCCACCTGGATGGTGTCCTCGTCGTGTTCCACAACGATGAGCGTGTTTCCCATGTCCCGGAGCCGTGTCAGGGTTTCAATGAGCCGGCGGTTATCCCGCTGGTGGAGGCCGATGGAGGGCTCGTCCAGGACGTAGAGGACGCCGACTAGGCCGGAGCCGATCTGGGTGGCGAGCCGGATTCGCTGCGCTTCGCCGCCGGACAAGGTGGCGGAGGGGCGCTCGAGATTCAGGTATTCCAGCCCGACGTCGAGCAGGAAGGTCAGCCGGGCCTGGATTTCCTTGAGCACCTGGTGGGCGATCTGGGCCTCGCGGCCGGTGAGGACCAAGTTGTTCAGGAAGT
The DNA here is from genome assembly GCF_055412845.1 of Pseudarthrobacter adonitolis. Classification (NCBI taxonomy): domain Bacteria; kingdom Bacillati; phylum Actinomycetota; class Actinomycetes; order Micrococcales; family Micrococcaceae; genus Pseudarthrobacter; species Pseudarthrobacter adonitolis. Next base: position 55,621 of record NZ_JBVAYW010000002.1, on the reverse strand, counting down.
CGGCGCACACCCGCATGGGCATGGCCGCGACATCGGCGATGGACTTGCCGTTGATCAGGACGGACAGCGAGGCGGGGTTGAGCCGGGCGCCATTGCACGCGGGGCAAGCGATCTGCCGCATGTACTCTTCATAGCGGTCGCGGGCCCACTCGGAGTCCGTCTCACCGTGCTTGCGGTGGACGTACTGGATGGCACCTTCGAAGCCGGTGCTGTATTTGCGTTCCCGTCCGAAGCGGTTCTTGTACTGGACAACCACCTTGTGGTCCTTGCCGTGCAGGACGGTCTGGCGGACGTCGTTGCCCAGCTTCTCCCAGGGCGTGTCCATGGAGAAGCCAAGCTCCTTGGCCAGCCCTTCGAGGAGGCGGTTCCAATACTCGGTGGTGGCGGTGCCCAGTGACCATGGCGCGATGGCGCCCTCGGACAACGACAACTCGGGATTCGGAATAATCAGTTCTTCGTCAACCTCGAGCCGTGTACCGATGCCGCTGCACGCGGAACAGGCGCCGAAGGGATTGTTGAAGGAGAAGGAGCGCGGCTCGATTTCATCGATGGCCAGGGGATGTTCGTTGGGGCAGGCGAGGTTCTCGGAAAATGCCCGCAACCGTCCCGGAGCGTCTGGGTCCATATCGACGAACTCGGCCAGTACCCGGCCTTCGGCCAGGCCAAGCGCCGTTTCAACGGAATCCGTGAGTCGCTGGCTGATGCCTTCCTTGACCACCAGGCGGTCCACCACCACCTCAATGGTGTGCTTGATCTGCTTGCCGAGTTTGGGGGGCTCGCTCAGCTGGATCAGCTCGCCGTCCACCCGGGCACGCGAATAGCCCTTTGCGGTCAACTCCTTGAAGAGGTCCACGAACTCGCCCTTGCGCCCCCGCACCACCGGCGCCAGGACCTGGAAGCGCGTGCCTTCCTCAAGCTCAAGCAACTGGTCCACGATCTGCTGCGGAGTCTGCCGGGCCACAACTTCGCCGCAGACCGGACAATGTGGCCGACCCACGCGTGCCCACAGCAAACGCATGTAGTCATAAATTTCGGTGATGGTGCCAACCGTCGAGCGGGGGTTCTTGCTGGTGGACTTCTGGTCAATCGATACCGCCGGCGAGAGGCCCTCGATGAAATCGACATCCGGCTTGTCCACCTGGCCGAGGAACTGACGGGCATAGGCCGACAGGGATTCAACGTAGCGCCGCTGGCCCTCGGCGAAGATGGTGTCGAATGCCAGCGATGACTTCCCGGAGCCGGACAGCCCAGTGAATACAATCATGGCATCACGGGGCAGATCCAGGTCCACATTGCGCAGGTTATGCTCGCGCGCGCCCTTGACCACAAGGCGGGAGAGGTCAGGACGGACCGGCGTGGCTGGGGCCTGGGCAACGGCGACGGGGACGGATTCGACTGCTGTTTCTTCAGCTACGGCTTTAGGCACCCACTAATGCTAATCGAAAACTTCTTCGAATATCCATGTGGGGTCCGGCTACTCGGCGTCGTAGGCTGCTGCCAGCAGCTTGACTGCTTCCGCAAAGGTGGCCCCTTGGGCCTTGGCCGCTGACGCATAGGAGTTGGCGGCAAGTGAGAGCGCATCCTCCCGCTCATCACGCGCGCACACCACAGTGCCGTTCCTGCCCTTCGTGGCCACCACACCGGCTGCCTCCAGCTCCTTGTATGCCCTTGCCACGGTGTGGGGCGCGACGTCCAGCAGCCCCGCCAAGGTACGCACCGCCGGCAGCTTGGTTCCTGGCGGAAGTACACCGCTGTCCGCGAGGCGGATCACGTGCAGGCGCAGCTGTTCAAACAGTGCCACCGTGCTGGACTGGTTGGGCTTCCAGGTTCCGGGGAACGGACCGCCTGAGGTCATCGTCCGGCCTCCAGGGTGCCGGCGCGGCCAGCACGTCCGGCGAACTGCGCGTTGTAGAGCCGGGCATAGCGGCCGTTGGCTGCCAGGAGGCTTCGATGGGTTCCCTGCTCTGCAATGCGTCCGTGGTCCATGACCAGAATTAGATCAGCGTCCCGGACCGTGGACAAACGGTGGGCGATCACAAAGCTTGTTTTTCCACGGCGCAACCTCTGCATTGCCTGGCGGATCAGGACTTCGGTCCGCGAATCCACTGAACTGGTGGCCTCGTCCAAGACCAGCACGGTGCGGTCCGCCAACTGCGCCCGGGCGATGGAGATCAGCTGGCGCTGGCCCTGGCTGAGCGGCTCTCCCCCGTTGCCCAGCACGGTGTCGTAGCCGGCGGGCAGCGACCTGATGAGGTGGTCCACATGGCTCGCCTCTGCTGCCGCAGTGATCTCCGCATCTGTGGCTCCCGGCCGGCCGTAGTCGATGTTCTCCCTGATGGTGCCGGAAAACAGCCAGGCATCCTGGAGCACCACCCCGAATCCCTCACGCAGGACGTCCCGCGGAATGTCAGCGATGTCGGTACCGCCGATGGTGATCCTGCCGGCGTCGACTTCATAGAACCGCATCAGGAGATTAACAATGGTGGTCTTGCCGGCGCCCGTATGGCCGACTATCGCCACAGTCCGGCCCGGTTCCACTGTGAACGACAGTCCACGGACCACAGGGTCAGCCCGGGCATAGCCGAAGGTGACATCGCTGAACACAATCCGCCCGCCCGGACCGGCTTTGTGGCCGTCACTTTCACGCTCAGCAGGTATTTCCGCGGCATCGAGCAGGTCGAACACGCGGCCCGCCGAAGCCACGCAGGACTGGATGACGTTGAGCATGCCGCCGATCTGGCCCACAGGTAGGGTGAAAAGCCGGCTGAACTGGATGAACGCCTGGATCCCGCCGATGGTCATGGCCCCCGTGGTGACCTGGAGCGCCCCTACCACAGCCACTGCGATGTAATTAACATTGGCGATAAGGACCATCAACGGCTGGACAATGCCGGATGAATACTGGGCCCGTGCGGATGCCCGGGCAAGGTGGTCGTTGCTTGCCTTGAAGACTGCCGCTGCCTGGTCCTGGTATCCGAAGGCCTTAATGACCTCGTGCCCGCTGACAAACTCCTCCACGCGGGCGTTCAATTCACCCGTTTCGGTCCACTGGCGGGCGAAATGTGCTTGGGATTTCCGGGCCACCATAACGGTGATGAGGGTGGAAAACGGCACTGAAACAAGAGCGATCAGTGCCAGGAGCGGCGAGATCCACAGCATCATGGCCAGGGCACCGCACAGCATCAGGACGGACATGATCAGCTGGGTGAGGACCTGGCTGAGCGCTTGCGAAATATTGTCGATGTCGTTGGTGACACGGCTCAGGACATCACCCCTGGACTGTGTCTGGAAGTACGTGGAAGGAAGCCGGTGCAGCTTGTCTTGAACCGATGCCCGGAGGCTATACATCAGTCCGTGTACCGCGCTGGCTGTCAGCGCTCCCTGGATCCAGTTGAACAGGGAAGCGCCGACGTACATCGCGGCAACGGCGGCCAGCAGGCTTCCCAGCCGTTGCCCGTCGAGCGCTCCGCTGTAAACCCCATCAACCACTACATCGGTGGCATTACCGAGGTAGTTGGGCGCCGCGACGTTGAGGACAACAAAAGCGCAGGTGGCCGCAACTGCACCCAGCATCCGACCCCGGGACGGGCGCAGCAATGCAAGGACACGGCGCGCTGTGGGCCAGAACCCTTCGGACGCCCCGGTGCCGGGCGAAGCTGTCATGGCGCGTCGTCCAGCGCCAGTTGGGACTCGGCGATTTCCCGGTAGGTGGCAGATGTCTCCAGCAGCTGCAGGTGCGTCCCCTGTGCAACCAGCCGGCCGTCGTCGAGCACCAGGATCTGTCCGGCGCCGGCAACGGTGGAGATCCGTTCCGCCACGACAATGACCACTGCACCGTCAAGGGCAACCTCCAGTGCATCCCGGACGCGCGCCTCGGTGGCGAAGTCCAGCGCGGAAAAGCTGTCGTCAAAGAGATAGACAGGGACTCGCCGCAGGAGGGCCCGCGCTATGCACAGGCGCTGCCGCTGGCCGCCGGAGAGAGTCGTTCCGCCCTGCCCAACCTCTGTATCCATCCCCAGCGGCAGCGCACGGACGAAGCCGGCGGCCTGGGCTGTCTCCATGGCTTCCCACAGCTGGCCGTGGGTTGCCTCCGGAGCTGCGACGCGCAGGTTGTCGGCGATGGTTCCTGAGAAGAGGTGCGCCTTTTGCGGCACCACCGCCATGGTCCGGCGGAGGACGTCCAAGGGCATCGAGCAGATGTTCCGGCCGCCGATGCTGATGGTTCCGGCCGTGGAGTCCACGAACCGGGGCACCAGGCTCAGGAGTGTTGATTTGCCGCTCCCTGTTGAGCCGACGATGGCAACAGTGGTTCCTGGCACGGCCGTGAAGCTGATGTCTTCAAGTACTGGATTTTCGGCGCCGGGGTAGGAGAAACTGACGTTCCTGAATGTGACACCGCTGCCCTCTACGGGGCTCCCATGACTGGTCCCCTGGGGCACTTTGTAGTCCTGGACTGACGGTTTTGCGTCGAGCACGGCACTCAGCCGTTCTGCGCATGCGGCGGCCCGCGGAGCCGTCATGAACACGTACATGGCCATCATGATTGCCAGGAGAATCTGCAGGATGTAAGCGATAAAGGCCGTGAGGGCGCCGATCTTCATCCCGCCGTCGTAAACCCGGTGGCCCCCGAGCCACACCACGGCCACCGACGACAGGTTGACCACAATCATGATCAGCGGCAGCATGCCGGCAACGAGCAGTGACGACTGAAGGTTGTTGCCGGTGAGGCTGCTGTTGGTCTTCGCAAACCGGAGTGTTTCGTGTCCCTGCCTGACGAAGGCACGGATCACACTCGCGCCGATGATCTGCTCGCGCAGGAGCTCCCCCGTTCGGTCCAGGAGCTCCTGCCCCTGCCGGTAAAGGGGCACCAGGCGCCGGACGATGAGATACATGATCAGCAGCAGTATGGGCATGATGACGGTTACGACGCTTGAAAGCACTATGTCCTGCTGCCACGCCAGTAAGACGCCCCCGGCCGCCATGACGGGTGCCGCCACAAGCATGGTGAAGACCATGACGGCGAACGACTGGATCTGCTGGGTGTCGTTGGTGGCCCTGGTGACCAGGCTTTGTGTGCCGAAGGCTGCCATTTCCTGAGAGGAAAGCGACTGGATCCTGGCGAAGACCTCGCCGCGCAGCTGGTGCCCGATCTTCATGGCCACGACTGCCCCGAAGTAGCCTGCGGCGATGGCCGCCGCCGCCTGGACCGCAGCTATCAGGGCCATAACAGTGCCCAAGCGGAAGATTTCCGGCGTGTTCCCGGCCACGATGCCGTCGTCGATGATGGCAGCGTTAATGGTGGGCAGCAGCAGGTTGCCTGCGGTCTGGACAAGCTGGAGAGCAACGATCGCGGCCACGGCACCGTTGTGACCCGCCAGGAGCCGGGCCATTAAGCCGAAAAGCATCTCACCTCCAGGGCCGGGATTTGGGAGGCTGATGAGGGTCCGGCCATTTGCCATCCCCAGAAGCCGCTTTGGTCATTGTAACCAGCATCACATTCTCTTTTTAGTCATAGGGCATTACCGACCATGTAGAGAACTTCAAACGAATGGAGTTTATGCGCTCGGCTGCTTTTGCGCTACGGCAAAGATCCGCCGGAAGGGAAACACCGTGCCATGGACCGTGTCCGGGTATGCCGCCCGCAGGGCTGCAGCATACTCAGCTTCAAAGGCGTGCCCGTCCTCGGCTGAAAGGGCCGCCACGACCGGGCGCAACGCCGTGCCGCGCACCCAGTTCAGCACCGGATCCGTCCCAGTGAGGACCTGCTGGTATGTGGTCTCCCAGGCATCGACCGCGCAGCCCGCGTCCAGCATAATGCTGAGGTAGTCTGTGGGCTCCCCCACGGATTCTCCACCGCGAAGGACGCCGTCGAGCTGGGGAGACCAGTGTGCCGAGCCTGCAAGTTCCCGCATCAGGACATGGGACGGGGCGTTGAAGTTCCCCGGCACCTGCATGGCGAACCAGGCACCAGGCTTGAGCGCTGCCAGCCAGCCCGCCAGCATCTCCTGATGCCCCGGCACCCACTGAAGCGCGGCGTTGGTAACCACCACGTCGGTTTCAGCCGGGGGTGTCCAGTCTCCGATATTCGCCAGCCCGAAGCTGAGGCCCGCATGCCTGCCGGCCTGCGCGGCGGCCTTGTCCAGCATCTCCCCGGACGAATCGAGCCCGACCACTTGCGCTTCCGGCCATCTTCGGGCGAGGGTGGCCGTGAGGTTCCCCGGACCACAGCCCAGGTCCACAACGTGCTGTGGCCGGTCGGCCTGGATTCGCCCCGTCAGGTCGAAAAAGGGCCGGTCGCGGTAATCGCCGAACTGGACGTACTTTACGGGGTCCCACTTCACAGTTACCTCCATCGCCGGGCGCTGTCTGGCAGTACCGCGAGCCTAACCCGGGTCCGCCCGGATATCCGGCACCGGCTGGGCACTAAGCTGGAAATCAATGAAACTCGTTGACCAACTGCCTGTCCTGCCCGCCTCAAACCCATCCGGCGCAGGCATCGACCCGGACGCCCTGTACACCCAATTCCTTGAGTGGACCGAAAGCCGTGGCCTGGAACTGTACGCCGCCCAGGACGAGGCCATCATGGAGCTCGCCACCGGAGCCAACGTCATCCTCGCCACCCCTACGGGATCCGGCAAATCGCTGGTGGCCATCGCGGCGCACTTCCAGGCCATGGCACGGGGCCAGCGCAGTTACTACACCGCCCCCATCAAGGCGCTGGTCTCGGAAAAGTTCTTTGCCCTGTGCGACATCTTCGGTGCAGAGAACGTTGGTATGATCACCGGTGACTCCGGCGTCAACCAGAACGCCCCGATCATCTGCTGCACGGCAGAAATCCTCGCGAACATCGCTCTCCGCGAAGGGGCCGCCGCCGAACTTGGTGCGGTCATCATGGACGAATTCCATTTCTACTCCGACCCCCAGCGCGGTTGGGCCTGGCAGGTCCCGCTGCTGGAGCTGCCCCAGGCCCAGTTCCTCCTGATGTCCGCCACCCTGGGCGATGTCAGCCGGTTTGAGGCCGGCATCACCGAGCTCACGGGCCGGCCCACCACCACCGTGAGTTCAGCCGAGCGTCCCATTCCGCTGCATTACTACTATCACCAGACGCCGGTCCACGAAACGCTCGAGGAACTCCTCTCCACGCGCCAGGTGCCCGTCTATGTGGTCCACTTCAGCCAGATCGAGGCCATTGACCGGGCCCAGACGCTGATGAGCATCAACGTGTGCACCCGCGACGAGAAGGACAAGATCGCGGAGCTGATCGCGAGTTTCCGTTTCGCCGCAGGCTTCGGCAAGACGCTTAACAGGCTGGTCCGGCACGGTATCGGCGTCCATCACGCCGGCATGCTGCCGAAGTACCGGAGGCTGGTGGAACAGCTGGCCCAGGCAGGCCTGCTCAAGGTGATCTGCGGTACCGACACGCTGGGCGTGGGGATCAATGTGCCCATCCGCACCGTCTTGCTCACCGCGCTGAGCAAGTACGACGGCGTCCGCACCCGCCCGCTTAACTCCCGGGAGTTCCACCAGATTGCCGGGCGGGCCGGCCGCGCCGGGTATGACACCGCGGGGACAGTGGTGGTCCAGGCGCCGGAGCACGTGATCGAAAACGTGAAGGCCATGGCCAAGGCCACCGCCAAATTTGGCGATGACCAGAAGAAGCTCCGCCAGGTGGTAAAGAAGAAGCCGCCGGAGGGCTTCGTCTCCTGGGGTGAACCCACCTTCAAGCGCCTCGTGGAATCCGTGCCCGATCCTTTGACCTCAAGCTTCAGCGTGACGCATTCGATGCTGATGAACCTGATGGAACGGCCCGGCGACCCGTTCACCGCGGCACGCCGGCTGCTGACCGAAAACCACGAGACCCGGTCCTCACAGCTGCGGCTGATGAAAAAAGCCCTGGGAATCTACCGCGAACTCCTCGCCGCCGAAGTGGTGGAGCGCATCCCGGCAGAAGAGCAGGGCCACGACGGCAGGACTGTCCGGCTCACCGTCCATCTCCAGGCCAATTTTGCCCTGAACCAGCCGCTCTCGCCGTTTGCACTGGCGGCGCTGGAGCTGCTTGACCCGGATTCGCCGTCGTACGCCCTGGACGTGGTGTCCGTGATCGAGGCGACCCTCGAAAAGCCCCGCCAGATCCTCTCCGCCCAACAGAAGAAGGCCCGCGGGGAAGCGATTGCCGCGATGAAGGCTGACGGCATCGAGTACGACCAGCGCATGGCCATGCTGGAGGAAGTCACCTATCCGCAGCCGCTCGCCGAACTGCTGGGCGAAGCCTTCGAGGTCTACCGCAAGGCCGCGCCGTGGGTGGGCGACTTTGAACTGGCGCCCAAGTCCGTGGTCCGCGACATGTACGAGCGAGCCATGAACTTCGGCGAGTTCGTCCAGTTCTATGGGTTGGCCCGCTCCGAGGGGATTGTGCTGCGCTACCTCGCCGACTGCTTCAAGGCGTTGCGCCAGACTGTGCCGCAGGACATGCTCCGGGAGGACCTTGAGGACCTCATCGCCTGGCTTGGCGAACTGGTGCGGCAGGTGGACTCCAGCCTCCTGGACGAATGGGAGGAGCTGACGTCCGGCGCGATGCCCACCCCGCACGACGCTCCCCCTCCCCCGCCGCCGTCGCTGACGTCCAACATCCGTGCCTTCCGCGTGATGGTCCGCAACGAAATGTTCCGCCGTGTGGAACTGTTCGCGGACGAAAACGCAGCGGCCCTTGGCGAGCTCGACGGCGGCGCGGGCTGGGATGCCGGCCGCTGGGAAGACGTCCTGGACGACTACTTCGACGAACACAACGACATCGGCACCGGCCCAGATGCCCGCGGCCCCGGACTGCTCATGATCACCGAAGAGCCAGGGCTTTGGAAGGTCCGGCAGATTTTCGACGATCCGGCGGGCAACCATGACTGGGGCATCTCCGCCGACGTGGACCTGGCGGCCTCCGACGAATCCGGAACGGCAGTGGTCCGGGTCACCGACGTCAACCGGCTCTAGGCTCTGACCCAGTGGACTCCGTCCCCGACCTGACCGGCAGCCTTCGGGTTTTGGAAGCCCTGAAGGTCCAGCCCGTGGCACCCTCCGAAGGTCCACGGCAGTGGTGGAACGGCCCGCTGGACGTCGAAGGGCTGGCCCTGGGGGCGGTTCAGGCAGCAGCCACGTCGCTGAACGCACTTGTTGGTGTTCCGGGGAGGTACTCCCTGGCATCCGGATCCACCGCGGCGTCCTTCGATTCGCTTGGACACCTGCGGATCGCGGGCGGGAATCCCGAAGGGTTCGCTCCGATGTCCGGCTTTCGGCGCACGTCGGACGGCTGGATTCGTGTGCACGCCAACTATCCCCACCACGCCGCCCGGCTGATGGCGGCACTCTGCGTCAGCACACCACAGGACGTGGAACACGCCCTGCTCAGACGTCCCTGGCAGCCGAGGAAGCCATCACGGCCAACCAGGGCGTCGCTGCTGCCGTGCGCACACGGGACGAGTGGGTCGCGACCCCAATGTATGGGACGGCCAGTGCCGGGCCATGGATCAGAATCTCCCGTCCACCGACGGCCGCCAGTGAAAGTTCGCAGCTCTCCCGGTGGGTTCCATCGGCAGTTCCCCGCCGCCCCTTGACCGGGCTCAAGGTGCTGGACCTGACACGCGTCATTGCCGGTCCCACGGCCACACGCCTCCTGGGCGCCCTGGGCGCGGACGTTCTGCGCATCGACCCGCCCCAGCTTCCGGAGCTGAGCGATGTGTTTGTTGACTCTGGCTTTGACAAGCGCAGCGCAGAGACGGACCTCCGGGATCCTGGCGCTATGGAAGCAGTGAGGCTTCTCATAGAGACTGCCGACATGGTGGTCGCGGGTTACCGCGATGGCGGACTGGTCCGCTTCGGACTGGCGCCCGAAGCGCTGTTGCTTGCCCGGCCCGACCTCGTGGTAGTCACCCTCAGTGCCTGGGGCAGCGGCGGCCCTTGGAACGGACGGCGCGGTTTCGACAGCCTGGTGCAGGCCGCTTGCGGCATTGCCGAACGGTATGGCCGGACGACTGATGACGGGTGGCGGCCTGGGGCGCTGCCTGTGCAGGCACTGGATCATGCCACCGGATATGGTCTGGCGGCGGCAGCAATTGCCTTGCTGGCCGAACGGCTCCGAACCGGACGTGGCGGCACGGCACGGCTTTCCTTGGCCCGCACCGCTGAAGAATTGTTCCGGCTCCCCGCGGCGGTCAGCCACGGTGGTTCCCTGCCTGAACCGGACTTCCGCGTGATGAGCAGCCCCTACGGCCGCCTGCGATATGTTGGGCCGCCCATCATGGCGGACGGTGTGCCGCTTGAGTACAGCAAGGGACCCATCCGCTACGGGACATCGAAGCTTCGCTGGCAGTAGGGATCACGGCCCCGCTAGTAAACTCGGACCATGAGTGTAATCCGCCCCGCCACCCGGCAAGACGTCCCCGCCATCCTGCAGATGATCCACGAACTGGCCATCTACGAGAAGGAACCGGACGCGGTCCGCAACACCCCGGAAATGCTGGCTGAGGTCCTGTTCGGCGAGAACCCGCGCGTGTTTGCCACGATGGCTGAGAACAGCGCGGGCGAGGTCCAGGGATTCGCACTCTGGTTCCTGAACTACTCCACGTGGGAAGGCGTCCACGGCATCTACCTGGAAGACCTCTACGTCAGCCCGCACGCCCGCGGAGAGGGCCACGGCAAGGCGCTCCTGAAGCACCTGGCCGCCACCGCCGTCGACAACGGCTACGCCCGGGTTGAGTGGAGCGTCCTGGACTGGAACGAGCCGTCCATCAACTTCTACCGCAGCCTCGGCGCCCGCCCCCTGGATGGCTGGTCCACGTTCCGCCTGACCGGCGATGCGCTGGAGAGCTTTGGCACCAGAACGGCAGCGTCCATCCGTGGCTGAGGGGGACGCTTCCTCCCAAACCACGCAAACGCGGACCCGTGTCCCGCATTTTGTGAAGGCCCGGCACGAATTCCGGGGCATGCGCACCGCCGAGCACTACTTCACCGTTCCCTTGGCCCACTTCGCGCCAAGGAGCGGCGAGGGCGCCGCCGAGACCATCACCGTCTTCGCCCGTGAGTACGTCTCGTCGGCCCACACCCTGGCTGAAGCCGAAGAGCTTCCGTGGCTGCTGTTCCTCCAGGGCGGGCCGGGCGGCCGCGGCAACCGGCTGGCTTCGCTGAGCGGCTGGAGCAAGGCGGCGGCCCGGGACTTCCGGATCCTGATGCTGGACCAGCGCGGCACCGGGCTTTCGACCCCTATCGACCGGAATACGCTGCCGGCGCGAGGAACGGCCGAGGCACAAGCTGCGTACCTTGAGCATTTCCGTGCGGATTCCATCGTGGCCGACGCGGAGCTCATCCGGACGGCGCTTGGCGCCGGCCCCTGGAGCATCTACGGCCAAAGCTACGGGGGATTCTGCGCGCTGACGTACCTGTCCTTTGCCCCGGACGGGCTGAAGGAAGCCCTCATCACAGGCGGACTGGCGCCGCTCGCCAGCCACGCCGACGACGTCTACCGCGCCACGTTCGCGCGCGTTGCGGCCCGCAACACTGAATACTTCAGTTGGTATCCGGAGGACCGCCGGACAGTGAACGCGATCGCATCGCACCTTCGGCAGACCGAGGAGTTCCTTCCCGACGGCGGCCGGCTCACGGCGGAACGGTTCCAGATGGTGGGCTCCTTCCTGGGCGGAAACACGCGGGTGGACGGCCTGCACTACCTGCTGGAGGACGCCTTCACCGAGACACCACACGGGAACAGGCTCTCCGATGCCTTCCTCGAGCAGGTCCAGGGCATCGTGTCCCGCCTGGCGAACCCCCTCTATGCCCTGCTGCATGAGTCCATCTACGGGCAGGGACAGGCGACCGACTGGGCTGCCTGGCGGGTGCTGCAGGAAAATCCGGCATTCCGCCCGGATGCGGAGCCGCTGCTGCTGACCGGCGAGATGGTGTACCCGTGGTACTTCGAGCAGGATGCCGCGTTGGTGCCGCTGCGGCAGGTGGCCCGTCTGCTGGCCGCCAAGGCGGACTGGAGGCCGCTCTATGACCTCACGCAGCTGGCCGCGAACAGCGTGCCGGCAGCTGCCGCGGTTTACCAGGACGACATTTACGTGGACCGCAGTCTGTCCCTGGAAACGGCGGCCGCAGTGCACGGACTCCAAGTATGGGAGACGGCCGACTTCCACCATGACGGCATAGCCGACGACGGCGAGGCCATTTTCGGGCGCCTGCTGGGTATGGTGCGCTCGGTGGCCGGCTCAGCGGGCAGCTGAGCCGCCAACTGAACCGGTGGCTGTGCCGGCGGCGGGGCTGCGGCGACGCGCCACAAGGGCCACGACGGCGGCGGTCAGCACAGCAGCTCCCACCAGGCCGCCTGCCATGTTCAGTCCCAGGTAGCCGGCCCAACTGAGGATCAGGCCGGAGGTTGCCCCACCCACTGCGCCGGCGGCGCCCATCAGCATGTCCGAGACACCTTGGACCATCACTCGGGACTCCTGCGGGATGCTCTCCGCCAGCAGCGTGGAGCCGGAAATGGTGGCCGCAGACCAGCCGATGCCCAGCAGGACGAGTCCCACGGCCACCGCCACGGTGGATGTCTGGCCGAATCCTGAGACGGCGACGGCAGCCATCAGTGTGCCGAAGCCGATCATGATGGTCTCTGTCCTGCCCGCCTTGTCAGTCAGCCAGCCCATGACCGGCGACAACGCGAACATGCCGGCGATATGCAGGGAGATGGTGAAGCCGATGATCACCAGGACATCGCCGGAGGCGGCGTGGCCGGCATGGGTGGAACCGGGCCCGGCCACAAGTTCCTGCAAATGCAGCGGAGTCATGGACATCACGCCCACCATCACGGCGTGCGCCCCGACGACGGCGGCAAGCGCCAGCCAGGACGCCCTGGACTGGCGGATTGCCCGCAGCCCGCGGACGAGTGATCCCCCGCCTGTGTTGCGCGCGATGGCGCCTTGCTGATTGGCCGTACGTGGCGGTGTGCTCTGCATATCCCCGTCAGCCGTGTGGGCGGCGGGTTCCTGGGCAGCGGGCTCCCGGGCGGCGATTTCCCGTGCGAGCAGGAGCGGGTCGGGCCTGAGGCCGGCGAAGATCAGCACGATCGCCAGCATGAGTCCGGCTGCGGAGATTACGAACGGTCCGGCGACGGGCGGCAGGCCGAGGGCCTGACCCACAACGGTGCCAGGTTGGATCAGGTTGGGTCCGGCCACGGCGCCGACCGTCACAGCCCAAACGACGGCGGACAGCGCCCTGCCCCGGTGTTCAGCATCCGCAAGGTCGACGGCGGCGAAGCGTGCCTGCAGGCTGGCCGCGGTGCCCACCCCGATGCCCACCGCCCCCAGCACCAGCAGGACGAACAAGCCGGACACCACCGACAGAACTATGAGCACGGTGCCGGCCAGGGCGGCGGCAAGCCCCGTAACCTGGCCGGCCCGGCGGCCCCGACGGTCCGCCAGCGAAGCCAGGGGCAGGGCTGTCAGCGCGGCCCCTAAAGTCATAACCGTGGCCACGGCTCCCGCCCACACGCTGGAACCTGAAAGTTCCACGGCCAGGATGGAACCAATGGAAACCGTGGCTCCGGTGCCGATCCCACCGAAAACCTGGGCCGCGCTCAGCAGCACCACGGTGCGCCGTTGCACCTGGAGCACTCCTCTTTCCGTCATAAGGATGCGGGCCATGCTCCGAGCATAGTCCTCGGCTGGCCGCTACCGCAGTGGGAAATTTAAGCCAACAATCCCGGCCGCACGGCGGCCGGGATTGTTGGAACGTGCAGTGAGGAGAGCGCTACTCGGCTCCGCTGAGGCTCTTCTTGGCGTCTTCCTCGAGGCGGGGGTCCAGGTGGGCCGTCTTTGCCTTGGAGCTCATGAGGCTGGCAATCACGGCAACGATGATGGTGCCCACGATGACGGCCAGGGAGACGAACGTCGGAATCTCCGGGGCCCATTCGATGTGGTTACCGCCGTTGATGAACGGCAGTTCGTTCACGTGCATGGCGTGGAGCACCAGCTTCACGCCGATGAACGCCAGGATGAAGGACAGTGCGTGCTTCAGGTAGATCAGGCGGTTCATCAGGCCACCCAGCAGGAAGTACAGCTGGCGCAGGCCCATCAGGGCGAACAGGTTGGCGGTGAAGACGATGAATGGGCTCTGCGTCAGGCCGAAGATCGCGGGAATCGAGTCAACGGCGAAGAGGAGGTCGGTCAGGCCGATGGTGATGAACACAATCAGCATGGGGGTGAAGACCTTCTTGCCGTCCACCGTGGTGCGCAGCTTGCCGCCATCGAACTTCTCCGACATGGGGATGACCTTGCGGATCCGGGCGATGAGCGGGTTTTCCTTGTCCTCTTCGTCCTCACCTTCATCCTGGGCCTGCTTCCAGGCGGTCCAGAGCAGGAACGCGCCGAAGATATAGAACACCCAGCTGAACTGCTCGATCACGATGGCGCCGAGGAGGATGAAGATGCCGCGCAGGATCAGGGCGATGATGATGCCCACCATCAGGACTTCCTGCTGGTACTTACGGGGCACGGAGAAGCGGGCCATGATGATGATGAAGACAAACAGGTTGTCGATGCTGAGGCTGTATTCAGTGACCCAGCCGGCCACGAACTGGCCGCCGAACTCGGCACCCGTAAAGAAGAACATGGCCCCGGCGAACAGCAGGGCAAGGGAGACGTAGAACGCAACCCACAGTCCGGCTTCCTTCATGGAAGGTTCATGGGGACGCCGGACGACCAGCAGAAGGTCAATGAGGAGGATCAGGCCAAGGACGACAAGTGAGCCGACCTCGAACCACACGGGTAATTCGGGCACAGGTTAACCTTTCGCAGGGTACAGAGAAATGGTGTAAGTCTCTCCGGCCAGCCTGTGCACTTGGTGCTGAAATGGCGGCCCGCTACGCCCGGCCAGGCAACTGTGCTTGGCGTGTTGACGATCGTAGCGCTCGGGATACTCCCCTACGTGACCTTAACTGTACAGCAGGCGTCCCCACGTGCGGGAACATGTATCGCCGCTGCCGCCCGTGCGCTAGGCGTGGCCGGCAGCCTGCATCTGGCGGAGCTCCTTCTTCAGGTCACTGACCTCATCCCGGATCCGCGCGGCCACCTCGAACTGGAGTTCGGCCGCCGCGCCGTGCATCTGTTCGGTCAGCTGTTCGATGAGGCCCACGAGGTCTTCGGCCGGTGCCGCGGCGAGGCCGTCCTTGCGGACCTGCGCCGCGCCCTTTGCCGCAGACTTGCCACGTTTGGCGCCCTTTGCCAGCCGGTTGTTGTTGAGCAGCTCCTGGGTGTCGGCGTCTTCCTTGGCTAGCTGGTCGGTAATGTCGGCAATCTTCTTCCGCAGCGGCTGCGGATCGATGCCCCGTTCCGTGTTGTAGGCCACCTGAATGGCGCGGCGCCGGTTGGTCTCATCGATAGCCTTGGCCATGGAGTCGGTGATGCGGTCCGCGTACATGTGGACCTCGCCGGAGACGTTGCGGGCGGCGCGGCCGATGGTCTGGATCAGCGAAGTCGCCGAGCGCAGGAAGCCTTCCTTGTCCGCGTCCAGGATGCTCACCAGAGAGACCTCGGGCAGGTCCAGGCCTTCGCGGAGCAGGTTAATGCCCACCAGGACGTCGAAGACACCCATCCGGAGTTCCCGGAGCAGTTCAACCCGTCGCAGGGTGTCCACGTCCGAGTGCAGGTATTCGACCTTGATGCCGTGACCCAGCAAGTAGTCGGTGAGGTCCTCCGCCATCCGCTTGGTCAGTGTGGTGACCAGGATGCGTTCGTTCTTTGCTGTGCGGGTCTTGATCTCGCCGAGAAGGTCATCGATCTGGCCCTTGGTGGGTTTGACCACCACCTCCGGGTCGATCAGTCCGGTGGGCCGGATGATCTGCTGCACAAAGCCGTCAGCCTTGCCAAGTTCATACTTGCCGGGAGTGGCCGACAGGTAGATGGTCTGGCCCACGCGTTGGAGGAACTCGTCCCATTTGAGGGGGCGGTTGTCCATGGCCGACGGCAGGCGGAAACCGAAGTCCACGAGGTTCCGCTTGCGGGACATGTCGCCTTCGTACATGGCGCCGATCTGCGGCACGGTGACGTGGGATTCGTCGATCACCAGCAGGAAGTCGTCCGGGAAGTAATCGATGAGGCAGTGCGGGGCGGTCCCGCGGGCGCGGCCGTCAATGTGCGACGAGTAGTTTTCGATGCCGTTGCAGAAGCCCATCTGCTGCATCATTTCAAGGTCGTAAGTGGTGCGCATCCGGAGCCGCTGGGCTTCCACCAGCTTGTTCTGGCCTTCAAGGACGGCCAGGCGTTCGGCGAGTTCGTCCTCGATCCGCTTGATGGCCCGGGCCATCCGCTCGGGCCCGGCCACATAGTGCGAGGCCGGGAAGACGTACATTTCCTCTTCGTCCCGGATCAGTTCGCCAGTCAGCGGATGGAGAGTATGGATGTTCTCAATCTCGTCGCCAAAGAATTCGATCCGGATGGCCAGTTCCTCGTACATCGGGATGATTTCCACGGTGTCGCCGCGGACCCGGAACGTGCCGCGGTGGAAGTCCATGTCGTTGCGCGCGTACTGCATGGAGACGAATTTCCGGAGCAGGTCGTCACGATTCATCTGCGCCCCCTTGCGGAGCGTGACCATACCGGCAATGTACTCCTCCGGCGTGCCCAGGCCGTAGATGCAGGACACTGTGGCGACCACAATGACGTCCCGGCGGGTCAGCAGGGCGTTGGTGGCTGAGTGGCGGAGCCGTTCCACTTCCTCGTTGATGGACGAGTCCTTCTCAATGAAGGTGTCCGTCTGCGCCACGTACGCCTCAGGCTGGTAGTAGTCGTAGTACGAAACGAAGTACTCCACCGCGTTGTTGGGCAGCAGCTCACGGAATTCATTGGCAAGCTGGGCGGCCAGGGTCTTGTTCTGCACCATGACCAAAGTGGGCCGCTGGACCTGTTCGATGAGCCAGGCCGTGGTGGCGCTCTTGCCGGTACCGGTGGCACCCAGCAGGACAACGTCCTTTTCGCCGTTCCTGATCCGCTCCGTCAGTTCGGTGATGGCGGCAGGCTGGTCTCCTGCCGGCTGGAACTCGCTGATGACTTCAAACGGAGCGACAACGCGGTTGATCTCCTGGGCAAGGCTCATGCATCTAATCTACAACCGGGGACCGACAGTGAAAGCCGGATCAGTTACCGGCGAACAACCCTCCTCAGGGGCAGGGAGTTCAGGGGATGTACGACGGCGGCGCCCACCCCGTGCGGGCAGCCCAGCCCTCCATGCGCGGCCAGGCTACGTCCGTGAACCACGGCTCTTTCGCTTCCGCGTAAGCCCGCGTGCCGCTGGTGCGCGCAAACAGTTCGGCCAAAGCCCGTTTGTGGTCCCCATATAGGGTGGTGGCTTCCGGATCGCTCCTGAGCCAGTCGCGGAAGAGCAGCGCGTACCGCCACCCGGGCGATCCGGCTGCCCGGACGTGCAGGTTCACGGCACGGCCGGGGTCCGCGTTGGCATGGAAACGTTTCTGCCATTGCTCCGGATCCGGATCCGTCGGTTTTGGTGTGTCGAATCCGGCCCCCGGCACGGCAGGGAACCCCGCGGCCGCCAACAGCGGTCCGACCCGATCGGCGGCGTTGAGATCCGACACCGTGACCTGGAGGTCGATGACGTCCTTGGCAGCCAGGCCCGGCACGGCGGTGGAGCCAACATGGTCAACCGCCAAGATGGCATCCGGTGCTGCGGCCGTGATCCGGGATCCCAGCCGTGCAGCCTGGGCCGCCCAATTCTCCTGCGGCGCAGACAATACTGCGGTGCCGGCCCTGGCCGCCCTGACACCGCGGCGGATATTCTCCGCGTACGGGACCAACCGCTCCGCCCACAGCCGGTCCACCTGCGCCGTCACGTCGGCGGGCGATCCGGAGTTGTCCAGCACTACGTCGGCAGCAGCCAGCCGCGCCTCACGCGAGGCCTGGGCCGCCATACGAGACCGGGCGTCCTCGGCCGTCATACCGCGATGTTCGAGCATCCGTCCGATCCTGACCTCATCGGGTGCGTCCACAACAAGGACCAGATGGAAGCAGCTGCCTTGACCGGTCTCCACCAGCAGTGGAATGTCCTGGACCACAACGGCGCCGGCCGGGGCTGTGGCGACGATGCCCACCGCCGCGTCCCGGACCAGGGGATGGACAATGCCGTTCAGCACGGCCAGCTGCGAGGGTTTGCCGAACACCACAGAACCCAGCTTGGCCCGATCCAGCCGACCCCCGCCGTCGAGCATGTCCGCCCCAAAGGCTTCCACCACACGGGCCAGCCCCGGCGTTCCCGGCTCAACCACGTCCCGGGCCAGCGCATCCGCGTCCACCAGCACGGCACCGAGCTCGGCGAGGCGCGACGCGACCACTGACTTCCCTGAGGCGATGCCGCCCGTCAAACCGATGTTCAGCATCCCACCACCCTAATCCCCACCGCCCCCCTGACCTCGCTGCGCTCGTCCAGGGAACCCTGGCGGCGTGGGCCCATCCACCGCCCCCCTGACCTCGCTGCGCTCGTCCAGGGAACCCTGGCGGCGTGGGCCCATGCCGGCACTAGACTTGGGCGGTGCAAGAGGAAGACAGCCGGGCCACCACTTACACCACACTGGCGTTGGGGCCGGAGTTCCGGCACGAGATCGAGATCAAACGCTCCAGGTTCATTACGGTGCTGCGCCGCACCGACAAGGAGGACACCGCGCGGGACCTGGTGGCCGGCCTGCGCCGCGAGTTCCACGATGCCCGCCACCACTGCTCGGCGTTCGTCCTGGGGCCGGACCGGGACATCCAGCGCTCCAATGACGACGGCGAGCCTTCCGGCACCGCCGGCATCCCCATGCTGGAGGCCATCATCAAAAGGGAAACAGCACGGGGGGTGACGGACCTCAGCGACGTCAGTGCCGTCGTCGTCCGCTATTTCGGCGGCATCCTGCTGGGCGCTGGTGGACTGGTGCGCGCCTATTCGGAATCGGTGTCCGGCGCCTTGGAACGGGCCCCGCTGGTCCGCCGGAGCCGGCTGCGGATCTGCTCAGCGTCGGTGCCGCACGCCGCTGCGGGACGGCTGGAGAACGATCTTCGGGCTGCCGGGTTTGTGATGGCGGAAACCAGCTACGGAGCGCAGGACACGATCCTGCGCCTGGCCGTGCCCGACCATGCTGCGGGAATCTCTGCCGCCACCGAACGCGTGCTGTCGCTCACCGCCGGGAGGACCGGGCTCACGGCGGCCGGAACGGAGTGGATCGATGTCCCGTTCACCTGAGGTCCGCCTGGCGGACGTCGACGACCCCATGCTGGAGCGGCTGCTGGAGCTGGCACGGCGGGACGCGTCCGCGGATGACGTCACGCCGCCGCTGGGCACCGGTACCGGCTGGAACGCGGAACGCATCGACTGGTTCCGCGCCTACCACCGCTCTGCAGCCGCGGGCCTCGACGGACCGGCCTCGGAAATGAGCTGGGCGGTGCTCTGCGACGGCAGCCCGGCCGGTTCGATCAGGCTCAAGCGGATAGACCCCGAAACGGCCACCCTGGGTTCCGACAGTGCAGAGACTGGCATCTGGCTGGGCCGAAGCTACCGCGGCCACGGCATCGGTGGCGACGCGTTAAGGCTGGTACTGGCGGAAGCCCGACGCCTCGGATTGCACCAGGTCGTGGCCCACACCACGGCAGGCAACATTGGCGCCCAGCGGCTCCTCACCGCCGCCGGCGCGGTCCTGACGCACAACGGCGCCGCGGTGAGTGCCGTCGTCGTACTCTCACCTGACTCGCAGTAGACGCACCGAAACGCACGTTTGGGAGCGTTAAGTGTTGGTCAGACGGCCTGTTAAACACAGCGGGCCCCTGCATTCGCAGGGGCCCGCTGTGTTGGCCCGGGAAGCCCGGGCCGGTGGCAATTAGTTGCCGGTCAGCTTCTCGCGCAGAGCTGCAAGAGCCTCGTCCGAAGCAAGGGTACCGGCCCCGGCGTTGGACTCGGCAGCAGGCTCGGAGGAGTAGCTGGTGGTGCCGGAATCGCTGTCACCGGACGTTGCAGCTGCAGCGTCGTCGGCAGCGTGCTGGGCAACCTGCTTCTTGTGTGCTTCCCAGCGGGTCTGGGCGTCAGCGTACTGCTGCTCCCAGGCGGCGCGCTGGTTCTCGTAGCCTTCAAGCCACTCGTTGGACTCCGGGTCGAAGCCCTCCGGGTACTTGTAGTTGCCCTCTTCGTCGTACTCAGCGGCCATGCCGTAGAGAGCCGGATCGAATTCGGTGGACTCGGCGTCAACGCCCTCGTTAGCCTGCTTGAGGGAGAGGGAGATACGGCGGCGCTCGAGGTCGATGTCGATGACCTTGACGAACAGCTCGTCACCAACGGAGACAACCTGCTCAGCCAGCTCCACGTGGCGGACTGCCAGTTCGGAGATGTGCACGAGGCCTTCGATGCCGTCTTCGACGCGTACGAACGCACCGAACGGAACGAGCTTGGTGACCTTACCCGGGACAACCTGGCCGAGGGCGTGGGTGCGGGCGAAGGTCTGCCACGGATCTTCCTGCGTAGCCTTGAGCGACAGGGAAACGCGTTCGCGGTCCAGGTCGACCTCGAGAACCTCAACGGTGACTTCCTGGCCAACTTCGACAACCTCGGACGGGTGGTCGATGTGCTTCCAGGACAGCTCGGAAACGTGAACGAGGCCGTCTACGCCGCCCAGGTCCACGAAGGCACCGAAGTTGACGATGGAGGAAACGACGCCGGGACGGACCTGGCCCTTTTCCAGCTTGTTGAGGAACGTTGAGCGGACCTCGGACTGGGTCTGCTCGAGCCATGCACGACGGGACAGCACAACGTTGTTGCGGTTCTTGTCCAGCTCGATGATTTTGGCTTCGATCTTCTGACCGATGTACGGAGCGAGGTCGCGCACACGGCGCATCTCGACGAGGGATGCGGGCAGGAAGCCGCGCAGACCGATGTCGAGGATAAGACCACCCTTGACAACCTCGATGACGGTACCGGTGACAACACCGTCTTCTTCCTTGACCTTCTCGATGTCGCCCCAGGCGCGCTCGTACTGAGCACGCTTCTTGGAGAGGATCAGGCGGCCTTCTTTGTCTTCCTTGGTGAGCACCAGGGCTTCGACGAGATCGCCAACGGAGACAACGTCTCCGGGATCAACGTCGTGCTTGATGGACAGCTCGCGGGAAGGGATGACACCTTCGGTCTTGTAACCGATGTCGAGCAGAACTTCATCGCGGTCGACCTTGACGACTGTGCCTTCGACGAGGTCTCCGTCATTGAAGTACTTGATGGTGGCGTCGACTGCTGCGAGGAAGTCCTCAGCGGTACCGATGTCGTTAATGGCGACTACGGGGGTACCGGGCTTCTCGGTGGAGGTGATGGTCATGTAGTAGGGGCTCCGTTGTGGATAGTTAGTCGGTCAGGCAAACCGCCGCGCCCGCGTTATGGAACACGGGCGCAGGTCTTCGGGCGATCGCATAGATCTTCCGGGTCATCCTGATTTGTGGGTTTTAGAAACGTGCACGTAGTACGCGCCCACTTATTCTAGTCGCAGCGGCCAACAGGGGTCAAAGCGCTCGGCACGGCCGCAGGGGCCTGTTCACGGGTTCAGCTCCCGCGATTGAAGTCGGAGCTCGCCGCTGCCCTCCCGTTTAAGAGGCCAGGACACCCTGACACCAAACACCAACGACCAGAAGTACGGGCCCAGGCCGAGCATCGGAAGGATCCCGGCGGCGCTGACTGCGAATGCCGCCAAGGGGGTCATGGCCAGAAAGATGGCATTGGCCGCAACCACCGCCCTGTGCCGATACCGGAGCGGACCGGCGTCGGGCCCGGCCGCTAGCGCCGTCGCCGGCAGCGAGAGGGACACGCCGACAGGTCCCAGGAAGGACGCCGCCATCGTGCCCAGGCCGCTCAGGTAGTCCGGCAGACGGGCCGGCGGACGCTACTGCTCACCACGCAGGAAGATCAGCGAGGGATATTGGACTGGCGAACAATCAGAACAACCATCACCGGGGTGGCCGTAAGTATTGCGTTCCAAGTGAAGCTGGGAGACGTGACGGTGGGCAGCGACGGCCCGTCGTCACCCGCAGCGGCGCCGAACCTGCCCAGGACTGCCGCAGCCGCGATGCCCACCACCATGGCAACGAAGACCGCCGGGACCCGGTTGTCGAGGTACTTCCTGCCGAGGGCAAAGGCCAGGAAAGCAGCGCCGATCACAGCCGGATCGGAACCCATCACGGTGAAAATTCCAGCGACAAACGGCAGTGTCGAGCCCGCCAGGAGGCCAAGCACCACGGGCTCCGGGATCAGCTGTGCCAGGTTTTCTGTCAGCCCCAGCACGGTGATCGCCACAACAGCGGCGCCGGCCACCATGGAGGCACCTGCGAGTTCAGCGAACGGCACCCGCCCTTGGGGTGAAACGATAAAGATCAGGACGAAGATGTTACCGGTCAGGAGCAGCGGCTGACCGGAATGGAGCGACAGGACCATTGCGAGGACGGACGGAAAGGTGTAGCTGCCCGCCCGCCAGGTTGAGGTGTTGGGCAGCAGACAGTGGTACGGCGCTCACGGACGAGGCGAGGGTGACCATGGACAGGCTGATGCCCAGAGATCCGACTGCCATGGCGTCCGTCCGGAATCCGCCTCGATTGACTGGTCATAAGTGCTGCCGGGAAGCACCGGACCCGGCCGATGATGCCTGCAGTTCTCTTCGCATAAGTACTGCGGAATCAACCGACCGTGCCGTGCGAAAGCGCGGACAACACTTCGCCCAGGCGAGCGAACGTGGTTCCGCCGCCCTGAAGTCGTGGCAGTGCCTGCCGGAACCCGGCGGCGGTGCCGCTGCCGGGCTTATTGAAGTGCGCTATGACGATGTCTCCAGGACGTGCGGTGGCCAAGGCAGAAGCGACGGCTGCAGGCGCTAGCGTGGCGCCGGCGTCGGCGTTGATGCTGAAGTTGACTGGCAGCATGCCCAGACGCCGGCACATCGCGGCGGCCACGTCGTCGAAATAGGCCGTGCCGGCGCGGAAAAACTGTGGCTGCCGCCCTGCCACTTCCTGCAACAGGTCCTGGCAGCCTGTCAGTTCGTCATACGCGTCCTCCACGCTTGTGGTGCCGGGGATGCCGTAAGCGGATCGGCCGGTGACGGACAACGGCCGGTGCTGCCAACCATGGTTGGCCAGTTCAAAGAGCGGGTCCTGCCCTAGTTCGGCTGCGATCTGCCGGTTTGCCTGGATCCACCGGGCATTCACAAAGAGGGTGGCCGGGATGTTCAGCCGCCGGAGCGTGGCGAGCATCTCCATATCGACGCCGGATCCGCCGGGGCCGCCGCAGGCATCCAGCGTGAGCACCGTCTGGCTGGCCTGCGACCTCGTGACCACGCCGGTCACCTCCAGGCCCCACTCGGCCGGCCGGCGGCCGCCGAATTCCGTCACCAGCTGGGCCTTTGACGGCGGCAGGACTGCGGATGGAGCCTGCGACGGTGCTGCTGGCGCTTCTGGCCCGTTCGGCGCGGGCGGAGCTAATACCGCAGGGTCCCGGCGTTCATCCGGAAGAGCCTCGGACTCGAGCCCGATCGTGTCCGACGAGCACGACGCCACAGCCGCAAATATGCCGGACGCCAGGCTTAGAAGAAGTGCCCGGCGGCCTGTCAGCCCTGGCACACCAAAATCCCCCATGGATTGTCCTTGAAAGCGGCAAGAGGCACCTAGAAGTGGGTCAGGCAGTGGGTTGCCCGCTCAACCGCGAACATCCCTCGTGCCTGGAGCGACGCGCCCTGCTTGTGTTCGCGGATCCGCCCAGCCGCCGTCAGCGTAACCGGACATACCGCTCCCAGATAAATTGATGACAGCGCGGAGACATCCAACGTCAGGTCAGGCTCGCCAGCTTCTTCAGCACGTACGACGGCGGCCTCACCGCCGCTGACTTCGAGGGTAAAGGTTCCAGGCGTTAGGCCAAGAGGATCAATGACCTCCAGTACCAGCCGGCCATCCACCGGGTAATGCCGCGCCTCCAATGCCTGGGCCACGTCCAGGATGCGGAGCCAGAGCATGTCCCGGCTGTCTGAGGAGTCGATGCAGCGGGGATCGGCAAGTGCCCAGGTCAGGGGATCATCCAGCGGTGCTTCCTCCCACGTGACACGTTCCACCAGGTCGATGGCGGCGAGGAACTGCCAGAGCTCCAGGTACGCCTCATTCGTGGCCGCCACAAAATCCACCAGCTGCACGGTGTGGGGCTCAGTGTCCCAGCCGAGGAATTTGTAGGAGACATGGCCGTCCACGGCGCCGTCGGGGCTGTAGTGCAGGGCAACTTTGATGGCGGGATCTTCCTTGCCGTCGCGCCCCAGCGACCCGGAAGCCAGTTGCCGGTACCACTCCTGGCGGCCGATCGATCCGGGGGTAAGGCGGTGCACGCGGTCGAAGACTTCCGGGGCCAGGTCCAGCAGCACACGCGGGTCCGCGATATCCACGGTGCCGACGGCCTGGTGGTTGAGGCGGAACCGGGCGGTGGTGTCAACTTTCACGGTCCGTTCGAAGCTGGCCACCCCGTAGCCGAAGCGTCCGTAGATGGATCCCTCCGACGCCGTGAGGGCGGCCATCGCTAGGCCATCATCCTTGGCCATGGCCAGGTCCTCGGACATCATCCGGCGCAGCAGGCCGCGCCGCCGATGCGAGGTCCGGACCGTCACCGCGGTGACAAGCTGGGTTTCCAGCAGCCTGCCGAAGCCGATGTTGAGCGTTTTGCGCAGGGTGCCAAAGGTTGCCACCGGCACCTCCGCGGGGAGCGACCCCGGCGCGACTTCCCGCGTCTGGTAGGCGCCAGTGAAGATCCGCCGGTCAGCTGCGTAGGTCTCCAAGGACTTCGCAACATGCTCCGGCGTCCGCGTGGATTCGTGGAAGCCAAAAGCCACCGCCTTCACCCATGATTCGGCATCGGGATACCCCGCCTCGCCCTTGGATGCCGCTGTGAAGCGCCGGATTTCATAGTCATCACTCAGTTCAGCCACCCGCCGAGCCTAACCAACGAATCCGGCGCCTGGCCAGCAGCAACACGCGCGCGCCGGCAGGAAATGGCTCAGAGCCGCCGCACGGGTTGGCGAAGGATGGTCTTGAGCTTTTCGGGTGCCACCCGGCGGGCGTCGCTGAGGTAGATCTCGTGGTGCGGGCCGGCAAATCCAAAGCCATTGGCCGGCATGTATTCATGGTGCAGGCGGCGCAGCGTGGGAGCCTCGTCGTCGTAGCTGCCGATGTGCACGATCTGCACCGAGAGGCCTTCGTCGAGGGTCTCAAGACGGAGCAGGTCCAGCCCCGGAACGTTCTTCACCGCCGCCTTCGCGATACCGTCCTCCACCTCGGCGGCCCCGATCCAGCCCGGCTGCGGGATCATCATGGTCCATTTCCAGCTGTCCTTCTCGCCCCGGGTGAAGGCGTCAGGCTCGTCCGCTGTCCACAGGCCCTCCAGCGGCCCGACGACGTAGTCCCGGCCCGCGTGCTTGCTGGCAAACTTGACGGCGTAGGACACCGAGAACAGTGCCTCCAGGGCGGCGGCATATGCGGGGGCCGTCCCCGGGTTGCCCTGCCCGTCCACCATCAGGTAGTTCAGCGGCAGAGCGGTGACCACCTCGAAATCCCGGGCCCGGGGCGCGTACAGATCCTTGAACTGTTTCTTGACGTCGTACTTGTCCATCGCGTCCCGCCCCTCCGTTCCCAGCAGCCCTTCCTAGTGGCCGGCATCGTACCAGCTGGGGCCCACGCCGATCTGGACATCCAGCGGGACGCTGAGGTCCGCGGCAGAGCCCATCTGCTCGGTGACGAGCTGCTCCACCGCTTCCCGCTCGCCGTTTGCGACTTCAAGCACCAGTTCGTCGTGGACCTGTAGGAGCATGCGCGACTTCAGGCCCTGGGCCGCCAGTTCAGCATGCACGCCCAGCATGGCGCGTTTGATGATGTCCGCGGCCGATCCTTGGATGGGTGAGTTCAGTGCGATGCGCTCCGCGTTTTCGCGCAGCTGCCGGTCCGTGCTGGTGAGGTCCGGAAGGTAGCGGCGACGCCCCTCGATGGTGGCCGTATAGCCGTCCACCCGGGCCTGATCCACCACGCCGCGAAGGTAGTCGCGGACAGCGCCAAACCGGTCGAAGTAGTCCTTCATCAGGGTGCGGGCCTCGTCCACGGAGATTTCCAGCTGCTTGGACAGGCCGAACGAGGTCAGGCCATAGGCGAGGCCGTAGGACATGGCCTTGACCTTGGAGCGCATGGCACTGGTGACTTCTTCGGTGGGCACGTGGAAGATGTTCGAGCCCACAAACCGGTGGAGGTCTTCGCCGTCCTTGTAAGCCTGGATCAGGCCCGCGTCCCCCGAAAGGTGCGCCATGATCCGCATTTCGATCTGCGAATAGTCCGCGGACAGCAGGCACTCGTAGCCGTCACTGACCACAAAGATGCCGCGGACGCGCCGGCCTTCCTCGCTGCGGATGGGGATGTTCTGCAGGTTCGGGTTGTTCGAGGAGATGCGTCCCGTCGCTGCCACATTCTGCGCATAGGTGGTGTGGATCCGGCCGTCTTCCGTCACGGACTTCTTCAGCGATTCCAGCATCTGCCGCAGCTTCGAGGACTCCCGGTGCGCCATCAACTGGACCAGGAATTCATGCCCGGTCTTTTCCAACAGGTTCTTCAGCGACGCGGCATCGGTGGTGTAGCCGGACTTGATCTTCTTCGTTTTCGGCAGCTCGAGTTCGTCAAAGAGCACGGTCTGCAGCTGTTTGGGCGATCCGAGGTTGACCTCGTGGCCGATCGCGGCGAAGGCCAGTTCCTGGGCGTTGTCGATCACCTTGGACAGGTCAGCGAGCTGGTCGTCCATGCGCGGCAGGTCGATGGCGATGCCGGCGGTTTCCATATCGGCCAGCACCCGGCTGACGGGCAGCTCAAGGGTGGTCAGCAGGTCTCCCGCCTTGCGTTCGGTGAGTTCTGATTCGAATTGCCGGCTCAGGGCCTGGACCACAGCCGCCACCTGAACTAGGGCACCGGCAGCGGCGGCGTCGTCGCCGTCGAACGCCAGCTCCAGCTGGCCCGCCTTGGAGGTCTCCGACGAGAAACTGACGTTGAGGTGGTGCTGGGCCAGCTCCGCGAGTTCATAGGTACGGCGGTCCGGCTGGATGAGGTAGCCGGAAATTGAGGTGTCATCCACCACGCCTTCCAGTCCCAGGCCACGGATAGACAGGGCCTTCAACGCAGCCTTGTAGCCGTGCATGACCTTCGGCGAGTTTTCATCGCGCAGCCAGTCCGCGAGGGCGTTTTCGGCGGCGGCGTCCTGTGCACTGAGATCGATATAGACGGCGGCGTCGTCACGGACAATGGCCAGTGCGGCGGCGTCTTCGCCGATCCGCCCGGGCACCAGGTCGACGGCGACTGCCGACGGCTTGCCAGCGCCCGCCGTCAGGAAGGCGACCAGATCGGCTGCCCCGGCGGGAGTCACGAAGTCCGGCGTGGCGATGCTTTCGCGCTCCGCAGATTCCAGTTCCTCGCTGCCGTACAGGGCAAAGAGGCGGGTACGGATGGTCTTGAATTCGAGTTCGTCGAACAGCGCCTCCAGGGCAGCCTCGTCCGGCCGCGGTTCCGCGAGATCGTCCAGCGTGAGCGGGAGTTCGAGGTCCGTATGGAGCCTGTTCAGCCGTCGGTTGCGTTTGACGTCCTCGACGTTGGCGCGCAGGGAGTCCCCTACTTTTCCACCGATTGCATCAAGGTGTTCGAGGACCCCCTCGAGACCGTCGTAAAGGTTGATCCATTTTGCCGCAGTCTTCGGGCCGACGCCCGGAACGCCCGGGAGGTTGTCCGCGGTCTCCCCCACCAATGCGGCAAGATCCGAATACTGGGCGGGCGAAACAAAATACTTTTCCTGGATGGCGGCCGCGTCCATCCGGGGGATGTCACTGACGCCCTTCCTGGGGTACAGCACAAAAACGTTGTCCGTAATCAGCTGGAAGGCGTCACGGTCGCCCGAGACGAGCAATACCTCGAAGCCTGCCTTTTCCCCCATGGCGGCGAGGGTTGCCAGGATGTCATCGGCCTCATAGCCGGGCAGCTTGATGGTCTTGATACCCCAGGCGCCCATGACCTTGTCGATGAGGTCGATCTGGCCGCTCATCTCACGGGGAGTTTCGTTGCGTCCACCCTTGTACTCGCTGTACTCCGCTTTGCGGTGCGTGGTCTCATCCGAGACGTCGAAGGCGACGCAAATGTGGGTGGGCTTCTGTTCCTTGATCAGGTTGATGAGCATGGAGGTGAAGCCGTGGATGGCATTGGTGTGCTGTCCGTTGGCGGTGGAGAATTTGTCCGCCGGCAGGGCGAAGAAGGCGCGGAACGCCATCGAGTGGCCGTCAAGCACCAGAAGCCGCGGCTGGCCGGTGGTGGGAACCACGGGGGCTACCGTAGCGGAAACCTGGCCTCCGACCGGCAGGACGCTGATGTCCTGTAAGGCATCAGCAGCGTCAAGCGCAGTAGTTTCGGTCGGGAAGGGGGCCGGTTTGGTAGTTTCACTCACAGGTGCCAGCCTAGTTCCCATGATGGACAATTTCACGCCCGGGCCCTTCACTGAGGAATTGGTCACAGCAGGCGTCCCGGCGCACCTCCACGACTGGCTCGGCCGCCTGGGCATCGGCACCCTGGTGGTGAAGATGGGGATCCACTTCCTGGAGATGAGCCCGGAACGAACGGTGGCTACCATGCCGGTGGAAGGAAACACCCAGGTGGCGGGCATCCTGCACGGCGGCGCCCATGTGGTCCTGGCCGAAACGCTGGGATCCTTCGCCGCCGGGATGCACGCCGGCGCCGGCAGGCACGCCCTGGGCATCGAAGTGAGCGCGACACACCACCGTGCGATCGCCGCCGGCACCGTGACAGGTACCTGCACCGCGATCCATCTGGGCCGGACCCTAACAACGCATGAAATCGTGATGACCGACGAAAAAGGCCGGCGCCTCTCCACCGCACGCATCACCAACATGCTGCGGGACAACGAGCCGGCGGAGGGCTGAACGCCGCAGGCAGTTCCGATCCCTAGCGGGCCGGATCCGGGGATGTGAGGGTGTAGCGCAACTCCACGATCCCCCGCCCCAAGGTGCGGGACGCCGTCAACTCAAGTGGCGTCGTCGGGCCTTCCAACGGGAGCAGCCGCTTACCCTCGCCCAGGACCACGGGGATGACCGACAGGATGAGTTCGTCCAGCAGTCCGGCGTCGGCGAATTGCGCAGCGAGGTTGCCGCCACCCACCACCCAGACGTTCATCCCGCCGGCGTGGTCCTTGAAGTCCTGGATGAACTCCTGCACGGGACCCCGGACGAACGTGATGTCCGTGCCGGACGGCGCAACGTGCTCGTGCCGGGTGAACACATAACAGGGCGTGGAAGGGTACGGCCAGTTGCCGGGTTCGTGCTGCATCAGCCAGGCGTACGTCTCGCCGCCCATCACGATGCAGCCGACGCCGGCCATGAAGGTTTCGTAGCTTTCCTTGCCGCCCTCGAATCCGTCGAACTCGAGAAGCCAGGCGAGGTCATCCTTCGTGGTGGCAATGAACCCGTCGATGGAGGCCGCGACAAAATACTGGATCCTGGACATGGAACCAGAGTAGCCCTGCCTCGTGGACGGGCTGAAGGCTACTTGCTGAAGTAAGGAATGATCAGGTACAGCCCGAACAGCACAGCCACACCGCAGAGGGCAAAGCAGGTGTAGGCGAAGTAGCGCTTGGCGCGGGGTGAGGCCTGCTCGGCGTCGCCGGCGATGGCCGTCAGCCGCACGCCCAGCGAATACAGGACCACAACCGTTACCGCGGACACCAGGGTGGTGCCGGCCACAGTCAAGAGTTCCAACCACTTCATCGCTGAGCATCCTTCTGCTGGTTCGCCTTGGCGCGGGCCCGGACGAGGGCTTTCTTCTTGGCGAAGCGGACGGTCTGGCCCGCTTCTTCGACTTCCACGGCATTGTGGTGGCCCACCGACGACTTGCGGGAGTAGAAGAACATAAAGAGCACCGCGGCGGTGCCGGCGACGGCGGCAATCACCACACCCACCACGCCAGTCTTCACGAGCAGCGCGGTCAGCGCGCCCACAATGCCGGCGGCGGGAAGCGTAAACAGCCAGCCCAGGGCGATCTTGCCCACCATGTTCCAGCGCACCGTGGTGCCTTTACGGCCCATGCCGGACCCGATGACGGAACCGGATGCCACTTGCGTGGTGGAGAGCGCGAACCCGAGGTGGGAGGACGCAAGGATGGCTGAGGCGGTGCTGGTCTCGGCTGCGAATCCCTGGGCGGGCTTGACCTCGGTGAGCCCGGAGCCCATGGTCCGGATGATGCGCCAGCCACCTGCGTAGGTGCCGACGGCGATGGCCACGGCGCACGCCGTGATGACCCAGAACTGCGGGCCCGAGCCCGGGGCCTGGGTGCCGGCGGAAATCAACACCAGGGTGATGATGCCCATGGTCTTCTGGGCGTCGTTGGTTCCGTGGGCAAGCGCCACGAGGCTGGATGTGAAGATCTGGCCGGTGCGGAACCCGCCGCGCTTCTGCGTCAGCTTGCTGCCTGTGTCAGGATCGTGCCGAGATGTCAGTGCATACGCGAGCCGGGTGCAGAGGTAAGCCACAAGGCCGGCGATGAGCGGGGCGAAGATCGCGGGCAGGATGACCTTCTGGAGCAGGGTTTCCAAATTCACGGAGTTAAAACCGATGCCTGCGATGGCTGCGCCGATCAGCCCGCCGAAGAGGGCGTGGGATGAGCTGGACGGCAGGCCTTTGAGCCAGGTGATCATGTTCCAGAGGATGGCACCCATGAGGCCCGCGAAAATAATGTCCGGGGTGATCTGGACACCGGCGGAGCCTTCCCTGATGATGCCGCCGGAGACTGTTTTGGCTACCTCCGTTGAGAGGAAGGCGCCGACCAGGTTCAGGATTGCGGCGAGCGTCACAGCGGTCTTCGGTTTGATGGCACCGGTGGCGATGGGCGTAGCCATCGCATTGGCGGTGTCATGGAAGCCGTTAGTGAAGTCGAAAAATAGTGCCAGTCCGATGACCAGCGCCACCATAAAGGTGATATCCACCTGTTGCCCAATCTGCAGAGACGACGTTCAGCAGTTCCCTTACCCCGCCTGCCCTGCAAAGCATAATTCACCTGCAGTTCACGTGAAATGACCTGTGGCGTTAACAGAACCGGCTTGAAACCTTATCGATCGTACGCGTCCAAGGCATGAGGTCAAAACAGCTGCTTCGCGACAAACGTGTTGACGGCGGCCAGTTCGGCGGGAGAGATTCCCCGGCGGGGATCGGGCGACACTGTGAGGATGCGGGGGCCCAGGAATGGGGCCCAGGCCAGTGCTTCCTGTTCATACCGAAGTTGGTCGTCGATCCACACGACGCCGTCCGGGGTGCTGGCCGCCAGGTCCTCCTGGAGGGCGGCGAGCTTCCACCAGGTCTCCCCTGTTCGGCCACCCTCCGCTGTCAGGCAGGGCCAGAGGCCCCCCGCCAGGCCGATGGCGGGGCACAGGTATTGGGGAGCCATGTCCTCCCAGCTGGTGAGCCACACACACCTGACCCCCGGCACGCGTGAAAGTTGGTTCAGCCCGTCAACGAGCTCACGCGCGTAGTCCACTTCGAGCATGCCGGCGTTTGCGAGGCTCCAGCCGGAACCCCACGGCGTCTTGCCCGTCGCTCCGAACGGGCACACCACGCCGTCTACGTCCAGGTACAGGGTGACGTTCCGCAAGGCCGCTCTCCGTTACGCCGGCAGACCCGGACCGGTCCTTAAAAATGAATGAGGGGTTGCACACATCAATCGTTGCATTGCATGCAGCCCCTCCTCAAGAACGCCCGGACAAGAGACTCGCCTTGGCAGAGAGCGTCTTCGCCAGGGCGGATTCAGGGCGGGCGGGGCTTCCGGGCTGGTCCTGGCCGTAGAGCCAGTCGTTGCTGGAAGCCTCCGTCCTTGCGGCTCTTGAACAGCAGGTTCCGGAGCGTCCGTGCCAGTCCTGAGACGTGCCAGGATTCGCCCCAGACCCGGGCGGTGCGCTGGACGCGGGCGGTACGGCCGGCGCGAACGGTGTTGCAGTCCGTCCTGAAACACCGCAGCGTCTTCGAGTTCCTAGGAACTGGGACAGGCTCAGGCCCGAGGGCCATGTCTTTTGGTGCGGGCAAGATGGGACGTCGAGAGTAGGCGGTATGTGAGTATTGAAAAATGAAAAAACTCACGTCCGACCGGTTGACCCTTCGTCGCTGGGAGGTATCGGATGCTGACTTTGTTTTCGACCTGTACTCTCGCTGGGAGGTGCAGCGCTTTATCGGCGGGGCAACGGCTCCTCGTGTTATGGAGGGTCGATCTGAAGCTGAAGACCGCATAAACATCTGGCGGGCCATGGATCATCCTGTTAACGGCGTCTGGGCAATTGAAACGCGGGAGACGAGGAGACTCGTGGGCACTCTTCTCTTGAAATTCATCCCCGCATCCGGCCCGGCTATCCCGCTTCAGCCCTCCTCGGACACTGAAATAGGCTGGCACCTTCATCCTGATGCTTGGGGTAACGGCTACGCTTCCGAAGCGGCGTCCGCCGTCTTGGAGTATGCCTTCGACGCGGGCCTGGAGAGAGTTATTGCGGTCACCGCACCAGCCAACGCCGCGTCGCAGAAAGTCTGTGCCCGCATCGGCATGACGCACGAAGACCTGACCTCCGCCTACTACAACGAAGCGTGTGAGCTTTTCGTCCTGGCAAACCCGCACCGATAGCGCCAGTCGAAGTTGTGCGGACGACTTCAAAAAACGACACTGTCCGCCCGGCCATCAACTTCCCCTAAGCACTGGCGAGAATGATCCACCCTTAGCATCGTGAGGTCTTCAACGGCGTGGATGACGATCCGACACCCGGGTGCGGTGACGGCGAAGACGGTCCCAGGCTCGAGGGCGTACCGGGCGTTACCTCCAGGGAAAGAGGCCCGGCCGCGACCCCCAACGCAGTAGATGGAAGTCCCCTCCTCTGCCTCCAGCAGTCGGTCACCTTCGGCTATGGATACGCAAAGCTCATGTATCGCGTAGCCGAAATGATGATCCTCGGAATGACCTCGCCGGCCGGAAGCATCACGGTCAGCCGTTGTTGCGGGAATCACTGAAATTCTCCTCTTGATAGGGGTGAGGCAGCGGCGCGGGATGCCCCGGCCCCTAATCCGTTGTCTTGTCTTCTTTCCTGATGGTGACGCTGTGTTGCCCCGGGCGTCATGACCCGCCGAAACTGCTCAGGGTCGTTTGAAACCTGGGCGGGTGCTGCGCGTCCGAATCTCTTCCAGTTCCTGGAACAGCGTGATCTGCATCCCATGGGGTCCGGTCAGCCTGGAGTTCAATGACTTCCATGGCGTTTCGCGTGGCTCGGCGATGAGGGTGGCGTGGCGGCGATCAGGTCCGTGGTCGCCGAGGCTGAGTCATCTACTTCGAAGGCGACCCGGATCTTTGCACTCCGCTTGCCGTCGGCTTCGACGTCGTCGATCATTCGGATCTGCGCCGGGTTGGAGAGCTCCAGCGTGGCGCGGCCTGCTTCGAGGATGGTGACTCTGGCATCACCGTCACCTTCCAACGCCGCTTGTTCGGTGAGCCCGAGTACATCGCGGTAGAACGTCACGGCAGCCTCGTAGTCTTCGGCTTCGACGATGAGGCGCAGCTGGCGCACGGGGGCTTTGGTTCTCTTCTCTGTGGTCATGCTCGTACCCTAGGACCTGACACCAATGTGAGAGGCAAGGCATAGATGCGCATCGGAGAACTTTCGGCCGCGACAGGGGTGAGCGTCCGCTCACTGCGGTACTACGAAGAACAGGGTCTTCTGAGCGCGGACCGCACGGGGTCAGGGCAACGGGTCTACGGCTTGGACGCGCCTGCCCGCGTTGGGCTCATTCAGGAGCTCTTCGCCGCCGGATTGTGCAGCGCGACAATGGTTGATCTACTGCCGTGCATGAGTGATCCCGGTGTGAGGACGCCAAAGCTGCGGAGCCGCTTGCTCGAGGAACGACACCGGATCTCCGACACAATCGCAAACCTCACGAGCACCCAAGGGGCCCTGGACCGGATGATCAGCGAGATCAGAATCGACTGACTCATAGTGCATTCCCCTTAGGCCGTGTCAGCCAACCCGAGGAAGCCGGACAATAGGCCGTCGGCTCTCGCGCTTAGCCTAGATCCCTAAGATCTGTTCAGCTAGCTGCCCAGGCCGGCTGATGAAGGGTGAATGACTCGAATCAAGACTGACCACATTGGAGCACCGGCAGGCCATGCGTTCCTGGAGGGCGGGGCTGAGTGCCTTGTCCTGCCCGCAGCTGACGTAGGTGCTCTCGATGCTCTGCCAGGCGACACGGCCCGGTACCCCACGGCCATGCCCGGGCTGTTGCGGCACGAGCAGCGCCGTTGCCCAGTTACTGTCGGCCTCGATGCAATCGGCATACAAGAACTCATGAGCCCGTTCCGGCTTAATGCTGGTCGTCCCGTCCGCGTTGTGCCGCACGATTTCGTTGACCAGTGCGGCGGCGCCTCCCAGCCGTGCACCACTTTCACCGGCTGCCGGCACGAATGCTGCAACGTATATGAGGTGCCTGACCCCTTCAAGGCCGGTGATGACAGATCCGCCGTAGGAATGGCCCAGAGCAACCGGCGGCACATGGCATCCATCCACCGCCTCCTGCACGGCTGCAGTATCTGCAGCGAGGGAACCGCGGTGCAAGCGAGGAACATGGACAGCGACTCCGTGCCCGCGCAGGGCGTCTGCCAGCCGGTCAAAATGCGCCGGCTGATGCCACAATCCGTGAACGAGTACGACCTCGGTCTGCTGTTTCATCCACACAGCCTACGTCTGGCAGCCGTTCTTGATGCTTACCGGGAAATGAGCTTTTCGCCGTCGGGCGAGGTCGGGTTGAGGAGTGGCGGCTATGACGCGGGAGCCGCCTGGGGGTTGTTGACGTTGACGAGCCAGGCAGTCCCGAACCGGTCCGTGCACATACCGAAGATGTCGCCCCACGGCGCCGGTTCCAGCGGAACGGTGACAGTGCCGCCGTCGGCGGACAGCTTGTCCCAATAGCCGCGCAGTTCAGCTTCGTCGTCGCCGCTGAGCGAAACCGAAATTGAGCTGCCGGTCGCAAGGTCCATGCCGTTCGGCGTGTCCGCCCCCATTAGGACCAAGCCGTTGCTGGCCGTGAGCATGCCGTGCATAATCTTGTCGGCTTCCGCCGGGTCGTCGCTGGCGTGGAACTCCCCGAAAGTGCTGAGGGCCAGGTCGCCGCCGAACACGGAGTGGTAGAAGGTCATGGCCTCCCGGGCGTTTTCGCGGAAGCCAAGGTATGGGTTGAGCGTTGTTGGCATGGCCGGTTCTCCTTGTGGTGCGGAACTGAAACGGATTCGGAACAGTCAACATCCTGCCGCACTTCCAGCCGGGTTCATAGGGTTCACGGCACCCTGAATTCCCGTCAGGTTTCAGGGCATAAATCGGTACCCCACGCCAGGTTCGGTCAGCAGGTGGCGGGGCTTCCCGGGGTCGGTCTCCAGCTTCCGCCGCAACTGGGCTATGTACACGCGCAGGTAGTTGGCTTCCGTCTGGTAGGCCGGTCCCCAGACGTCCAGCAGCAGTTGCTGCTGGGTCACTACCCGGGCAGGGTTCCGGACCAGCAGTTCCAGGATGTTCCATTCGGTCGGCGTCAGCCGGACAACGTCCCCGTCCCTGGTGACCTGCCGTTGGGCCAAGTCCACGGTGAAGGAGGATGCGGCCACAGTGGGTACCGATGCGGGTTCCGGAACGCGGCGGAGCAGCGCACGCAGGCGGGCCAATAGCTCGTCCAGTCCGAACGGTTTGGTGATGTAATCGTCCGCGCCTGCGTCCAGGGCGTCCACTTTGTCCGATGAACCGTGGCGTGCGGATAGCACAAGCACCGGCAGGTCGCTCCACCGACGGAGTTCCCGCAGGACTTCCGCTCCGTCCAGGTCCGGCAGTCCGAGGTCCAGGATCATCACGTCCGGCGGACGGTGGGATGCGGCACGTAAGGCGGTGCCGCCGTCGGACGCCGTGTCCACGGCGTATCCGTGGGCCTGGAGCGTGATCCGAAGTGCCTTCAGCAGGTGGGGATCGTCATCGACCACGAGGACACTCGTGCGGTGGACGCCCTGCGTGACGGATGAAGCCGTCTGGTCCGTGTTCATGTGGCCTCCTGCCGCGGCTGGCCGGCCGCGTGGCGCGCGCCCGGCGAGCCCGTGGAAAGGGCCAGCCTGATCACCATGGTCAGTCCGCCGCTGGGAGTTTCCTGTGCAGTCAGCGTGCCGCCCATGGCCTTGACGAACCCGTCAGCGACGGCCAGGCCCAGTCCCACGCCGGTGGCCTGGGGCCGGTCGTGGAGCCGCTGGAACGGCTGGAACATCTCAAGCACCTTCCCCGCGGGCACACCGGCGCCGTGATCGATGATCCGTAGTTCGCCGGACGGATAGCCATCCAGCGTGGCGGCGCCCATGCCGTCGGAAGCGCCGGTGATGGTGATCCCCGAACCTGGCGCGTATTTAACGGCGTTTTCCACAATGTTGGCGATAATGCGCTCCAGCAGCACCGGATCGGCTTCGACTGTGGGCATGTTGGCGGGCAGCTCAACCCGGACCGTACCGTCCGGGAGCCCGCGCAGGGCAGGGGCAACAACCTCGCTCCACCGCACAGGTCCGAGCAGCGGCCGGACGGAATCGGCGGTGATCCTGGACATGTCCAGGAGGTTTCCCACCAGCTGGTCCAACCGGTCCGTGCACTCATCAATGGTTTCCAGGAGCTCTCGTTCCTCGGCCGGGGTATAGGTGACGGTCCGCTGCAGCAGGCCACCGGCGGCGAGCTTGATCCCGGCCAAGGGCGTCCGCAGGTCATGGGACACGGCCCGCAGG
This sequence comes from Pseudarthrobacter adonitolis, assembly GCF_055412845.1. NCBI lineage: Bacteria > Bacillati > Actinomycetota > Actinomycetes > Micrococcales > Micrococcaceae > Pseudarthrobacter > Pseudarthrobacter adonitolis. The sequence goes on along the minus strand of NZ_JBVAYW010000002.1, from coordinate 18,716 downwards.
ATCGCCGTGCGCATGGTGTTCCCTTCGGCCAGCCGCAGCACCTCCCGCCGGCTGACGGCCAGCTGGCGGCGTTCCAGCTGGGCTTTCACATGGACCGCAAACGCACCCAGCAACCGGCTTTCCGCTGCCGGCACCTCCCGGCGGCCGAACAGCACCAGCCGGGTGTCGTCGTCGACCGGCTCTGCAGTGCTGCCCGGCAGGCCGGTGACGCCATGCTCCCACCCGGTGGCCTCCCCCGCCCCAGCTACCAGCCACCAGACCCGGCCGTCCGGGGTGGCTCCTGACAGGCCCGACGTCGGGTCCTCGCCCGCCGTCGAGCCCTCCCGGCTGCTGAACACCCCGGCACCCTCGGCGCCAAAAACGTCCAGCGCCTCCGCCAGGATCCCCTCCAGGGTGTCCTCCGAACGGGAGGCGCCCAGCGCGAGGTCGCCCAGCGTAGCCGCCTCCGCCTGCGCGCGGGCAGCTTCCTTGGACCTGCGCGCGGATGTGTCCACCACTCCGGCGACCGCCACAGACACGCCCACAAAAACGCTCAGGGACAGGAAGTCCTGTGGATCGCTGATGGCCAGGTCCCCCAGCGGCGGCGTGGAGAAGAAGTTCACCAGCACGCTGCTCCATAGCGCGCCGACGACGGCAGGCCACAGCCCGCCCACCAGCGCCACCGCGACCGCGCCGGCCAGCTGGATGAGGACGGCGGTGGCAACACTGTGGTCGAAGGCTGCCAGCAGCAGCTGCAGCAGGACCGGAAGCGCAGCTGCGAGCGCGAAGCCAACACCCACCCTGGCCCGGCCAAGGTCGGGCCGCCTGCGCGGCGGGGCTTTCGGGGCGTCGGGGCGGGGAACCACCTGGACATCAATGTCCCCTGCACCGCGGACCACGCGGGTCTCCACGGTGCCGCCGGCGAGCAACCCTGACAGCAGTCCCTTGATGGGCCTGCGGCGCGACTGGCCAACCACGATGTGCGTGGCGCCGGACTTGCGGGCGTAGTCCAGCAGCGCCCGGGAGGGATCGGCCGCGGAGACGGTGTGGTAGCTGCCGCCGAGGTCAACGACCAGCCGGCGCTGGGCCTCCATTGCCTGCGGCGACTCACCCGGGGCGTCCTCGGCGGTGCGGACGTGGACGGCGACCAGCACGCCGCCGTCGCTCCTTTCCAGGATTCTGGCGGCGCGTCGGATGAGCAGCTCTGCGTCGTCGCTGCCGTTGAGGCCAATGACTATCCGTTCCCTTGCCATGCGGCCATTCTCCCACCCGGATCCCGTCCTCCCGTGCGTCCTTTCCCCGGGGGCCGTGGCTTGGGTCATACGGGCGTAAGGATGCATCAAGACCGCCGGAATCCCGTTTCTAGGCGTTCTGCCAGTACTAGATTCGGCTGTGCCCGCGGCGCCGTGCCGCGGACTGAAAGGCCCGCATGACCACCTGAGCAGACCGCCAGCCGATCCCTCGGCCCTCCGTGCGACACGGAAGGCGGCCCTGGGCAGTTGGCTGATGTTCGGGCTGGAGGACGCGAAGGGCACCCATCAGGGGCCGGGCGGGCTCGCCGACCAGGGGAAGAAGCACCGCTGGTGGCAGGTGATGTGCCTGACCGGCGTGGACTACTTCTCCACGCTCGGCTATCAGCCGGCCATCGCCGCGCTCGCGGCCGGCGCCATCTCACCCCTGCCACGTTGGTCTTGGTGGCCGTCACGCTGCTGGACGCACTCCCGGTGTACCGCCGGGTTGCCGGCGAGAGCCACCGCGGCGAGGGTTCCATTGCCATGTTGAAGCGGCTGCTCCCCAAGTGGCGGGGCAAACTCCTGGTGCTGGTGCTGCTGGGGTTTGCGGCGACGGACTTCATGATCACCATGACGCTGTCCGCCGCCGATGCCACGGCACACCTGATCGAGAACCCGTTTGCCCCGGACGTCCTGCATGGCCAGGAGGTGACGGTGACGCTGTTCCTGCTAGCCTTGCTCGCTGCGGTCTTCCTGCGTGGGTTCAAGGAGGCCATCGGCGCCGCCGTTGTGCTGGCGGTCCTGTACCTGGGGCTCAACGTGGTGGTCATCTCCAGGTCGCTGGTGGAAGCAGCCGCCCATCCGGTCGCCGTCGGTGAGTGGTGGCAGACCCTGAACACCTCGCACGGGAATCCGCTGATGGCGGTGGCCATCGCCCTGCTGGTCTTCCCCAAGCTGGCGCTGGGGCTGTCCGGCTTTGAAACCGGCGTGGCCGTGATGCCGCAGGTCCGCGGCGGCGCGGGCGATACAGAGGAGAACCCGGCCGGGCGGATCCAGGGGACCCGGCGGATGCTGACCACCGCAGCCGTGATTATGAGTTCCTTCCTGGTCACCAGCAGCTTCACCACGGTGGTCCTGATCCCGCGCACGAGTTCCTGCCGGGCGGGCAAGCGAACGGGCGGGCGCTGGCGTTCCTGGCGCACGAATACCTCGGGGCGGGCTTCGGGACGGTGTACGACCTGAGCACCATCGCCATCCTGTGGTTCGCCGGCGCGTCCGCGATGGCCGGCCTGCTGAACTTTGTCCCCCGGCACCTTCCGCGGTACGGCATGGCGCCTTCATGGGCGAAGGCAGTCCGGCGCTCGTGCTCGTCTTCACGCTGATCGGGTTCCTGATCACCTGGCTGTTTGAGGCCGACGTCGATGCCCGGGGCGGAGCGTACGCCACCGGCGTCCTGGTGCTGATGACCTCGGCGGCCGTGGCTGTGACGCTCTCGACCCGCCGGCTTCAGCAGCGTAAGCGGACCCTCGGCTTAAGCATCTCGCTGCTATCGAGGGTGCTTCGATCGTTCGAACTGCACGCCACGCACGTCCGGCTGGACACCCAGGCCCTGGAGTTTATGGCGGAGAACCTGACCGGGCCCATCGGGATCATCGTGACGCGCGAGATCCTGCGCGAAGCCGAACCGGATGTCACGAAGCGGCCGTGGGTACACGTGGGCTGACCGTTGACGGCGGCGGGAGGTCAACCCCCGAGCTGGTGGACTGTGAAGGCCGTCAGGAACCCGACGGAAGCGGTCAGTCCCGTCAGGTTGTGATGCTCCTCGAACGCCTCGGGGATCATGGTGTCGGCGAGCATCGCCAGGATCCCGCCGGCCGCGATCGCAGTGATGAAGGCGATGACGGCGTCCGGCGCGTTCTCCAGCGCCACGAACCCGATCAGTGAGGCGAGCCCGCACATCACGGCAATGCCTCCCCACACCCCAAAAATGTAGCCGGTACTGCGGCCTGCCTTTTTCATCCCCGCAGTTCCGGAAAGGCCCTCGGGAACGTTGGAGATGAACACAGCCGCAAGCAGGGCCGGGCTGACCGATCCCGCGGTGATGAGACCGACGCCGAGCACTATCGACTCTGGGATCCCGTCGAGGAGGGCGCCGAAAGCGATGGCCGTGCCGCTGCCTGGGCTGTCCTGCTCCGACGGTTGCTGGCCGCCTGAGCGTTTGCGGTGTTTTGCGCCGGCCCGGGTCAGGAGCATGTTCGCTCCGACGTAGACCACGGAGCCGGCCAGGAATCCGGTCACGGTGGGCCACAGGCCCCCTCCCTCAACAGCCTCACCGACGAGCTCGAACGCCAGGGCCGAAATCAACACGCCCGCCCCAAAGGACATGATCGAGGAGACAAGTTTGGACGGAATCGCCCATTTCCATGACGCGGCCGCCCCAAGCACCAGGGCGGCGCCGGCCACGGTTCCCCACATCAACGCCTGAAGCCACACCGGCATGCTGCCACCTTTCGATCCCGACCAGGACTCACCCGGCTGACTGAACCTATACGCCCTGAACCTATACGGCATCGGCGTTGTGCGCACGGAGCGGTGCCTGTCTGCTGACCAGGGCGGCAATTGTCGTAGGCTCAGGAGCATGGCCAGATACTTTGATGTTCACCCCCAGGATCCCCAGCCTCGCGCCATCACGCAGGCCGTGAAGATCGTGCTCGACGGCGGGCTGATCGCCTACCCGACGGACTCCTGCTACGCCCTCGGAGCCCTGCTGGGCAACAAGGATGCGCTGGACCGGATCCGGAATATCCGCAGGCTCGACAACAAGCACCACTTCACGCTGGTGTGCAAGGACTTCGCCCAGCTGGGCCAGTTCGTGAACATCGGCAACGATGTCTTCCGCGCCATTAAGGCCGTCACCCCCGGAAGCTACACGTTTATCCTGCCTGCCACCAAGGAAGTCCCGCGCCGGCTGCTGCACCCGAAGAAAAAGACGGTGGGCGTTCGGATCCCGGACAACCGGGTGGTCCAAGCACTGCTGGCCGGGCTTGGCGAACCGCTGCTCTCCAGCACTTTGCTTCTGCCCGATGAGGAAGACCCGCTGACCCAGGGCTGGGAAATCAAGGAACGCCTCGAACACGAGGTGGACGCCGTCATCGATTCCGGCGACTGCGGGGCAGAGCCCACCACGGTGATCGACTATTCCAGCGGAGTGGCCGAGGTGGTCCGGCGCGGCACCGGGGACCCGTCCCGGTTCGAGTAGCCCGGGCTCGAACGGACTCAGTCCTGCTTGCGGGCCCGGCTCGGCTGCACCCGCGGGGGCTCACCGGGCATCTTCGGGTAGTCCGGCGGGAAGGGCAGCTCGCCGAGGCCGGCCTTGAGGTCCCGCTCCCACCAACCCAACAGCACATCGATGGTGCCCGGATGCGCCTTCATGTCTGACCAGGGATCGCCCAGGGTCCTGAGCCGTTCCGGGACCGTCAGGATGGTGAAGTTCTTGGGATCCGCGCTGCCCAGTTCGTCCCAGGTAATGGGGCAGGAGACCGGCGCATGGGCCAGCGCGCGGGGGCTGTACGCGCCGGCGATGGTGCGGTCCCGGTTCGCCTGGTTGAAGTCCAGGAACACCTTAACGCCCCGTTCCTCCTTCCACCAGGCCGTGGTCACTTTGTCCGGCATCCGCCGCTCCAGCTCGCGGGCCGCGGCGATCACGGCATGGCGGACGTCCAGGAATTCGTGAGTGGGCTCGATGGGCGCGTAGACGTGCAGGCCGCGGTTCCCCGACGTCTTGATGAACGAGTCCAGCCCGGCCTCCGCCAGCACGTCTTTCAGCCCCAGGGCAGCCGGGACGGCGTCGTCGAAGTCTGTTCCCGGCTGCGGGTCAAGGTCAATGCGCAGCTGGTCAGGGCTATCGGTGTTTTCCACATGTGACGGCCACGGATGGAACACCACCGTATTCATCTGCACCGCCCATACTGCCGCGGCCGGTTCGTCAAGGACCAGCATGGGGTGCGAGCGTGCGCTCGGAAAGATCACTTTCACCGAACGGATGAAGTCCGGGGTTCCCTTGGGCGGGTTCTTGGAGAAGAACTGGTCCCCCGCGACGTTTTCCGAGAACCTCTGCAGCGCCACCGGCCGGTCACCGTTCGCGGCAATGAACGCCTCCCCCACATCCACCATGTAGCGTGCGAGGTCCAGCTTGGTCAGACCCAGCTCCGGCCAGAGCACCCTGCTGGGGCTGGAAATGCGCATCTCGCGTTCGCCGTGCGGTCCCGGGACAGTGAGGGTGGTCTGTTCGCTCGCCATGGGGACAACCTACCCTGTGCCGCCCGCGGGGTCAGCACCCGCCCACCCCTCGGCAAACACAAGAGATTGGACCCGGACGCTCGCCCGCCGTACTGTTGCGGCCACCAGCAACTGGAGCTCCCCGGCGTACTTCTCCACGAGCTGCCAGTTCGTACCGAGAAAATATCCGGCCAGGATCAGGACCGTGTTCCAGATGAGGCCGACGGCGAGCGTCAGGCCCAGGAAGCGCCACAGCGGCATCCTGTCAATGCCGACGGCCACGAGGGGAATCCTGCCGATCAGCGCCCGGGTCCTGTCCCGTCCGAGCCATCCGCCAAGGACGTTGAGCACGTACGCCCCCAGGAGTGACCCTGCCGTGGTCCACAGGAGGGCGTCCAGCAGACTGAAGCCACCGCGGCTGGCGATGAAGCCGGCGAGCAGAAGGACGGCCTGCCCACTCTCCGGCCACTGGCTGTCCCTGCGCTGTCGCCCTGCTTTGCCCCACCTGGGCAGGCAACCAGTGCCGCGCCTGCGCAGCCAACCGCCGCCCCCCGAAGTACGGAAGGAATCCGGCATGATAGATCCATGACTGTCTCAGAGTCCGCCCTAACTATCGCCGTGGGCGGCGTCGGCGTTTCCGCTGCCTATGCCCGTCCCGAGCATGCGTTCGCCACCCTAGTGGTGGCGCACGGGGCCGGGGCGGGCATGGAGCACCCCTTCCTGAGCGGGTTCACCCGGGCATTGAACGACGACGGCGTTGCCACCTTGCGCTTCAACTTCCCCTACCGCGAGGCCGGCCGGAAATTCCCGGACCGGCCGCCGGCAGCCATCGCCGCCTGGCGCGCCGCCATGCATGAAGCCACGCGGCGAGGGGCGGAGCACAGTGATACCGGACCGGTGTGGGCGGCCGGCAAATCGTTCGGCGGCCGGATGGCGTCCATGGCCGTTGCCGAGGGAATGGATAGTGCCGGACTCGTCTACCTCGGCTATCCCCTCCACCCGCCCGGCAAACCGGAAAAGCTCCGGGACGAGCACCTCTACGGGCTCACGCTCCCCATGTTGTTCCTGCAAGGCACCCGCGACACCTTCGCGACGCCGGATCTGCTGGAGGGTGTGGTCTCCCGGATCGGCCCGTCCGCTGTCCTTGACTGGATCGACGGCGGTGACCACTCCTTCGCCGTCGCAGGAAAGAAGCGCGACGCTACAGAGATCGGAGCGTCGCTGGCGCCTGCGGTGGCGGAGTTCATGCGGCGCCGCGGCTGACCGGTTCGGCTACGCGGCGTCCTCGTGCCACCAGCCTTCCCAGGCGGTGGAGGTCAGCCGACCGGTGGGGAAATCGGTCTTCCCGATCCCGACATTGTGCGGGCGGCTGTCCTCTCCGCGGCCGGCGTCAAACAGGAGGTTCAGGCTACTCAAAAGCAACATTATTGTGTCCTTCCGTGTGGTGGTCTGGACCACGTTGTCCAAGTAGGAACGAGCCTAACCGCGCCATGTTTCAGCGCGTCGACGCAACGTTTCGGCCGCGTGTCGGGCATCTCACCTGCGCAACCAACCAATCACCTGAACGTCCGGAGAAAGAACCCCCGGACGGGCCGTCGCTACATGCGGGCCTTGGTCCGTGCAGTCGGCTGCGCCGTCCAGGGATCCTCCGGCCAGGGATGCCTGGGATAGCGGCCCCGCATCTCGGACCGCACCTGCGCGTACGGCCCGGACCAGAACGACGCCAGGTCGCCCGTCACAGCGAGCGGCCGCCTCGCGGGTGACAGCAGGTGGAAGAGGACAGGAACCCTGCCGTCCACCAGCCGCGGCGTCTCAGCCCAGCCAAAGCACTCCTGCAGCTTGACCGCGACAACCGGCCGGCCGGCGTCGTCCGCGCCTGCCTGCCCGGGTCCTGCCGGGTCCGGCGCGACGGAGCCTGACCCGGCTTTGTCGGAAACGTCGGGGTAGTCGATCCGCACCATGGATCCGCTCGGCACTTTCAGCGCCTCCGGTGCCAGCTCCGCCAGGCGGACCGCCTCGGGCCAGGGCAGCAGCCGCCGCAAGGGGTCGGTGAGGTCGATGCTGTTGGTGGTGGCGCCGCCGGCCAGTGCCTCAAGCTCCGGTCCCAGCCAGGAGTCCAGCCTCGCCAGCAGGGACGGTTCGGAAACATCGGGCCACGGCTCACCCAGTTCGCGGCGCAGCAAGGCGAGGCGGCGGCGCAAGGCGTCAGCCGCCGTCGACCATCCGATGGTGGCCAGTCCCTCCTTGGCGAGGGCGCGAGCCACGGCGGCACGGCCGGCCTCGGCGGAGGGGCGGACGGGGGTGGAGGACAGGCTGATGGCACCCAGCCGGCGTTCCCGCCTGGCCTTCACCCGGCCCTGGCTGAACTGCGCTTCTACCGTGTCGGTCAGGAGGTGCCCGGCGGCCGCCTCGGCGGCGTCGGCGCTCAGCGGCGCGGCGGACCGGATCACTGCGCCGGTGCCGGCGGCGTCCCGGCCGGCGGCGCGCGAAACTTCCGCCACGGCCAGCCACTCATGTCCGGTAAGCGGACTGCCCGCCGGTAACCCCGCGCGTGTGCCGGACGACAGCAGGTACCGCGCCGGGCCATCGCCCGGGACGCGACGGGCCACGCGGTCCGGGAACGCCAAAGCGACGACGACGCCCACCGCCTCCGCCGCGGTCACCGGTGCGTCGGTTGCCAGGGCGGCGACGACTGGCAGGCCGACGGCGGCGGCCTCTTTCCGCGCGATTGTCTCCAGCCGGCGGACGTCCTCCGCCCAGCGCCTGGCGGCGGGGTCCTTTCCGGTGCGCAGGGCGGTCAGCAGCCGCGTGAGGTCGGCCCCTGGGGCCCGCTGGTCCCCCGCCACGAGTGCCACGGCTTCCGCTGCGGCGCGGTGACCTACGGCCGCGGCGCCGTCGAGCAGTGCGCGGGCCAGCCGGGGATCGGACGGGACCCTTGCCAGCGTCCGGCCCAGCTTGGTGGCGTGCCCGTCGTGGGCCACGGCTCCGAGTTCGCGCAGCACCTCAACAGCCTCGCCCATGGCTGCCGCGGGAGGTGCATCCGGAAGCGCCAGCCCGGCGCCGCCCGGTGCTCCCCAGCAGGCCAGGACCAGCGCAGCACCGGTCAGGTCCGCGACGGCGATCTCGGGCGTCACATGCGCCGGCGCGGCACCATAAGTCCGCTGGTCGTAGCAGCGCACCACCCGGCCCGGACCCTGCCGCGCGGCCCGTCCAGCCCGCTGTTCTGCTGAGGCCCGGGAGCAGGAAACAGTCACCAGCCCGGACATGCCGCGGCTTGCGTCGCGGCGGGGTTCGCGGGTCAGCCCGGAATCGATCACCAGCCGCACACCGGGGACGGTCAGGGATGATTCAGCCAAGTCCGTGGACACGATGATCCGTGCAGGGCCGCCCGGCCGGCGCCCTGACACGGCCTGGTCCTGTTCGGCAGGGCTCACCTGGCCGTGGAGTTCGAGCACCTCGGTTCCGGGGGCCGCCCGGCCGCGGAGTCGGGCCGCCACATAGGAGACCTCCCAGGCACCAGGGACAAACACCAGAGCGTCGGTGCCCGCGTCCTGCGCCACCGCAGCGGTGTGGACCTGCGCGGCCGTATCTGCCACGTGGTCCAGGAACCCGCGCGCGACCCCACGGTCGTCCAGCCGCGGCAAGGCGGCGGGCACCCACTCCACCTCCAGGGGGTACAGCGCTGAGGGGCAGTCGACGACGGGAGCCGGCCCGCCGCCGTCGGCCGCTGTCCCTGCATTCCCGGCTGCGCCCCCGATCAGGGCGGCGAAGCGGGGCGCGTCCAGTGTGGCGGACATGGCCACCAAGGTGAGGTCGCCGCGCAGCTGGCGCACTTCGGTGAGCAAGCCCAGCAGCAGGTCGGTTTCGAGGCCGCGTTCGTGGACCTCGTCCAGGATGACCGCGCCGGTGCTCTCCAGGCCGGGATCGTCGAGCAGACGCCGCAGCAGGATCCCGGGCGTAACAAACTCCACCAGGGTGGCAGGCCCGGCCTGGCGTTCACCGCGGACGGTGTACCCCACGCGGTCTCCGATCCGGCTGCCGTCCAGTGCGGCCAACCGGCGGGCGGCTGCGCGGGCGGCCACCCGCCGGGGCTGGGTGACCACCACGCGCCGGGCCTCCCTGGCGTGTCCCGTCAGGTTGGCGAGCAGCGGCGGGACAAGCGTTGTTTTGCCGGTGCCGGGCGGCGCCTGCACTACTGCCGTACCCGCCGCACCGCGGGCGCGCAGCACAGAGGACAACTCCCCGAGCGATTCTGCAAAGGCCAGACCGGTGCCGATGGCCGCCAGGTCAAAGGTGCCGGCGGCAGAGGTGCCCGGGGGGACGGCGGCGGAGTTGGCTGGCGATGTCACCCGTCCATTGTCGCCGCAATCCCCTACCGGCGTCAGCGTAGGTGCGGCGGGATAGGTCAGACTGGAGGTCGTCGACCATGAAAGCAGGACTTCCCTTGATCAACCTCCAGCAGGACTCCGCAGGCTTCATCCGCATGAAGAGGCACTTCCCGGCCAGTGCCGCCGTGACCGTCACGTTCAGCGACAGCTCCCAGGAGGTCTTCTCCGGCCGCCGCCTCAACGAGATCTACGATGACGCACTGGCCGTGTTCCGTGCCCAGAACCAGCTTGATGCCAAGGGTTTTTCCCGTGGTCCGCAGAAAAAGGTGCAAACCAGCATCGAGTTTGTGGCCGTCAGTCCCGGAATGAGCCAGTAACCCGGCCCACGGCAAACCCGGCCCGAACCCCAAGCGGCTCACGGCCCACTGGCGCAACCTGGCTCACCGCGACGGTATGACCACCATCGCCGAACCGCCGCCGCGCCTGGTGGGCTCGGCAACCGCGGTCATGCTCTTGCCGGGCCCAAACTCGATGGCTGTCGCGGCACCGATTTCGGCTGCCGACGTGAAGGCGTCCCCGGCGGCCGCCAACTTATGACCGTATGGTATCAAGGCGTCTCGATATTCCGTGATGAAGCCCGGCTCGGCCGTGACATTGGCGGTGTTGCGCTGGGATGCACGGGGTGCCTTGAGTGCCTCCAAAATGTTCATATCCAGATCCACCCTGTTGAGGATGGTCTGCAGCACCGTGGTGATAATGGTCGATCCGCCGGGGGAACCGAGCGCCAGGAACGGCTTTTCGTCCTTAAGGATGATGGTGGGCGACATCGAGGACCGTGGGCGCTTGCCGGGCTCGATCCGGTTCGGGTCGGTGGGGACATAGACGGTGGAGAAGTCGGTGAGTTCGTTGTTGAGCAGGAACCCGCGGCCGGGAACCACCATGCCGGAACCGCCGGTCTGCTCGATCGTGAGGGTGTACTCGACGACGTTCCCCCACTTGTCCGCGACGGTCAGGTTGGTCGTCGAGATGTTTTCGGTGTCCTTCTCGTCTGCGGCTGCCGCAGGCGTAACCTGGCACACGCCGTCGTACTCTGACACGTCCCCGGCCGGTACCGGCTTGGTTGCCGCCGTCCCGGAGTCAATGGCGCACGCCCGCTCCTTCCCAAACTGCGGATCGGTGAGGGCCTCGGTGGGGACGTCGACAAATGCGGGGTCGCCTACGTACTTGGCACGATCCGCGAAAGCGAGTGCGCTGGCCTCAAGGTAGTGGTGCAGGGCGTCCGGCGTGGTCATCTCACGGAGGTTGAATGGCGCCAGGATGTTCAGCGCTTCGCCGACTGTTGTGCCGCCGCTGCTGGACGGCGCCATGCCGTAGATGTCGTAGCCGCGGTACTCCACATGCGTGGGCTCCTGATCCAGCGTTCGGTATGCGGCGAGATCCGCCGTCGTCAGGTAGCCGGCCGGAACAGGCAGCGTGGTTGTGTCGCTCTTGGGCGGTGACTGGACCGTGGCGGCGATCTCCGCTGCGAGCGGGCCGCCGTAGAAGGCATCCGTTCCCTCCTTCGCGAGGAGCCGGTATGTCTTGGCGAGGTCCTGGTTATGGAAAATACTGCCGACGGCGGGCAGTTCGCCGCCGGGGAGGAACAGGCCGCTCGTGGCAGGGAATGCTTCGAAGCGCGCCCGGTTGTCATCCGTCTGCTGGCGGAAGGTTTCGTCTACCACAAAGCCACGGTGAGCCACCTTGATAGCAGGTGCGAGGGCCTCATCCAGGTCCAGCGTTCCCCACCGTTCCAAGGCCCGTTCCCACGTGGCCGGTGTTCCGGGGACTCCTACGGAGACACCACTGGTGACCAGTTCGGGGGTAAACCGGTATGGACTGCCTGCCGGGTTCGCAGGCGTGATGGTGGCGGGGTCGATGAACGCGTCGGTCGGCATCGTTGCCGGAGCCGTTTCGCGGCCATCGATGGTTCCCACGTCACCGGTCTTAGCGTCGTAGAACACAAAGTATCCGCCCCCGCCGATGCCGGCGCTGTAGGGCTCGGTCACACCCAGGGTCGCGGCCGCGGCGACGGCGGCATCCGCCGCATTGCCTCCGTCGCGCAGGACCTCGATCGCGGCAGCGGACGCCTCCGGGTCAACGGTGCTGACCGCCCCGCCGTACCCGGTGGCTGTCGGGGTTTTGTCGGTCGCCCGGGGGTCTGCGAACGCGGGACTGGTCACCGCCCCACCCGTTGCGCTCAAGGCCAGGATAGCCGTCACAGCAGCCAATTGGCGTCGCACACTAGGCATGATCTCTCCCAAGTCAGGGTGTTGCGCAGGGTGGGTTTGCGCCACGATACTCCGCGTGGTTGGGACTCTCAAGGCTCAACTTATTTGTGCCGAGGCGGGGTCTGAGGAGGATCGGTACGGAGATTCACGTTTAGGGGTCACGTAGCTGTTGAATTGGTCGCATGGCGGTCGATTTTCTGAGTGATGAGCAGGCCGCCGGGTTCGGCCGATCCCTGATCAGGTATCGCAGGAAGACCTGGAACGCTTGTGTTGGTTGGACGATAGCGATCTGTCGGTAGTCGGCCGCCGACGGGGGATGCACAACCGTCTGGGATTCGCTGTGCGACTGGCTACGGTGCGGATTGTGGGCCGGTTTCTGACTGATCCGTTGGCCGTTCCATGGCCCGTAGTGGAGTCCTTGGCCGGGCAGCTGGGTATTGCGGATGCTTCTGTTCCCAAGCTTTATGCGCGGCGGGGACAGGCCGGCTATGAGCATGCCGAGGAGATCTCTGCTGTTTATGGATACGTGGACTTCACAGATCCGGAGAAGAACGAGCAGCTGAAGCCGTTCCTGTCGGCTCGGGCCTGGACATCCACGGGGGCCGGTGCGCTTGTTCGAACGGGCGGTGGTCTGGTTGCGTGAGCGGAAAGTCCTTCTTCCTGGTAGCTCCACGTTGACGCGCCTGGTTGCAGAGGTCCGCGCCGAGGCGCTGGCCGGCTCTGGTTCATCGGGAGCACTGGATCAGTATCCTTCCGGTAGTTTGCCGGACGACGTGGGCATCGAACAGTCAACAGGTAGATCCGGGCCGGGAAATTTCCCATCCTACGGATATGATTGAGGGGCTAGCCCCCGGCATGTCCGTGGGGGTGCCAACCGTAGGGAGAAATGCCATGGGTTTGGGAGACAAAGCTCGCAACGCCGCCGAGAAGCTGCGTGGCAAGGGCAAAGAAACTGCCGGCGAAGCGACCGGGGATGACCGCCTCAAGGCCGAAGGCAAAGGCGATCAGGCCAAGTCCGACCTGAAGCAGGCCGGCGAGAAAATTAAGGACGCTTTCAAAAAGAAAGACTAGGGGGAGACCCACTGGTTCAGTGCCGGAAGAGCTTCGGAGGTCGGCGCTTGCGCCGGCCTCCCTAGTTTTTGGCGCGTCGCTGTTCCTGCCGCGAAGAGCCCGGGAAGTGTCCCACGGACACTAGTTTGCTGCTGTGGACGGCCGGTTGTGGTCGGGCTCGCGGCAGCGAAGTTTTCGGGTGATCGCTGGAAGCGGCAGAGGTTCGCCCCCGCCGGCTCAGCGGACTCCAGGCCACCATCAACATCACCTTCTCCGACGTGCGGAAAGCACCCGGCCAGCCGGAAAGGACCAGAACATGAACACAGCCGAACGTCTGAGCCGGCTGATCCAGGACATTCCGGAGTCACCGCCCTCTACCCTGCGGACCCCGCCTGGCAGCGGACCGCCGCCGGCATCGCAGACGCGATCACCGGCGCAGGCAGCCCCCCGGACGTTGCCGTCACCCTCAGCACGGACGGCACCGCCACGAACGTGCAGGTCAGGATCGGCGTGGACGCCGCCAGCCCGGCCCCGGCAGTTGCCCGCAGGGTCGCCGCCGCCATCCGGAAGGAACTGGCCACTCCCCCACCATCCACAGCCCCTCCACCCACAGCTACCGTGGAAGTGACGGTCCGAATCAGCCGGATAGCCCCGCAGGAACTCACACGCTCCGGCAGTCATCCGCTCGCCGGACACACCCTGTGACACCATGGAGGTCTTGTCAGCTGCGCCCGCGCCAGTCCACTGCAGCCCGTTACCGGGGGACGTAATCTGAAGTCTCCACCCGGCGGAGCGCCAACTGGCGGGTCCTCCCCGACCGAAAAGCTACCTGGCAGTCTGACCTAGGCTCTCCCAACCCGGGCTATATCTCCTACACCTCCGGTCACCGTCAGAATGGGCCTAGGCAGCGGTTCAAGAGATCCCGCCCAGACCGTGAAGAACCCCTGAAGGGACCTGATCAGGGATAAAGGGCCGGTGCCAACGGCGACGTGGACCCATCAGATCCCGCGGGCTGCTCCGAAGAGCCTCTACCGGCCCCACGGTCGGTGCCCTGACACCTCGGATCCTGCGGACATGAAAGGTTCAGACATGACACATCTTGCCGACCGGGCATTCTTCGCGGACTCCCACGGCAATGCCTGCCCCGGCGACGCCGGCAGGACTGATTTTCGGGAAGATGGCCACAAGGTCCTTCCTGATCTCAGCAGCAACACAGACACAGACCTAGAACTGGGGGTCCCTGCAGCGACTCGCACAGATGAGCAACGGCTCACGCTGCGCCCTGACACTCTTCGCACTCAAAAGAACCAATTCGGCCCCAAAACCATTGCCCGGGCCACGGCCTTCGCCGATGTCGCTTCCGAGAGCTTGCAGCTGGCCTTTGATGTCCGGGCTGCCCTCACATCAGCGGCCGATCTTCGTGCAGCTTTGGAAGGTCGGACCAGCATTGACATCGCCTGCGGTGTGATCATGGTCAGAACCGGTGTTCCTACGCTGAGGCGTTCGAGATTCTCGCCAGGGCATCCAGCCACCGGAACATCAAAGTCCGCGAAGTAGCCGAAAGCATCCTCCAGGCCCTGCCGGACGGCTCCCCCAGAACACATTTCGAACGATAACCAGCCTCTGTTATCAGTCCGCCTCCCCTAACCGCCCCGATCGTCAGAGCACAATATCCGGGACGGTCACACGACTCACGTCGCGGGTTTCTGCCGGAAATGTGCTCCGCCAGTCAGACGTCGTGTTAATGTTCCTTGTGGCGGGCCTCCTCCAGATGATGTTCCAATTTGTCCTCTGCGTCCCGTCGGCGCTGTCCGACGGTGCGCATTGACTGTTTGCCCGCTGAACCACCGGAACCGTCATGGTGGCGAGGCTCCTGAGGATTCCCATCCTGCTTCTCTGTCATACCGGCATCCTTCCACCGGGAATCCCAGTATGGAAGCCGCCACCCTCAGCCACATGCAACCGTCACCGGGGCCAAGGTCGGCCCTCCAGACCGGCTGCCCCCAGCGCTTTAACGCTCAGGCAAACTTCGGGGGCGAAATGCCGCCCTCAGGACCTGCGGGTAGGGTCCTCGTTTGGCGATGCCGGATCAGGAACGGGCAGGGGATTCGCGTCCGGACCCGGATGTGGCGGAACGGGAGACGTTGGATCAGGGGATCCTGGCCCCGGATCCGGATCCGGGAAGGGGCTGGGGGGAACGGGGGATGTCGGGTCTGGGGTTCCGGGCGGCGGAACGGGGCTGGATGGGATGGTCATAACATCTCCTTTCATCTGGCCGGTCTGGAGACTCCAGACTACTTCCGTGCTCCGCTAAAGAACAGGACGGCGCTGGGGTTCGCCACAACCGCCTCATGCTGTAGTTGCTCTCCCTGCATGAACAAGATCCCGAGTATCCAGCCACCAGCACAGAACTCAATTAAGTGGAAGCTGTTAGAGGCAGTCCCGGCTACGGACTACTCAACGCTCGTAGTCAAAGCCACTCACGAGACACAGATCGACATTTGCCGCGGCTTACTCGTTCGCCGCCGAACGGCTAGCCGCGCTGGTCGGTGGTCATCCGGGAAACGACCATGTGGTGGATGGCTGCGTTGGCGGCTCTGTCGCCGCCGTGGCTGAGCCTGTGCCGGGTGGTCTTCCCCGAGGAGGCGGGGATGGGGGCGGTGCCTGTCAGGGCAGCGAACTGGGCTTCGTTGGCGATGCGTTCGGGATTGTCTTTCATGGTGACCTTCGGCGCCAATGCCTTGCAGGCAGCATAAACAGACGGGTTTTCGGACAACCGAACCACCGTCATGCGCACTGCACGATCACGGACTTGGTCAGACCCTCTTTCGAAGTCGTAAGGTCAACAGTCACATCGACGCCGAAGCCGCCCGGTACTGGCCAGCCACCTTACTGTTCGAGTAGCTTGGGTTCAGACCGCCCTGTGGCATACCTCACAGAGCTCAGAGAACAGAACCACGCAGTACAGAATCCTTTCGACGGACCGAAGGCCGGGAAGCAACGCCGCATCCCGGACCCGACGAGAAAGCCGACGCGGCAACTTCCCGCGTCCAGGAGGACACCCATGACAGGCACATTCGAACTCTTCACCGACGAAAACACACACTTCAGGTTCAGGCTCACGGCCCCGGACGGGACCGTGATGGCCCTCTCCAGGCCATTCCCCGACAAGGCAGCCGCTGTCGCCGGCATCACCGCCGTCCGCGAATACGCCGGCATGGGCCTGATCACCGACCTCTGCCCCGACATCCCGCTCCACCAACCATCGGCCAACGCCCGGCACGCGACCCGGACCACTTCCCCGCGTTCCACCGCTCCACCCCCCTCTGCCCGTTTAGCCGGCGCGCTGCCACCCTGGACAGCCACCGGCACGCCCGCAAGGCCCGGACATGGTACACGCGGCCGCGACCCCCGCCGGCACAAGGCTGCCTGAACCGCGCCAGTGCAACTCCCCGGGCCAAGATGGATGGGTCCGGCTTGACCGCCTGGCGAACACAGCCAACACAGGAGAGACCATGGCCCTCAGTGAAACGCAGATCGAGAACGGCACCTTCCGGGTAACACGCTGGGAACTGGAACCAGGCGATGCGATCCCTGAGCACATGCACGAGCACGAGTACGTGGTCGTCCCCCTCACCGAGGGGACCCTGTGGGCGACGGCCCCGGACGGTGCCCAGACCGCCGTGGAGCTCAGCATCGGTCAAAGCTACGCCCGCCCCGCAGGAGCCACCCACACCGTGGAAAACCGCGGCACTGCCTGGATCATGTTCGTCGAAATCGAAAGGCTTTTCTAGCACTCCCTGGCCTGACCCGTGCCCCCGCTGACCCACCGTCCGTCGCGGGGCGGACTCTCAAACCGGGTCCCAAGTCCCGGCGGCCTATCGGCATGGGATCACAGCGGAAAGCATCAACGGAGAGGGTTGAGCCTGCCTTTCCCGGGAGCCCGCCGCTGCCTTCGACAGTGTGAGCGTGGGGGAACCACCGGGATCATCCTGTCGCTGTCCCCCACCCCCGGAACAGGGACGACTGCGTCGGTGCCGGACTGATGGGACACTCCGGCCGTCATCTTGGAGGCATGCTCCTGGTTTGGAGTCGGCTCTTTGTGCCGAAAGGCCGTCGGGTTCACATCGAGGCACGGACGGCCACAGCCTTAGCCGGACGGTCAGCCCACCGGTTGACCGGGTCACGGCCCGGAGGCTGCGGAGGTCTCCTCAGCGGGTATCTTCGATGTCTTCGGCTGCTTCGGCGGTCGCGTCCGGATCCTCTTCCGGCTCGAAGGTGTTCGGCTCCGTGCCCGCACCGAGCCCCACACCATCCGGTGAGCCGGGAATGGTGCCATCCCGGCCGAGGCCAGCAGGGCCCGTCAGCTTCCGGTCACTGGTGGAATCGTCGTCGCGGGGGTCTTTCCCTGCTTCATTCACGCTCATCGTCGTCTCCAGGATCCGCCTGCGGGTGGATCTTCACGGTAGCATTCCCGCGATGGAATAGTAAGCGTACTTCCGGTCCGCGTTCACCGCAGGATCGAGAGCAGCCCGGGTAGCCGGTGGCGCGTGTCGCATGACAAGTTCATAGCGTAAGGACGCAGCATGGCCAAGTCCTATGTGGGGGCAGTCTAGTGGGTGCGGGCGGATTCCTCCGGGAAATAGACAGCGGTATGGAGCCAAGAGCAAGTACAAACTTCTCGTGCCTTGACCGCCAATGGGCTGCCTGATCGACGTTCTTACTCCCACTCTGACAGCGTTATCCTGTGTTCCGGAGGCATCGCAGTCGGTGGCCAACCGACTCGCGCTACTCGTGGAACAGGGCATGCTTAAGTCCGAAACGGGCGCACCACCACGGCCTGACCTCAGGACCATTGTGGGCCGGTCAGGGTTCCTCTAAGAGCGCTTGAGCTGACAGCTCCAGGAGTCCTCGGAGGCGAGATTGATGCGGAATGTCGCGTTAGGCTCACACTATGAAGCCCCGGGCCGTAGTCGTGCTTGCCGTTGGTGCCCTAGCCACCGTGCTAGCTCTGGCCGTCCTGATCGGATTCATGCCTGGAATAAATCGCGCGTGTCCCGCAATTGGGTACGCGTATGTCGGCGATGTGGAGCTGGCCTTTTCCGGGCAGCCGGAGTCAGTATCGGCTTGTTTTGGGGAGGTATGCGCTCCTGAGGCCGTGACGCCATGTGATGGAAAATGGCTGGTGCCCCAGTCGCCGCCGTATCTGATCCCACCCGTTAGCGTCACGTCCATTTACGTCGAAGCCGTAGCCGCTTCGGGTGCCCGCATAGCCCGTACCCTGCCAATAGAAACGGAAGCAACCGGGGAGCGCCCCTACGGACCCCATTGCGGTGGACCTTTCACGTTCAAGCCTGTGCCCGTGCTCCTTAACTGAAGGCATCACTCTGGCTCGAATCTTTGAGCTGCCAGGGCTCGGGGTCTGCAGGACTATTTGCCACTGCAAAATCAACGGGAGTGTCCCGTTGAGGGTTCGGCGGATTCAGGCGGTCATTGCAACAGGAGTCCTTCGATCAGTTCGATCGGTTTTTTGAACTCTAGTCTTTTGCGTGGCCGGTCGTTGAGTTCCTGGGCAACCCAGT